>JBIQMQ010000102.1:0-2780 GCA_044463185.1 Nakamurella lactea | reverse complement strand
GCCTGTGTGACGATGCCGGCGTTGGTCTCCCAGTAGTAGGGCAGGGCGATGAGCGCCTGGGAGAGCGCCCAGCCGCGGCCACGCACGCGCATGGCGTCGTCGACCTGCAGCTCGGCTAAGAAAGTGCGGCGGCTCGCCGCGGGGAAGAGGTTCCAGGCCGGCTGTAGGTCACATGCCGGGTCGCCGACGTTGAGCCCGCCGTAGTCGATGACGGCCGACAGTCGCCCGTCGACGACGAGGAGGTTGCCGGGCAGCAGATCGCCGTGGACCCACACCTCGGCGCCGTCCCAGACCGGCGCGGCCAGCGACTGCTCCCACGATCGCAACGCGGCCACGCCGTCGATGCGGTCGCCCAGCTGCGCGACGGCACGCCGGACGTCCTCGTCACGTTCCGCCAGCGGGCCGCCGCGAGCGCCGGGCAGCCGGGGAGACGCTCCGGTCGTGTCCACGGCGCGGAGCGCCCGGATGAACCCAGCCAGGTCGACCGCAGCGTGCTCAAGGTCTCGCAGGGTTCCGTTGGCATTTTTCCCGGGCAACCACTCGTGCACTGCCCAGGTGAACGGGTAGCTCTCGTCGGGCTGACCGAGGGCGACGGGTTTTGGGACGGCCAGTGGCAGGTGCGGTGCCAGCCGCGGCAGCCACGTGGCTTCCTTCACCGCTTGCTCGCTCGCCCAGCCGATGCGTGGCAGCCGGACGCAGAGGTGCGCGCCGAGTCGGTAGATGTCGTGGTCAGTCCCGTACGACTCGACCAACGTCGCGGGGAGGTCTGCCCACTGCGGAAACTGCCGAGTCAGCAGCCGCCGCACGAGCACGGCGTCGGTGTGGAACTCGTCGGCGTGCATCTTGGGTCTACTGGACATCACCGACAGTGTGTCAGCGTCGGCAGTGCGCGGCAATCGGGCTCCGGCCCGCCCAAACCTCCCGGATCACAACGACTTTGCGCCGCGAGCAGGCGTTGAAGTCGTTGTGATGTATGCAAAGTCGTTGTGATCCGGGAGGGCGGGGGCCCGAAGCGGCGAGAATCCCTACGACGCGGCCTTTTCGAACTCCCGGCGCGGGTGTTGCAGTTGGCCCAGCGACACGACCTCTCGCCGGAACAGCAGCGCACCGGTCCAGTCCGCGATGATGCGGACCTTCCGGTTCAACGTCGGCATCTTCGACACGTGGTACGTGCGGTGCATCCACCAGGCCAGGAATCCGCGCAGCCGGAATCCGTACACTTCGGCGACCCCGTGGTACAGCCCCAGTGAGGCGACCGAGCCGGCATACGCGTGCCGGTAGGGGACCAGCGGCTTACCGTGCAGGTGCAGGGCGATGTTGCGGGCGAGCCGGCGGGCCTGCCGCACGGCGTGCTGCGCGCTGGGGCCGCACAGTGCGTTCGGGTCGGGCTTGGTCAGATCCGGCACCGCGGCGCAGTCGCCGGCTGCGAACACGCCGTCGACCCCGCGCACCGCAAGCGTCGCGTCACACACCAGGCGCCCCTTGCCGTCGAGCGGCAGGTCGGTTGTGCGCAGCATCGGGTGCGGCTTGACGCCCGCGGTCCACACGATCGTGTCGGCGTCGAATGCTTCGCCGTCGGAGAGTTCGACGTGGCCGTCGGTGACGCTGTTCAGCCGAGTGCCGAGCTTCACCGCGATGCCGCGCTCCCGCAACTGCTGCGCCGCGTACTCCGCCATGCGCCGGGAAACCTCGGGCATCACGCGGTCGGCGGCCTCCACCAGCACCCAGCGCATGTCCGCCGGGTCCACGCGTGGCGTGTACCGAGTCGCGTAGCGTGCCATGTTCTCCAGCTCGCCGAGGGCCTCGATCCCGGCATAGCCGCCGCCGACGAACACGAACGTGAGCGCTCGGCGGCGGGCTGCGTCATAGTCGGGCGCATCCGCGACGGACGCCGCGAAATCCAGGCGGTCCAGCACCCGGTTCCGCAGGGCGATGGCCTCGCCGATCGTCTTGAACCCGATGCCCTGCTCCGCGAGCCCCGGGATCGGCAGCACCCGGGAAACGGAGCCGGGCGCCATGACGAGGATGTCGTAGTCGAGCTCGTACTGGTCGCCGCCGATCGGGACCACGGTGGCGCGGTGGGATGCGTGGTTGACGGCGGTGACCGCCCCGGTGATGACGCGGCAATGCCGCAGCGTGCGGCGAAGCGGGACGACGACGTGCCTCGGCTCCACGTTGCCGGCCGCCGCCTCGGGCAGGAACGGCTGGTACGTCATCGTGGTCTGCGGTTCCACCACGGTGACATGCACTGTGCCGCTGCGGATCTCGCTCCTGAGAGAGCGTTGCAATCCCAGCGCGGTGTACATGCCGACGTAGCCGCCGCCGACGATCAGGATGCGCGTCGGAGAGCTTGTGCTTTCGTTCACAAAGTTCACTGTACCCCCTGCGAGCGACTTTGTGAATGCGTTCACAAGCCGCGAATTGCGGGCGTGCTGCCCGTCGGTGCTGCGGTTCCCGTATCCGCCGTCGCTCATGCGCCTCGCGAGTCCGGGAATGGTGCGGGAGCGGTGGCGGCGAGCGTCTCGGGCGGCGACACCCGGACTGGCATGACGCAGCCCTGGCAGGGCGCGCCCTCGTATGGCGAATCTCGGAGCGGCGCGAACCCGAGCGCGCGAACCCGAGCGCGCGAACCCGAGCGCGCGAATCCGGAGATGCGCGGACCTACGAGCGGCGCGACCGTAGGATCGACGTGACGCCGGCCCGGCGCCCCCGTAGCCCAATCGGCAGAGGCAGCGCACTTAAAATGCGCCAAGTGTGGGTTCGAGTCCCACCGGGGGCAC
>JBIQMQ010000101.1:5770-9161 GCA_044463185.1 Nakamurella lactea | reverse complement strand
CGCGAGGTCGGCTACGTGCCGCAGGACCCGATGTCGAACCTGAACCCGGTGTGGTCCATCGGGTTCCAGGTCAAAGAGGCCATTCGGGCCAACGGCATCGCCCGCGGACGCAAGGCGGTGACCGCCCGCGCGATCGAGGTGCTCAAGCAGGCGGGACTGGAGGACGCCGAGCGGCGGCTCAAGCAGTTCCCGCACCAGTTCTCCGGCGGCATGAGGCAGCGTGCGCTGATCTCCATCGGCCTGGCTGCGGACCCGACGATGCTGATCGCCGACGAGCCGACCTCCGCGCTGGACGTGACGGTGCAGCGGGTGATCCTGGACCACATGGCCACCCTGGCCAAGGAGAAGGGCACCGCGGTCCTGCTCATCACGCACGACCTCGGCCTGGCCGCGGAACGCGCCGAGCGCATCATCGTGATGCAGCACGGCCGGGTCGTGGAGGCGGGCCCCAGCCGGGAGATCCTGCTCGACCCGGTGCACCCCTACACCCGGAAACTGGTGGCGGCGGCGCCGAGTGTCGCCTCCCAGCGCATCCAGGTCGGTGAGAGCCGCGCGGCCGATGAGCGGGCCGCCGAGGCCGCTCCGGTACTGGTGAAGGTCCGGGAGCTTGTCAAGGATTACAAGATCCGCACCGGCGGATTCCGGTCCATTCCGTTCCGCGCCGTCGACCACGTGGACTTCGACATCCCGCGCGGCACCACGATGGCGCTGGTGGGCGAATCCGGCTCGGGCAAGTCGACCGTCGCCAAGATGCTGCTCAAGATCGAGGACCCGACGTCCGGCCGGATCGAGATCGAAGGCCATGACCTGGCGACGATCGCGGGCGCCGAACTGCTGGCGCTGCGGCGGCGGATGCAGCCGGTCTTCCAGGACCCCTACGGCTCCTTGGATCCGCTGCGCAACATCGGCAATGCGATCGCCGAGCCTCTGGTGGTGCACAAGGTCGGCGACCGCGCCGCACGTCAGGAGCGGGTGCGCGAACTGCTGGAGCAGGTCTCCCTGCCCCAGGCGCTGATCAGCCGGTACCCGAACGAACTATCAGGCGGTCAGCGGCAGCGCGTCGCGATCGCCCGGGCGCTGGCCCTCAAACCCGACGTGATCGTGCTGGACGAGGCAGTCTCGGCGCTGGACGTGCTGGTGCAGGACCAGATCCTCACGCTGCTGGCCGAGCTGCAGTCCGAGCTGAACCTGACGTATCTGTTCATCACGCACGACCTCGCCGTGGTGCGCATGATCGCCGACCACGTGTGCGTCATGGAGAAGGGTCGCGTCGTCGAACAGGGTCGGGTCACCGAAATCTTCGACCATCCCACCGAGGAATACACGAAGCGCCTGCTGGACGCGATCCCCGGCGCGAACATCCCGTTCGGGGCCGGCCAGGCCATGACGGGGCGACACGGCGCGTAGCTCGCCGCACCGCCCTTGCGGGGCCGCGCGACCACGTCGGGCGGCCCCGGGTCGTCCCGCACCCGCGATCCCGCCGCCTCCCTGCGCGGCGTCTGCTGCGAACTCCATCACAGCGCGTTACATTGTCCCAGGCGTCCCTGGCCTGATCGCGCGACGCTGATCCAGTCGGCCCATTGGCGAAGGGAGTTCCGTGACGCGTCGTCGTGGAATGCCCGTCCACACCGCGCCCTGGGTCGGCCTCATCGTCGCGGCGGGCGCGGTCGCCGTCGTCACGTATGTCTTCGCCTGGCTGAGCCTGTACACCTTCACCGCACCCGGCACACCCAGCGCCGTCTGGTGGCCGGTGGCCGGCATGGTGCTGGTGATCGTGGTGCGCTGCCCCCGCCGCTGGTGGTGGGTGCTGCTCGTGATCTTCGGTGTGGTGAGCGGGCTGGCCAGCCTGCCCAAGAACGGGCTCACCGCCACGCTCACCTACAGTCTCGTCAACGTGATCGAGGTGCTGGTCGCGGCGGTGATCCTGCACGGCGCCGTCGATCCGCGCGGCCAGCGGCTGCGAACCCCGCAGGAGGCGGTGCGGTTCATCGGGGCCATCGTCGCCTCCGTGGGGGTGGGCGCCGTGGTGGTGGCCGCCCGGCAGTTCATCTTCCCGGCGGCGTCCCCCTGGCACGACATCACGTTCGGCTACATCACCGCGCACACGCTGGGCCTGTTCTCGCTCGTGCCGCTGCTATTGCCCGGCCATTCGTGGTGGCGCGCCTCCCTGGCCCGCCATGCCGAATTCGCGCTGGTACTCGTGGCCACCGTGCTGCTCGACTGGTGGGTGTTCCTGCAGCCGTTCGACGAAGCCCGAGCGTTCCCGGTGCTGCTGCCCGTCATCTGGGCGGCGATCCGGCTCGATCCGGTCCGAGCCACAGCCATCTCGCTGCTTACCTGCGCCATCGCCGCGTACGGCACGGCGCACGGCCTGGGCACGTTCGCGACCGTCGCCGATGTCGGTCGGCGTCAACTGGTGACGCAACTGCTCATCGCGACCGTCTCGATCGTGACGCTGGCGCTGGTGCTCATCACCCGGCACCGGGCGCGGCTCGCGGCGCAGGCCAGCGACAGCGAGCAGACCCTGCGTATCGCCATCCGGGAAGCGTTGGTCGGCATCTACTCGGTGCGGCTCGACCAGGGGCACATGGGCGAAATCCTGGACGTGAACACCGCACTGGCGCAGATGCTCGGCTACGAACCCGAGGAGCTGGTCGGCCGTCAGGACACCGTGTTCCGGATGTCGAACGACGCGAGCGAGGCGGTCGTGCTGAACACGCGGATGCAGCAGCTCGCGGTCGGCGCCATCGACGCCTTCCAACGGGAAACCCGCTTCGCCATGAGATCGGGCGACCAGCTCTGGGTCGAACTCTCCGCGACCCGCCTCGACCCGGCGACGTCGCCCCCGTTCGCCTTGATCTACGTGCACGACCTCACCGGCCGCGAACAGAACAAGAAGATGCTCGAGTCGATGGCGCTGCACGACGCGCTGACCGGGTTGGCCAACCGGGCGGTGCTGTTCCCGCGGCTCGAGGACCTGCTGCGCCGCAGCCGCTGGGACGGCGGCGGCGTGGGCCTGCTGTACCTGGACCTCAACGGGTTCAAACCGGTCAACGACCGGTTTGGGCACGCCGCCGGTGACGCCGTCCTCGTGGAGGTCGCGCGCCGGCTGGAAGCGGCGGTCCGCCCCGGAGACACGGTGGCGCGGCTGGGCGGGGACGAGTTCGCGGTGCTCGCGGCCGGCATCGCGGCCGACGACGACCTGACGGTGATCGCCGACCGCATCCACGCGGCCCTGGCCGAACCGATCGTGCTACCGGGCGGCGCCCAGGTGACCATCAGCAGCAGCATCGGGGCCGCAGTCGGTACGCCCGACACGACGCCCGACCAGTTGGTGCGCGCCGCCGACGTCGCCATGTACCGGGCGAAGCACTCCGGTCCGCCCGAATCC
>JBIQMQ010000101.1:1464-5670 GCA_044463185.1 Nakamurella lactea | reverse complement strand
GGCGAGGTGGGTGACGAAGTCGCGGGAGAGCTGCAGCGCGTCCTCGTACTGGTCGGGGTCCTTGAGTGTCAGCTCCTCGTACAGCCGCACCGCCTCGCGGGCGTTGGCCAGCGCGCTCGACACGCGTCCGGCCTCCTCCATCCGGACCGCGAGTTGGTGCACGGCCTGCGCCAACTGCGGCAAGTACACCGGCCGATTGCCGAACGCCAGCCGCCGGGTCACGTCCACCGCCTCGCGGGTCGCGGTGAGCGCCTCGTCGAGCCTGCCCGCCGCCGCCAGATCGCTCCCCAGGTTGGTGAGCGTGCCCGCGAGATTGCCCAGGTGCGCCTGCGGATTGCGGCGCGACAGGGCCCGGTAGAGCCGGCTCGCCTCCTCGGTCGCCGTCAACGCCGCATCCGCCCGGCCGGCCGCGGCCAGGTGCACCGCCAGGTTGTTCAGCGACATCGCCAGCGGGGCGTGGTACGGGTTGTCCGCCTCGGCATCCTCCGGGCCTGCGTCCGCGTCGGCCGCCAGCTCCCGGTACAGCGCCGTCGCCTGCTGGGCCACTCCCAGCGCGTCGCGACCGCGGCCCGCGTCGGCGAGCATGTTCGCCAGATTGCTGAGCGCCATCGCCAGGTAGTCCCGGTACACCGCGGGCTCGGCGGCGGCGAGCTGCCGGTAGAGGTTCACGGCCTGCCGGGTGGTGGAGATCGCCACGGCCGTCTCGCCCGATTCGCGCAGCAGCACCGCGCGGTTGTTGATGGTGCGTGCCAAACCGGGCAGGTGCGCCGGGTCGTCGGCGGCCAGCTGCTGATACACCGTCGCCGCCTCCGCGGAGGTGGCCAACGCCTCACTGGGCAAGTGCGCCTCGTCGAGTCGGTTCGCCAGATTGCCGAGTGCCATGGCCAGGCCGGCGCTGTGTTCGCTCAGCGGCGGCGGGGCCGCCGGCCGCCGCAGGTCGTCGTCCGGCAGCAGGCCCCCGGCGACCGGCTGCGACACCTGCTGCCCCGGCGCGGCGGTGAGCTCCCGGTACAGGCCGACCGCCTCGCGGGCCGTCTCCACGGCGGCGCGATCGTCCCCGCTCTCGTGGAAACGAACGGAGAGGTTGCTGAGCGCGGCGGCCAGATACGGCACGAACAGGGCGGCGTCCTCGCCGCCGCTCGGCCCGGCGAGATCCCGGAACAACGAGACCGCCTCGCGTGCGGCCTCTAAGGCCTCCACGTTCCGGCCGACTTCGCCGAGCCGGGACGCCAATCCGTCCAGGGCGGCCGCGAGATCCGGCCGGAACACCTCCGGATCGGTCGCCGCCAACTCCTGGTAGCCCTGCACGGCCGAACGGGCCTGCGCAAGGGCTGCGTCATACTCGCCTGCTGCAGCAAGCTCGAGGGCACGGTCACCGGCGGCGTCGGCCTCCGCCGCCAGCCGCTCCGCTGCCGCGTCCAGGTCTGCCATCACATGTGCTCCCTCACCCCGCCCGGCCCCGGTATCGAGGATAGGGGGCGGGCCGCCGGGGCATCAGTGGCCCGCGGTGAGACGCTCGCCTCCCCGGGGCGCCGGCGTGACCCTGCGGCGCTCTCCTTGCCGGGGTGTCGCGGCCCCAGGCACCCTGGAACCATGCCGTCCGCGTCGGAGTGCGCCGCCCCGCGGCGAGGGCTGCGTCATACCCGGCGCTGTGCCCGACGTAGCTGCGGGAGGCGGCCGTGATCCCGCGGCTGTCGGCGCTCTGGCGGATCGCCCTCGGGTGGGTGCTGGTGATAGGTGGGCTGGCGGCGCTGGTGCTGCCCGGGCCGGGGCTGCTGGCGCTGTTCGCGGGGCTCGCGATCCTCTCCCAGCACTACGCGTGGGCGCGGCGGCGGCTCGAGCCGGTGAAGATCGCCGCGATCCGGACCGCCGCCCAAGGCGTGCGCGACCGGTGGCGCATGGTGGTGTCCGGTCTCGGCATCGCCGCCCTGTTCGGCGCCGGCATCCTGTGGCTGTGGAAGCCGCGGGTGCCGACCTGGTGGCCGGTGGGCGAGTTCTGGTGGCTGCCGGGCGGCTGGGCGACCGGTATCGCGCTCGTGGTGTCGGGCTGCGTGGCGTTCGCCCTGGTCGCGTTCAGCTACCGGCACTTCCGCGGGATGAGCGACGCCGAGGTGCGCGCATGGGCGCAGGCATCCGGCGATCCGGGGCGCGCCGACGGCGCGTGAATTAACGATCTCGCATCGAAGCTTCTATGGTTGGCGGCCCCATCGCCGATACTCATCGCATGACCTCCGCTCCGAGGACAGCACGATTGTCCGCGCTGGCCACGCCCCTTGCTGTGGCGGTGGCCGTTGGACTCGGAAGTTATCTGCTCATCATTGCGGCATTCGCGCTTTTCGTCCCGGCTGGAATGATCGGCCCGCTGTGGCTGCCCAGCGTGCCCGCGGTGGTCGCCGTGATGGTGCGCAGTCGCCGGTCCTGGTGGATCGGCATCGCGCTCGGCTTCAGCATCGGAACCCTGCTGGCGCGGGTGGGAACCGTCGGTTGGACGCTCACGCTGACCCAGGGCATCGTCAACGCGTCCGAACTCGTGATCGCCGCGTTCATCCTGACGAACCGGCGGGACTATTCCGACCGGCATATGCAGGTGGTGCGGGACGCCCTGCGCTTCACCATCGCGGCGGTGGTCGCCGTGGCCGCCGGGGCGCTGTTGATGCTGCTCAGCATGGTGGTCCTGGCCAGCGCGCATCCCACGTTCGGGGTGCTGGCCGGGTATGTCGTGACGCATCTGCTGGGCTATCTCACCATCGCCCCTCTGCTGCTGCCGTCCCGGCTGTTCCGCGGCTGGGGCTGGAAGTCCGGGCTCGAGTTCGGGACCGTGGTGCTCGCGGTGTGCGGCCTCGCGGCGTGGGCGCTGCTGCAGCACGACGCGAACGGCCGCGCGTTCGTGATGCTGGTGCCGGTGATGTGGTCGGCGGTGCGCTTCGACGCCGTGCGGGCGACCGCGGTGTCCGCGCTGACCTGCGCGTTCGCCGCCTACGCGAGCGCGCGCGATCGGGGCCCGTGGGCCAAGGCGGTGGACCTGACCGAACGCCAGTTCCTGACCGAGGTGTTCATCCTGGTGGTCACCGCCTCGACCCTGGGACTCGTGCTCGTGACGCGGCACCGCATCCAGCTCGCCCGATCCGCGCGGAACAGCGAGCGCACCCTGCTCGTGGCCATCCGCGACGCGCTGATCGGCATGTACTCGATCCGGCTCGACCCGGGCCAGCTCGGGGAAATCCGCGACGTGAACACCGCCCTGTGCGAATTGCTGCGCTACCGGCCCGAGGAACTCATTGGACAGCACTGCAGCATCCTGGGCGCGCGCGGCGATCCGGAACAGATGAAGATCCTGAAACAACACCTCGACCGCTTCGTCGCCCGCGAGATCTCCACACTGCGCGAGGAGTCGACGCTGGTCACCTCCGACGGCGAACGGCGGTGGGTGGAACTCAACCTGTCCATCGTCGATTCGGTCGGCGAGTCGCGGTTCCTGCTGGTGCACGTACACGACCTCACCGAACGCGAGAACGCCAAACGGTCGCTGGAGCGGATGGCGCTGTACGACCCGCTAACCGGACTCGCCAACCGGACGCTGCTGTTCCGCCGCCTGGGCGAGGAGATGGCGGCGGCGCGCGCCGGGGGCCACCGGATCGGGCTGCTCTACCTGGACCTGGACGGCTTCAAAGAGGTGAACGACACCCACGGGCACGACGCCGGGGACATCGTGCTCACCGCGGTGGGCCGCCGGCTCGCCGGGGTGGTGCGCCAGGACGCCACCGTCGCGCGACTGGGCGGCGACGAGTTCGCCGTGCTCGCGCGGGTCGGGGACGGCGACGGCGACCTCGCCACGATTGCCGACCGCATCCGGGCGCTGCTGCGCGAGCCGATCCGCATCGCGCCCGGCGTTTCCGTATCGATCGACGTGAGCATCGGGATCGCCACCACGAACGGCAGCGGCACCGCCGACGACCTGATCCGCGCCGCCGACCAGGCCATGTACGCCGTGAAGGAAGACCGCCGCGCCCCGCGGTGACGCCGCGCGTTTCCGGAGCCGGACCGCTCAAGTCGCCGCGACCTCAGTCGATAGCTAAACGTGACAGGAGCGTCACCGTCTGTCATCTGGGGGGCCAGAGACTTGAGGCGCGGCTGAGGCCGCTCGGCATCACCGAGGTGTGACTCATGGCAGGTACCCCCGTTTCGTCTGCGGTTCGACGCGCTGCT
>JBIQMQ010000101.1:0-1364 GCA_044463185.1 Nakamurella lactea | reverse complement strand
GCTCCCGTCGGACCGGCTACATCGGTGGGACGCGCTGCTTCGGTGGGACGCGCTGCTTCGGTGGGACGCGCTGCGGCTGGTCGTCGTGGCATGCGAGCCGCGCTGGTGGCGGCGACCGCCTCCGCCGTGATGCTCGCGCTGGCACCGGCCGCCGCGGGGTCGCCGTCGCCCGCGGCCGTGCCGGTGTCTGCGACGCCGGCGGTCGCTGTCGTTGCGCCAGCCACCGCCCCGGCCGTTGCTCCGGTAGTCCTCGCCATTCGCCAGAGCCAAGCCGTGCCGCTGGTGTGCTTCGACCGGGATCTGCTCGCGTACGTCAACAAGGCGCGCGCTGCGCACCACCTCGCGCCGCTGGTCGAGACGCCGAGCCTGGTGCGTGCCGCCGACGGCTGGGCGACCCATCTCGCCTCGGGCGGCTCCGCGGCCGAATTCCGTCATAACCCGGACCTGCGGGCGACCGTGCTCGCCGACATGCCGGGCGTTCGGACCTACGGCGAGAACATCGCGACGTTCACGACCGGCCAGTTCTCCGCCTACGCCATGCTGAAGGCCTACCTCGCCTCGCCGGGCCACCGCGCCAACATCCTGAACCCGGACTACCGCTACGTCGGCATCGTGACCCGCTACGGGACCGGGAATTCGTTCAACACGATGAACTTCGCCGGGTAGCGGTCTTTCGCCCGCCACCTCAGGCACCCGCCGCGGACGGTGCTTCGCCTTGGGCGCCCCACGTGGCGCTATACCGCCACCTCAGGCACCCGCCGCGGAGGGTGCTTCGCCTCAGGCACCCGCCGCGGAGGGTTGGCTGGTGTGCCCATGGTGCGAATCTGGCCGCAGCCGCGTTGTTTGAGGTAAGCGCGGAAGAAAGCCGGTGATGTGCCGTGACGTTTGACGAGTTCCTGGCGGCGGAACTCACTGGGCTGTCCCGGTACGCGGCCGTGCTCACCGGGGATCGCCAGCGGGCGCACGACGTGCTGGCCGACACCCTCGTCAAGGCCTCCGCGTCCTGGCACCGGATCGGCGTCATGCAATTCCCACTCGCCTATGTCCGACGCATCGTCACCTCCGTGTACCTGTCCGACGGGCGGCGCTGGGCGCTGCGGCGAATGTGGTCGCCGCCGTGGCCGCGGACGGCGCGACCGCGACGGTCGAATTCACGCTCCGCAACCCCAACGAGGACGCTCAGAACCTGCAAGACCTGAGCCTGCAAGTCCCGGGAATGACCCAGACCGGACTCGAGGTCCGGCTGGACAACACGTCCGCCGACGCCGACACCGCGTTCCAGGACGCAGTCCTTCCTGCGATGCTCACACCGGGGACGCGCGTCCGTATTCAGGTGGAGCTCCGCGTCGACCAATGCTCCGCGG
>JBIQMQ010000100.1:0-9215 GCA_044463185.1 Nakamurella lactea | reverse complement strand
TGGTCTCCCACAGCTCCTTGGCGTCCATCTCGCCGAGGCCCTTGTACCGCTGGATTCCGTCATCCTTGGGCAGTTTGCGTCCGGCGGCCTCGCCGCGGGCGACCAGACCGTCGCGTTCGCGATCCGAGTAGGCGAACTCGTGCGGGCCCTTGGTCCACTTGAGCTTGTACAGCGGCGGCTGCGCCAGGTAGACGTAGCCGGCCTCGACCAGCGGCCGCATGTACCGGAAGATCAGCGTGAGCAGCAGGGTGCGGATGTGCTGGCCGTCCACGTCGGCGTCGGCCATCAGCACGATCTTGTGGTAGCGGGCCTTGCTGATGTCGAACTCGTCGTGGATGCCGGTGCCCATCGCGGTGATCAGTGACTGCACCTCGGCGTTCTTCAGCACCCGGTCGATGCGGGCCTTCTCGACGTTGATGACCTTGCCGCGCAGCGGCAGGATCGCCTGGAACATCGAGTCGCGGCCGGATTTGGCGCTGCCGCCGGCCGAGTCGCCCTCCACCAGGAACAGCTCCGACTTCTCCGGATCCTTCGAGCGGCAGTCTGCGAGCTTGCCGGGCAGGCCACCGATGTCCAGGGCGCCCTTGCGCCGCACCAGGTCCCGGGCCTTCCGGGCGGCGGCGCGTGCCTGCGCCGACGAGACCGCCTTGTTGACAATCCTTTTCGCATCGGTGGGGTTGCGCTCGAACCAGTCGGCGATCCATTCGTTGCACGCCTTCTGTACGAACGACTTGGCCTCGGTGTTGCCGAGTTTCGCCTTGGTCTGACCCTCGAACTGCGGCTCCTTCAGCCGGATCGAGATGATCGCGGCCAGACCCTCGCGCACGTCGTCGCCGGACAGCGCCGGGTCCTTGGCCTTGAGCAGGTTCTTGTCCCGGGCGTACTTGTTGACGACCGTGGTGAGCGACGCCCGGAAGCCCTCCTCGTGGGTGCCGCCCTCGATCGTGTTGATCGTGTTGGCGAAGGTGTGCACGGACTCGGAGTAGGTGGTGTTCCACTGCATGGCCACCTCCACCTCCATGTCCTCGCCCTTCACATCGAAGCCGATGATCGAGTTGTGCACCTTCTCCCGGGTGGCGTTCAGGTGCTTGACGTAGTCGACGAGGCCGTCCTTGTAGTAGAAGACCTTCTCCACCGGCACGTTCTTCTTGGGCGCGCCGGCCGAGGATGACGCCGCAGCGGGCGCTGCCGCGCCGTCCTGCACCGCCCCGTTCTTCAGTGCGCCGTTGTGAACGGCAGCGACGATCGCACCGTCGAGCAGGCCGCCGTCGACCGGGGCGGCGTCATCCCCGTCGAAGACCTCCGAGATCGCCGCTGCCCCAGCGGGTTTCACACCTTCGTTGGACTCGTCGGCCTCGGCAGCGACGATCGTCTTGGGCCGCTCGTCGCGCAGCTTGATGGTGAGCCCCTTGTTGAGGAACGCCATCTCCTGCAGCCGGCGGGCGATCGTCTCGAACTTGTACTCGGTGGTCTCGAAGACCTCCGGGTCCGCCCAGAATGTGAGCGTGGTGCCGGTGCCCTTGGCCGGGCCGACCTCGACCAGCGGCCCGGGCTTCGCGGCGACGTACTCCTGGCGGTACAGCGTGTCGTGGCGCTTGACCTCGACGGTGAGCCGCGTGGACAGGGCGTTGACCACCGACACGCCGACGCCGTGCAGGCCGCCGGAGACGGCGTACGACTCGGAGTTGAACTTGCCGCCGGCGTGCAGCACGGTCAGCGCCACCTCGACGGCGGGCTTGTGCTGCGTCGGGTGCATGGCCACCGGGAACCCGCGGCCGTGGTCGGTGACGGTGACGCCGCCGTCCTCGCGCAGCGTGACCTCGATGGAATCCCCGTAGCCGGCCATGAACTCGTCGACCGCGTTGTCCACGACCTCCCACACCAGGTGGTGCAGGCCGCGTTCGCCGGTGGAGCCGATATACATGCCCGGGCGCTTGCGGACGGCCTCCAGGCCCTCGAGCACCTTGATGGATGCCGCACCGTACTCGTTGTTCTTCTGCCCGGTCTTCTTCTGCTCCGCCACGTCTCCCCTACTCGTTCCTCGCCAGTGGGTGCCCCTGGTGCACAGCTCGGCACCGCGCTGCTGCCGATGCCGTGCCACGTGATGCCGTCCCCGGGCCGCCACGACCGCTCGATCCGGATCGGTCCGATCCGTCTACGGGCCTCGTAGGGCCCGTTACGAAGGGCACCCTTCACAGTCTAGCGCTCCGCGGCGACACAGATGGTGTTTTATCCCGCCTCATTGCGCCGTGGCGTGCCGAACTCGCCACACATGAGGCAACATCATGGATCGGCCGCCCCGGCGGCGCCTCGGCTCGCCGATGCCCGGCAGCGGGGATGACGCCGCCCTGATGCCGGCGCGTCCGTTAACCGTAGGTGTCGCGGGGGCCGCGGCCGGAGACGTGCCGGTTGCCGAAGCGCCAGCTCGGCGCCGTCGGTCCGGTGGTGCGAACGCGGGTCACGGTGCCGTGTCCGAGCGCCTGGTTGATCCTCTTCACCATGCCCGGGGCGAGGAGGCGGAGCTGGGTGGCCCAGGCCGTGGACTCCGCGCGGACCGTCAGCTCCTGGTCGACGAGGTCCACCGGCTGGGCGTGGGCGGCGATGTCCGCACCGACGATCTCGGCCCAGCCCGCGAAGAGCCGCGCCTTGGCGATCTCGCCGCCCGCGTCGGCGGAGCTGATCCAGCGGCGCGCGATGTCGCCGAACAGCTGCGGGTCGCGGGCGGCGTCGGCGCCGGGACCGGACCACCGGCGCCGACGGAGCCGCCGGGCTGCAGCGCCGTCCGCTGCGGTGTCCGCGACCCGGCGCGAGCGGCCGCGGCGGGAGGAGCGTGCCGCGGCGTTGCGTTGCCGAGCCGCGTCCAGCGCGGCGCGGGCCATGTCGGCGCCGCGCTGGGAGTGGGTACCGGTCGGCGCGTCGGCGGCGGATGCGTCGGTAGGCGTCGGGGCGTCGGTAGGCGTCGGGGCGTCGGCCGGTGTCGGGGCGTCGGCCGGTGTCGGAGTGCCGGCAGGGGCGCCTTGCCGGGCGGGGACGTCCGGAGTCTCGTCCGTCATGGCAGTGGCCGTCCGATCGCGCCCTCGGCCACGGGCAGCGTCATACCCGTGAACCTCGCTGGGACGTCCGCGGCGACGGCCGCGGTGATGATCGCCTGCTCCGCCGCCGCCGCGATCTCGGTGAGCGTGTCCCGGCGGGCGGTGTCGAGCTCGGCGAAGACGTCGTCGAGCAGCAGGATCGGTTCGATGCCGTCCTCGCGGAGCAGTTCGAACGAGGCCAGGCGCAGTGCCAGCGCTAGCGACCACGATTCCCCGTGCGAGGCAAAGCCTTTCGCCGGGCCGTCGTGCAGCAGGATGTCGAGGTCGTCGCGGTGCGGGCCGACCAGGCACACCCCGCGCTCCAGTTCCTGAGGGCGCAGGCGAGCCAGTTCGGCGCGCATCACGTCGGCCAGTTCACCGGGATCGCGACTCTCCAGCCAGCCGGCGGCGTCACTGTCGAGGTCAGGCTTGTCGAGAATGCTTGCGCGGTAGGAGATGTCGGCCCCGGAGGATTCCGGGGCGATCGCGGCGTAGCGGGCGCCAAGATGTGGGCGGAGCGCGTCGACAAGGGCGAGCCGGGCCGCCAGCAGTTCGGCGCCGGTGACGGCGAGATGTTCGTCCCAGACGTCCAGCGTGGCGAGCTGCGCACCGGCCCGCCGGGCCGCCCCCGCCGACTTGAGCAAGGTGGAGCGCTGCCTCAAGATGCGGTCGTAGTCGGACTTGACCCCGGCGAACCGGGGCGCGCGCATCACCAGCATCTCGTCGAGGAAGCGCCGGCGGTCGCTGGGGTCGCCGCGTACCAGGGCCAGGTCTTCGGGCGCGAAGAGCACGGTGCGGACGATCCCGAGGATGTCGCGGGCGCGACGCTGCGGCGCCTTATTGATGCGCGCCTTGTTGGATTTCCCGGCGGTGATATCGATCTCGACGGTCAGCGCCCGGCCGTCCGAGACCACGGCGCCGGCGAGCCGCGCGCGCTCCGCGCCGCGCCGGATCAGCGGGGCGTCCGACGCGACCCGGTGCGAGCCCAGGGTCGCCAGGTACCCGATGGCCTCGAGGATGTTCGTCTTGCCGACCCCGTTGTGGCCGACGAGCACCGACGGGCCGGGCTCGAGCGGCAGGTCCACCCCGGGCCAGGAGCGGAAGTCGACGAGGGTCAGGTGCCGGATATGCACCGCACGCTCCTCCCGTCGTCCCGGCGGCCGCCGGCGACTCACCACGGCGGACATCGTCACCCTATTCGAGTGCGACGACGCCGGGCGTCCTCGAGTGCGAGCGCGCTGGGCGTCAGCTCACCGGGACTTCGGAGGTCGACCCCTCGTGCCCCACCGCGTGGCCGCCGAATTGATGCCGGAGCGCGGCGACCACCTTCATCGCCATGGACGATTCCTGCCGGGAGGCGAACCGCGCGAACAGGGCGGCGGTGATCACCGGCAGCGGCACGGCGTTCTGGATGGCGGCCTCGATCGTCCAGCGGCCCTCGCCGGAATCCTGGGCGTAGTCGCGGATCGTCTCCAGCCCGGGGTCGGATTTGAGGGCGCGCACCAGCAGGTCGAGCAGCCAGGAGCGGATCACGGTGCCCTCGCGCCAGGAGTCGATCACCGCGTCGGCGTCCGTCACCAGTTCCGAGGCCCGCATCAGCTCGTAGCCCTCGCCGTAGGCCTGCATGATCCCGTACTCGATGCCGTTGTGCACCATCTTGGTGAAATGGCCGGCGCCCACCGGGCCGGCGTGCACGAACCCTCCGTCACCAGCGGGTTTCAGCGCGTCGAAGACGGGCTGCACGCGGGCCACGTCGGCGGTGTCGCCGCCCACCATCAGCGCGTATCCCTCCTCGAGCCCCCAGACGCCGCCGGAGACGCCGGCGTCGATGTAGCCGATGGCGTGCTGCGCGGCCAACGCCGCATGCTCTTGGTCGTCGATGTAGCGCGAGTTGCCGCCGTCCACGATCAGGTCTCCGGCGCTGAGCACCGTGATGAGGTCGGCGACGGTGGCACGGGTCGGCTCGCCGGACGGCACCATCACCCACACGACTCGCGGCGCGGCGAGGGCGTCGACCAGCTCGTTCAGCGACGAGACGGTGCGGGACGAGTCCGGATTGCGGTCGTAGCCCACCACCTCGTGACCGGCCTGCCGCAGCCGCTCCGCCATGTTGGCGCCCATCTTGCCCAGGCCGATCAACCCGATCTGCATCGCCCGTCACTCCTCGTGCTCGGTTGGATATCCGCCGTTCACGCTAGTCCCGTCGCTCGGCTCGGCGGCCACGGCGATGCAAGGGTGCGACTGCACGGGAACGAGGTTCGGCGAGCGCCGGTTCTACGGACGCTGCCCGGTGACGGACACGGCGCGAGACGCGCCGGGACCAGTCGGGACCAGGAGGCACCAGGAGGCATCAGCCCGGGAGCCGGGCCGGCATCACCAGGTAGCGATAGGCCGAATCCGCAGGTGCCGCGCCGTCCGACTCCGCCGGAACCGGAAGCAGTAGGGCGGCCCGGGCCGCGCTGGTGAAGGCGAGCCGCACCGTGTCGGAGCGCATCACGCCCAGCCCGTCCAGCAGGTAGCCGGGGTTGAACGCGATCAGCAGCTCCGCGCCGTCGGCGACGACCGCGAGCTCCTCCTCGGCGCTGCCCTCGTCGTCGCCGCCCGCCGCCAGCCCCAGCGAGCCGTCGGTCACCTGCATCCGCAGGTGGTGGCCGCGGTCCGTCACCAGCGCCACGCGCTTGATCGCCTCGGAGAGCTCCGCGACGGACACGTCCACAGTGGTGGTGTGTTCGGTGGGCAGCAGCGAGCGGTACTTCACGAATTCGACGTCGAGCAGGCGCACGGTGGTGCGGCGGCCGCCGGCGGCGAGCCCGATCAGTCCCTCGCCCAGCGCGAGGGTGACCTCGCCGTCGCCGGCCATGGACCGGGCGGTGTCGGCGAGCGTCTTCGCCGGCACCAGCACCGCCGTCGAGATGTCCGGCACCGCGGGCGACCAGGCGAGTTCGCGTACAGCCAGCCGGAACCGGTCGGTGGCGGCCAGCGTGATGCGCTCGCCGTCGATCTCCAGCCGGATCCCCGTGAGCATCGGCAGGGTGTCGTCCTTGCCGGCTGCCACGGCGGCCTGCGAGACGGCGTCGGCGAACTCGCCGGCGGGGACCGTGCCGGACGATTCCGGCATCTCCGGCAGGGCCGGGTAGTCGTCGACCGGCATGGTCGGCAGCGAGAACCGCGCCGAGCCGCACTTGATGGCCACCTTGGCGCCGTCAACCTCGACATCGACCGGCTTGGCCGGCAGGGCGGAGGTGATCTGGGCGAGCAGCTTGCCGGAGACCAGGGCGGTTCCGCCGGTCTGCGCGTCCACGGCCACCTCGGCCCGCGTGGAGACCTCGTAGTCGAAGCCGACCACGGCCAGCGTGTCGCCCTCGACGGTGAGCAGGATGCCGCCGAGTACCGGGACCGGGGGGCGGGACGGCAACGACCGGGCCACCCACGCCACGGCGTCGGCGAGGTCTTCGCGGGCGACGCGGAACTTCATGGACGCTCCTTCCGAGCAGCGTCTCGGGCAGGTGCCGAGCCGGGATCAATCGTCACGTTCGTCAAGCACAGCACATCCGACATGGTCACGTCGACTCCGCCCCGGCCGACGTGTGGGCTGCGGGAAAAGGTGCTGCGGCGTCTCACGCTACGGCGAATTCGACACGGCGTCATCTTCGCCAATCCGGCCGGTGCCGCAGATGCGCCTCGGCGTTGCGGGTTATCCCCATGCGCTGGTTCTTTGTGATTCCTAGTAGAGAGATCTACCGAAGAGGTAGTAGGGGGTGTGGACGATGTGGATCGCCGTCGTTGGTGCAGTTGGGTCCGCGTGTTGGCGTGTGGGCATCGACGTGCATGACGCAGCCCGTGACTCGGCGCGCATGTGGACCGCTGGGCCGGCGCCGATCTATCAACACGGTTATCCCCAGCTATCCACAAAGTTGTCCACAAAATGTGTATAGGACCGGTGATGCCAGTCACAAGCGATCCCGGGGCGGTGTCACCGTCGGGTTGTTGAGCGTTCCGGCCTGGGCTGGGCGTTCCGGCCCGAGCTCAGGAGCGGTTGCGGTCGCGGATGCGAGCCGTCAGCTCCTGCACGTGCTCGTAGGTCTGCCGCCGCTCGGCGATCTCGGCGCGGATCTTCTTCGCGGCGTGCATCACGGTGGTGTGGTCGCGGCCGCCGAAGGTCTTGCCGATCGTGGGCAGCGTCAACTCGGTCAGTTCGCGACACAGATACATGGCGATCTGCCGCGCGAACGCGATGGCCTTCGTCTTACTGGGGCCGCACAGGTCGTCGATGGTGAGTTGGTAGTACTCGGCGGTGACCGCCATGATGGTGGCCGCGTCGATATCGCCCATGGCGGCGTCGTGGATGAGGTCGCGCAACACCACCTGGGTGAGCGCCATGTCCACCGGCTGCTGGTTGAGCGAGGCGAACGCCGTCACCCGAATCAGGGCGCCTTCCAGTTCCCGGATGTTGCGCTCGATCCGGCCCGCGATGAACTCGAGCACGTCGTCCGGGACCGACATCCGGTCCAACGCCGCCTTCTTGCGCAGAATCGCGATGCGGGTCTCCAGATCGGGCGGCTGGATGTCGGTGATCAGGCCCCAGGCGAATCGGGTGCGTACGCGGTCCTCCAGCGTTTCCAGCCGCTTGGGCGGCCGGTCCGAGGAGATCACGATCTGACGATCGTTGTTGTACAGCGTGTTGAAGGTGTGGAAGAACTCCTCCTGGGTGCCTTCCTTGCCCTCCAAGAACTGGACGTCGTCCAGCAGCAACACATCCACATCGCGATACCGGCGGCGGAACGCCTCCTTGCGGTCGTCGCGCAGCGAGTTGATGAACTCGTTGGTGAACTCCTCGCTCGAGACGTACCGGACCTGGGCCGACGGGTACAGCTTCTGGACGTAGTGCCCGATGCCGTGCAGCAGGTGCGTCTTGCCCAGGCCGGAATCGCCCCAGATGAACAGTGGGTTGTAGCTCTGCGCGGGGGCTTCGGCGACGGCGATCGCGGCGGCGTGGGCGAAGCGGTTCGAGGCGCCCATCACGAACGTGTCGAACGTGTACTTGTCGTTCAACCGGCTTTGGCTGTGATCCGCCGGCGCGGCGGTGGACGACCGGTTCGGATTCCACAGCATCGGTGCGTCCGGCTCATCGTCCAGGACGTCATCGTCCACGAGGGCTGCGTCATTCCCGTCGATCACCGTCAGCACGGGCGGGGGCGACTCGTCCCGCGACGCAGCATCGGGGCCCGCGTCGTGGCGGGCCTCCGCGGAATGGTCCGCCTCGGTGGCGGCGGCATCCGTGGTGACGGCCAGCGTCACCGGAAGGTCCAGACGCTGCGCAAGCGCGGCGGTCACCTCGTCGCGCAACTGCCGTTCGATAGCGTCGCGCACCAGGTCGGAAGGGGCGGCCAACAGGATGGTATTGGACACCATACCGATGGGCTTGGCGATGGACAGCCAGGTCTGTTGGGCTCGGGTGAGGCGCGGCTTCAACGAGGTGACGACGTCGTCCCACACGGATCCGGACAGGTCAATGGCGTCCTCGGACAACCGTAAACCTCCCCCAAAGTCCGTATGGTCGAAATCGGCCATCGCAGCGATGCGCCGCTGGGCGACGTGACTAAGGGTACGAGATCGTGCCGGTCGGTCGAATCATCCACAGGAGTTGTCCACATTCTGGACAACTCCCGGGATGACACTATGCCGGAATGGACTCTGACAATCCCTGTGAACTAGTGGCGGTTCGCTGATCGCTCTGCGAGACGCTAGCAACATTCTCGCGCCTGTCACAAGTGCTTCGCAAAAATCAAGCACCGCGCGCGGCGTGTCGTCACTGCGGTGCGTGCTCGAGGTTTGCGTCAATCCGCGCCGGTCCGTACTCTAGAGAGCGCACCCGCCCGTCGCGGCCGCTGTGCGCTGCCCTTTTGGTGGTTCTCAGAGGTTCGTCAAGCGGCCGCGGTGCTCGCTGGCGGCGGCAAATCTTCGCTCTATCGGGTGTTGATGTTGCGATGCCGGTTTTTGCAGACCCTGGGCGATTTCCCGATCGTCGACGATGTACTTGGAACGACTGGAGACATGAACCGTGAGTAAGCGCACCTTCCAGCCGAACAACCGCAGGCGCGCCAAGGTGCACGGCTTCCGGTTGCGGATGCGGACCCGCGCGGG
>JBIQMQ010000099.1:0-9237 GCA_044463185.1 Nakamurella lactea | reverse complement strand
TCGTCCACGTCACCGAGGACGGCATCGAGATCTTGTCGTCGATCCCGCGGAACGATCTCCGCACTGTGGAGTCGTAGCCGTGCACTTCGGTATGGCGGTACCCCAATCGTGGGACGTGCCGGCGAAGTCGCTCGGTGACCTCAAGGAATTCATCCGCGCGGCCGAAGACGGCGGCGTCGACAGCCTGTGGGTGCAGGAGCAGTTGATCGGGCGGGATCCGAGCTTCGAACCCCTGAGCACGCTAGCCTTCGTCGCCGCGATCACGCACCGGGTGCGCCTGGCCGCAGCAGGCTTCGTCGCGCCGTTGCGGCCAGCGCTGGGGCTGGCGAAGGCGCTCGCCTCCATCGACCAGTTCAGCTTGGGCCGCCTGGAGGCCGGGTTCGTATTGGGAGAGATGCCCTCGGCGTATGCCGCGGGGAACGTGGACTGGGCCACGCGCGCACACCGCTTCGAGGACGCCATCACCGTGATCCGATCGCTGTGGCGCGATCCGGTCACCAATCATGCTTCACCGTTCGGGGTGTACGAGGACGTGGCCATCACCCCTAAACCGGTGCAGCCGGACGGCCCGCCCATCTGGATCGGCGCGAAAGCCGGCACTGCTTTGGACCGGGTTGCGCGGCTGGCCGACGGATGGATGGGGGCTGGCGGTTCGAGCATCGCCGACTGGCGGAATTCGCTGGAGTCGCTGCGGGAAGCTTGTCAGAAGCACGGCAGGCCGGACCTGCGCGTTGGGAAAAAGGTCTACTTGTGGATAGATGACGACTCCGACCTCGCCCTGGACCGGCTTGGACATTGGTTCACGACCCACTGGGGCGCCGCAGATGGCCACGACATGGCACGCAGACTGGGGGTCTGGGGATCGGCGGAGCGCGTTGCCGAGGTCCTGTCCGAAATCGTCGAAATCGGTGCCGATACCATCGTGCTCAACCCAGTCGGCGACGAACGGCGCCAGCTGGAAATCATCTGCGAATCGATTATTCCGCAATTTCGGTGATCGCTAATTGGGAGGGATCGCCATGCTTTCGCCCGATGGACAACAGGACATGGAATCCGGCCGTTCCCGAGTCCAGGTGATCGATAAGGCAGTTGAACTTCTCAGTGCGCTGTCCGCTTCACCGAAGGCGCTTCCCGTCGCGGAGTTGGCCGCAAGTGCCCGAGTCAACCGCTCCACGGCATACCGAATTCTGGGAACGCTCGAAGCGCACCGACTGGTGGTGCGTACCGGAGAGCAGAAATATCGCCTCGGACTGCGGCTGTTCGAGCTCGGGTGCAAGGTGACGGAACACGATCTGCCATTCAATGGGCCGGCGATCGCGCATCTTCGGTCCGCGGCGCAAGCCTTGAAGCTGACCGGTTTCATGTGCATTCGCGACCGCGACCGCGCTCTCTACATCGAGCAGGCGGTCTACGGCGGCATCCAATACGTCCCGTATCCGGCGGGCACGTCGCTACCGCTCCACACCGGCGCGGCGTCGCGAGTCCTGCTGGCGTTCGCGTCGGACGACGACATCGACCGCATTCTGAATCGGGGCCTCGAGCGGCTGACTGCCATGACGACGACCAGCCCCACGGTGCTCAGGCAACAGCTTGATGCCATTCGACAGGCCGGCTTCGCCGAGTCGCACGACGATGTGACGCTGGGTATTGGCGCCATTGGTTTCCCAGTCGTCAACGGCCGAGGCGACGTCATCGCGGCGGTCAGTCTCTCCGGGCTGACGTCCCGAATCTTCGGACCGGAACAGCCGCAGATCACAGACGCAATACGTCACGCGGCGGCACTGATATCACGGGAAATCGGTGGGGAGGGGCGGACTCCACGCCGTCTTCCGCCCAGACTGCACATCTGAAAACTTTCGCCCACTCGCCTATAAGGGGAAGTCATGGACTGGTCGCGCACCTATCAGCTCGGGGTTGTTGTCAAGGACATCGACGCCGCTCGCGAGCATTACGAACGCGCGGGCATCGGCCCGTTTGTCGAGGGACCCTCGAAGCAGGCGTTCGACAGAAAGGTCTATGGAAAGCCCGCACCCGACGTCGTCGTTCGCGGCCTCTTGGCTCGCATGGGTCCGTTGGAATTGGAACTGCTGCAGCCCGTGCACGGCGACGGAATCCAGCAGGAGGCTCTCGACGGCCGCGGTGAGCATGCGTTACACATTTGCGCGCACACCGACGACTTGAGCAGAGACATCCAAGACATGGCCGATAAAGGATTTCCGGTCATTTCTGAAGGAAAGTTCAGTGACGGCGGTCGGTTCGCCTACTTCGACACGCGCGCGATCGGCGGGCTCATCCTGGAACTGTTTCAACCCGGCGACACGTACCGCTGAACGGGACGGACCCGTGTGCATCGCGCCAGCCCGAATTGATGGAGAATGAGATGTTGAAGCTGGGTTACAAGGCCTCTGCGGAACAGTTCGGTCCCACCGAACTCCTGAAGTACGGAGTGCTCGCAGAGAAGGCCGGTTTCGATTCGGTGTTCATCTCCGATCATCTGCAACCCTGGCGGCACGATGGCGGCCACGCTCCGTTCGCAATCGCCTGGCTCGGCGCACTGGGCGCATCCACCGACCGCATCACCATCGGCACCAGCGTGCTGACGCCGACGCTGCGGTACCACCCCGGAATTGTCGCGCAGGCTTTCGCCACGCTCGGCTGCCTCTACCCGGGCCGGATCGTCCTCGGCATGGGCACCGGCGAGTCGATGAACGAGGCGCCGCTCGGCATCGAATGGCCGGACGGGAAGGAGCGCTTCGCTCGATTCCGCGAAGCAGTCCGGCTCATTCGGCAGCTGTGGGCAGAACAGCGCGTGACGTTCGAAGGCGAGTACTACAGGACGGTCAACGCCACGATCTATGACCTGCCGGACGTCCCGATCCCGCTGTATCTGGCCGGTTCCGGGCCGGCCGCAACTCGTTTTGCAGGCAGACAAGGAGACGGGTATATCACCACCTCGGGCAAGAAGGATGAGCTCTACACCGAGACACTGTTGCCGGCGGTCGCCGAAGGCGCAGCGGCGGCCGGCCGGTCGGTGAAGGACATCGACATGATGTTGGAAGTGAAAGTCTCCTTCGACCACGACTTCAATACCGCGCTCAACGCCACGCGATTCTGGGGAGCGCTCGCGCTCACCCCGGACGAGAAGGCCGGTGTCGAGGATCCCGTGGAGATGCAGCGGCTGGCCGACGAATTACCGATCGAGAAGGCCGCGTCCCGATTCATCGTGTCGACCGATCCGGACGAACACGTCGAGAGGATCCGGCGCTACATCGACCTTGGCTTCAACCACCTCGTGTTCCACGCGCCCGGCCGCGACCAAGCCAGGTTCATCGGCCTCTATGGCAAGGAGATTCTGCCCCGCCTCAGGAGTGTGGCCTAGGTGGCCAGCGACGCCCGTGGCGATTCCCGCACACCGCGGATCGATGTGCACCATGGCCGCGCATCATCGACTTGCTGCGCCCGCCGCGGCATTGCTTAACACACCGAGTATGACGCCGCCCTCCGCCGGTCCATCGATCCTGCCCAGCGGCGCCGACACGAACGTGAGACAGTAAGAGAAGGTCCGTCGCGTCCTGGTTTTCTTCGGTGTGCCTTGAGGCGGTGCGGTGACTTCGACACAATTGCGTGCGTTCGCCGCTGTGGTGCGACTCGGCTCGGTCAAACATGCGGCGGCCGAACTCGGCGTCAGCGAATCGGCGATCTCCCTGCACATCCGGGCGCTGCGGGGCGAGCTCGGCGACCAGCTCTTCACCAGGACCGGCTCCGGGCTCGCCTTCACGCCGGGCGGCCTGCGCCTGGCCAGCCGGGCCTCCGAGCTGCTGGGACTCACCGATCGCACGATCCGCGAGGTCAGCCAGGCGGGCCAGGGCCGCCGGCTGCTGCGCCTGGCCACGTCGACGCTGTTCGCCGAGCACGCGGCGCCCGGCCTCATCGAACTATTCGCCAGCCGTGCCAACGACCTGACCGTGGAGATGAGCGTGCACCGCGCCCTCACGTTCGACGAGCTGCTGCGGGATCGTGTGGTCGACGCGGCGATCGGGCCGTACATCGACAATCGGGACGAAGCGATCCGCACCCATCCGTTCCTCAAATACCGGGTCGTGCCCGTCGTGTCCGGGGATCACCCGCTGGCCGGGCGCGGCAGCGTCGATGTCGGCGAGCTGCGCCAGCAGACCTGGCTGCTGGGGCCGGCAGCCACCGGCCGGCTCGGCATCGTGCCCGGCCTGGTGCGCCGCATCGGGGTACCGGAAACCCGCCAGCAGATCTTCCAGAGCCAGGAGGCCGCCGTCGCCCAGGCCAAACGGGGACGCGGCGTGGCGCTGGTCGTGTCGTTCGCCGCCGCCGCGGACATCGAATCCGGGGACCTGGTGCGCGTCCCCGGCGAGTCGTTCGAAGCGGCCGGCAGTTGGGGCATCCGCACCCTGGCCGGCAGCGCGGCGCCGGCACCGGCGGCGGAATTGGCCCGGTTCGTGGTGACGCCGCGGGCGATCCAGGCCATGCTGCGGGGGAGCGGCGTCACGGTGGGCCGGTTCCGGCCCGCCATCCACATCACGCTGTGGAGCTGAGCGCGGGATTCCGCGCGGCGAGACCGCCTGGCGCAGCGTCGGTCTCGCGTTCGCCCCGATGTTCCGTCATGCTCGCCTGATCGCAGACGACCGCGATGACGCGCAGCAGATCGGCCATCGTCGCGCCGGCCAGCAGCTCGTCGCAGTACGGCAGGGCGGCGGCCATCCCCGCCACGGTCGGCTGGAATCGCGGTGCGGAGGCGCGCGGATTGATCCACAACACCCGATGGGCGCGCCGCCGGAGGCGTTGCATGGCGTGGTCCAGCAGTTCGGGATCGCCCGCGTCCCAGCCGTCGGAGCCGATCAGGACGACGGCGCCGCGCAGTAGGTCCCGGTGCTGCCCGGCGAGCAGGTCGGCCAGCGCGCCGCCGATGCGGGTGCCGCCGAACCGGTCGTCCACCGCCTCGGTGGCCGCGGCGACGGCGTCGGCGGGCGAGCGCCGGTCGAGCGCGCCGGTCAGCCGGGTGAGCCGGGTGGCGAAGGCGAACACCTCGGCATCGGTGGTGCGCACCAGCGCCCGCATCAGGTGCAGGTAGGCGGTGGCCTGGGCCTGCATGGATGCGCTGACGTCGCAGATCATCACCACCCGCCGGGGCCGCCGGCGAGGGCGCAGCATCATGAGGGTGGCTGGCTCGAACCCGGTGCGGCGGCTGCGGGCCATGGTCGCCCGCAGCCCGACGGCCCGCCCGGACCGGCCGATCGCGGTGCGCCGGGTGCGTCGCATCGGCCAGCGTCGGGCCGCCTCGGTCAGGGTGCGTTCGAGGACGTCCAGGTCGCGGGCGTCGAAGGCGTCGAACGGCACGTCGGCCAGGTGCGAGGCGTCGGTCGGCAGCCTCAGCGGCATCGCAGGGGCGTCGTCGTCGATGTCGCCGCCGGGACCGATTACGGCGGGCAGCGTCGCCCAGGGCAGGTCCGTGGACGGTCCCTCGGCGGCCCGGCCGCTGGGCAGGCCGTGGTACGCGTCGTCCGGGCGGGCCGGCGGGGCGGCAAGCGGGCGGCGCCGGGCGTGCGGATCCATGTCCAGCACCGCGTCGGCGAACACGGCCTCGAAGACCCTGTCGAAGATCGCCACCTCGTCGTGACGCCGCACCAGGGCGATGCGGCACGCCCAGTACAGCTGGTGGCGGCTGCGGGGCAGGGCGATGCGGAACGCGTCGACCAGCGTGGCGGTGGCCGTCAGGTCCACCGGCATGCCGGCCCGGCGTAGCCGACTGCTCAGCGCGACGGCGAACGCCGCCCGGTCCATGCCGCGCAGCAGTCCGTGGCGAGCGTGCGCCGGGCCGTCAGTGTCCACGGGACGGCACACCGAACGTGTCCATCGCCGCCAGCACGGCGTCCCGATCCGCGGGGGTTTTCGCGATGGTGCCGAGCGAGGTGACCAGATCGTCGCGGACGAGTTCGGTGGCGCCGATCGCGGCCAGGGCCGACACCCAGTCGATGGCTTCGGCCAGGCCCGGCGACTTGTCCAGGTCGAGGGTGCGGACCCGGCCGATGAACTCGGTGGTGCTGGCCACCAGCGGCTCCGCGGCCCATGGCACGGTGCGTCGCACGATCGCCGCGGCCCGCTCCGGCTCGGGGAACTCGATCCAGTGGTAGAGGCAGCGGCGCCGTAGCGCGTCGTGCAGTTCGCGGCTGCGGTTGCTGGTGAGCACGGTGATCGGCGGCTGGGCGGCGGTGAACGTGCCGAGTTCCGGGACGGTGACCGACGACTCCCCGAGGAATTCCAGCAGCAGTGCCTCGAATTCGTCGTCGGCGCGGTCGATCTCGTCGATCAGCAACACCGCCGGCGTCGGCCCGCGATACCGCACCGCGCGCAGGATCGGGCGCTCGGCGAGGTAGTCCTCGGTGAACAGGTCCGCCTGGCCGAGGGCATCGCCACGCGCCTCGGCCAGCCGGATGGACAGCAGCTGCCGCTGGTAGTTCCACTCGTACAGGGACTCCGAGACCGTGAGTCCCTCGTAGCACTGCAGCCGGATCAGCGGGGCGCCGAGCGCGGCCGAGATCGCCTTGGCCGCAGTGGTTTTCCCGACCCCGGGCTCGCCCTCCAGCAGCAGTGGCCGGTGCAGACCGGTGGCGAAGAACACCGCCGACGCGAGGCCGTCGTCGGCCAAGTAGTCCACCGCGTCCAGTCGACGGATCACATCGGCAACGTCGTGGAACGGGCCGGACCAGGTCTCACCGCGACCGTTCGGCACCGCCGCGGGCCCGGTCACCGGGCGGTGGCCGTGTCGGCGCGGCGGCCGGAATCGGCCAGGAACGTGTCCCGGCAGCCGGGGTTGCAGAAGTAGTAGTCCACGCCGTCGACCTGGGCGTGCGGGGTATCCGGCATCACGGTCACCGTCATCTGGCACACCGGGTCGATGGCCTGCACCGGTGTCAGCAGCGCCGCCGACCGGCGTGACGGCTGCGCAGCAGCCGAGGGCTGCGTCATACCCGCCGACGGCGTCGCGCCGTCGTGCGAGTCCGGCGCCTCCACTGCCTGGGGGTCCGTCGGCCCGTCAGCCGCGCCGTCGATCCGCACTGCGGCGACCACATCCGCCAGGATCGACAGAGCGATCTCCGGTGCGGTGCGCGCCCCGATCCACCGGCCGGCCGGGGCGTGCACCCGCGCCCGCTGCGCCTCGTCCAGGCCCATCTCGTCGAACAGCGCGGCACTGCGCTTGCGGCTCGCCACCAGGCCGATGTACGGCACGCCGGCGTCCAGCGCGGCGCGGATCGTCTCCGGCTCACCGGGGCCGTGGCTGGCCAGCAGCACGGCGGCGCAGCCAGCGAGATCGGCGGCGGTGCGCGCGTCTCGCCCGGCCGCCGGCGCGTCGTCGGGCGGATCGACGACGCCGTAGCCGAGCAGCGCCGCCATCGACCGCAGCGCCTGGGCGATCGGCGTCGACCCGGTCACCGTGATCAGCGGCGGCGGCAGCACCGGCTCCAGGAAGATCTCCACCGCCCCGCCGGACTGGCACGGGTTGACCACGACCTGCGCGCCCGGGGTGGCCGGGAACGGGTCCGAGTCGTCCGGCAGCACCCGCAGCAACGTCGCCGTGGAGCCGGCCAGCGCGGCGAGAGCCGCTGTGCGGACGGAGTTCTGAGTGCACTGCCCGCCGACGAAGCCCTCCATGGTGCCGTCGGCCAGGACGATCGCGTCGTCACCGGCGCGTACCGAGGTCGGTGCCTGGGCGCGCACCACGGTCGCGCGCACGAACGGCGTGCGCGCGACGGTGAGCTCACTGACCCGCTCGGCGATCTGTGTGCTGGACATGTCGAACCCTCCTGCTGGTCGATCCCGGTGCCGGCGCCGATCAGATCGGCGGCTGCACCGTGCCCTGCATGGCCTCCCACACCCGGGACGGCGTCAGCGGCATGTCGGCGTGCCGCACCCCGAACGGGGCCAGCGCGTCGATCACCGCGTTCACCACCGCCGGCGGCGAACCGACCGTCGCCGACTCGCCCACGCCCTTCGCGCCGATGGGGTGATGCGGGGACGGCGTCACCGTGTACCCATTCTCCCAGTTCGGCACCTCCAGTGCGGAGGGGATGAGGTAGTCCATCAGCGACCCGCCGAGGCAGTTGCCGTCCTCGTCGAACGCGATCATCTGCATCAGCGCCATTCCGACGCCCTCGGTGAGGCCGCCCTGCACCTGCCCGTCGATGATCATCGGGTTGATGCGGGTGCCGCAGTCGTCGACCGCCACGAACCGGCGCACCTTCACCACGGCGGTGTCCGGGTCGACGTCGACCACACAGATGTAGGCGCCGTTCGGGTAGGTGAGGTTCGAAGGGTTGTAACAGATCTCGGCGTCGAGGCCGCCCTCGATGCCCTCCGGCAGGTCGCCGGCCCCGTGCGCCCGCATCGCGATCTGCTGGATGGTGACCGACTGGTCCGGGTCGCCGGCGACG
This sequence comes from Nakamurella lactea, assembly GCA_044463185.1. Lineage (GTDB taxonomy): Bacteria > Actinomycetota > Actinomycetes > Mycobacteriales > Nakamurellaceae > Nakamurella > Nakamurella lactea_A. The sequence goes on along the minus strand of JBIQMQ010000099.1, from coordinate 778 downwards.
CGGAACGATCCCTTGTCCCACTCCAGGTCGGCGACGGACACCTCGAGCATTCCGGAGGCGATGATCTTCGCCTTGTCCCGGATCTTCCGGGACACCAGCGCGGCCGCAGCACCGGAGACCGGGGTGGAGCGGCTGCCGTAGGTGCCCAGGCCGAACGGTGTCTGGTCGGTGTCGCCGTGCACCACTTCGATGTCGGCCGGCGGGATGCCCAGCTCCTCGGCGACGATCTGGGCGAACGTCGTCTCGTGGCCCTGGCCCTGCGTCTGCACGGACAGCCGCACCACGGCCTTGCCGGTGGGGTGGATGCGCAGCTCGCAGCCGTCCGCCATGCCCAGGCCGAGGATGTCCATGTCCTTGCGGGGTCCGGCGCCGACCGCCTCGGTGAAGAACGAGACGCCGATGCCCATCAGCTCGCCGCGTTCCCGCTTCTCGGCCTGTTCACGGCGCAGCTCGTCGTAGCCGGCCAGGCTCAGCGCCTTGTCCAGGGTCGCCTGGTAATCGCCCGAGTCGTACACCCAGCCGGTCTTGGTGGTGTACGGGAACTGCTCGGGGCGCAGCAGGTTGCGTCGGCGCAGCTCGACCGGGTCCATCTTCAGGTCGAACGCGAGGCAGTCGACGAGGCGTTCGACCAGGTAGACGGCCTCGGTGATGCGGAACGAGCAGGCGTAGGCGACGCCGCCGGGGGCCTTGTTCGTGTAGACGGCCGTCATGTGCGCGTAGGCGGCCTCGATGTCGTAGGAGCCGCAGAACACGCCGAAGAACCCGGCCGGGTACTTGA
>JBIQMQ010000098.1:4204-9273 GCA_044463185.1 Nakamurella lactea | reverse complement strand
ATGGAGGTGTCGACGGGCCGGCCGGTCTCGATGGCCGAGGCCGACGCCCCGTTCCCCAGGTGCAGCACGATCTGGTTCAGCTCGCCGTGCGGCCGGCCGAGCAGCTCCGCCGCCGCGTGGGACACGTATTCGTGGCTGATCCCGTGGAAGCCGTAGCGGCGGATCCCGTTGCGGTCGGCCACCTCCCGGTCGATGGCGTAGGTGGTGGCGACCTCCGGCAGGCTCGCGAAGAAGGCCGTATCGAACACGGCGACCTGCGGCACGTCGGGAAGGGCGGCCAGGGCGACCTCGATGATGGCGGCGTTCGCCGGGTTGTGCAGCGGGGCGAGCGGGATCAGCTCGCGGATGGTGGACAGCACCTCGGCGGTGATCACGGTGGGCTCCCGGAACCGCTCGCCGCCGTGCACCACCCGGTGGCCGACCACGGTGATGTCGGCGCGTGGCAGGTCGGCGCGCACCTTGGCCAGGGCGTCCGCGTAGCTCTCCAGACTCCCGCCGATCCGCTCCACGATGCCCTTGGCGGTGATATCGCCCGAATCCGGCTGCACCAGTTGGTATTTCAGGGAGGACGAGCCCGCGTTGAGTACCAGCGTGTACGGCGTCATCAGTGCCGCACCGCCCGCTGCGCTTGGATGGCCGTGATGGCCACCGTGTTGACGATGTCCTCCACCAGCGCGCCGCGGGACAGGTCGTTGACCGGTTTGGCCAGGCCCTGGAGCACCGGCCCGATCGCCACCGCCCCGGCGCTGCGCTGCACCGCCTTGTACGTGTTGTTGCCCGTGTTGAGGTCGGGGAAGATCAGCACCGTGGCGCGTCCGGCGACCGGGGAATTCGGCGCCTTGGCGGCGGCCACCGTGGCGTCCACGGCGGCGTCGTACTGCATCGGCCCGTCCACGACGAGATCCGGCCGGCGGGACCGCACGAGTTCCGTTGCGGCGCGCACCTTCTCGACGTCGACGCCGGTGCCCGAGGCCCCGGTGGAATAGGACAGCATCGCGATGAGCGGGTCGATGCCGAACTGGGCCGCCGTCGCCGCCGCGGAGATCGCGATGTCCGCCAGCTGGTCGGCGGTCGGGTCCGGGATCACCGCGCAATCCCCGTACACCAGCACCCGGTCGGCGAGGCACATGAAGAACACGCTGGACACCACCGAGGTGCCCGGCGCGGTCTTGATGATCTCGAAGGCGGGCCGGATGGTTTCGGCGGTGGTGTGCGCCGCGCCGGACACCATGCCGTCTGCGTAGCCCAGGTGCACCATCATGGTGCCGAAGTACGACGGGTCACCGACCGCCTCGAACGCCTGCTCCTCCGAGATGCCCTTGTGCGCCCGCAGTCTCGCATACTCGGCGGCGAACTTGACGCGCAGCGCTTCGTCGCTCGGCGACACCACGTCGACGGAGCCGATGTCCAGGCCGAGCGCGGAGGCGCGAGAGCGGATCGCCTTGTCGGATCCCACGAGGGTCAGGTCGGCGACGCCCAACCGGCTGAGCGTGGCCGCCGCGGCGAGGATGCGGTCGTCGTCGCCCTCCGGCAGCACGATGCGGCGTCGGTCCGACCGGGCCCGCTCCAGCAGCCGGTAGCCGAACATCAGCGGGGTCACGACCGATGACGCCGGCACGGCCAGGGCCGCGCGCAATTCGTCGGCGTCCACGGATTCCGCGAAGACCCGCAGGGCGGTCTGCACCTTCACGGCGGAATCCGCGGTGAGCCGGCCCCGGACATCGGCGAGAAGGGTTGCCGTCTCAAAGGTGTCGTGCTGGGACACGGCGATCGGCAGGTCTTGGTCCAGGCCGTCCAGCAGCGAGGCGATGGGCTCCGGAGGCAGGTAGCCGCCGGTCAGCACGATCGCGGAGAGGTGCCCGTAGGTGCCCGCCTGATGCGCCAGCACCAGGCCCGGCAGCAGGTCGGAGCGGTCGCCGGGCGCGATCACGGTTGCCCCGGGCTTGAGTCTCGTCAGCACGTTGGGCAGCGACATCGCGGCCACCACGAATCCCATCGACTCGCGGTCCAGCCATTCGGTGCTGCCCCGCATCATCCGGGCGCCGCACGCCTCGAACAGCGCGGAGACCGGCGGCGCCACCAGCACCGGCATCTCCGGGATCACGCCGATCGGCATCCCACCCGGTCCGACAGTGAGCGGCGACAAGGCTTGGCGCACCGCGTCTGTCGCCTCGGGATCCACCCGGTTCGCGATCACCGCGATGGTCTGGGCGTGCGCCGCGTGCAGCTCGGTCAGCGCCACATCGGCGACGGCCTTCACCGCGTCCGGCGGCCTCTCCTTGCCCGAGACCACCAGCACCACCGGCGAGGCGAGGTCGGCCGCGACGCGCGCGTTGAACGTGAGCTCACCGGGGGTGGCCACATCGGCGAAGTCGGAGCCCAGCACGACGACGGCGTCATACTCGTGGCTCAGATCGCCCCAGCGGCGCACGATCTCGGCGTGCGCGGCCGCGGCGTCGCGGTGCACATCGGCGTAGGTGACGCCGATCGCCGTCTCTCGCGGCTGGTCGATCGCCGGGTGCGCCAGCAGCAGATCCACGACCGGATCCACCAGGGTGTCCGCGTCCGGCGACGGCGTCACCGGTCGGAACACGCCGACCCGCTCCACCTGCCTGCTGAGCAGGTCCGCGAGGCCGAGGGCCACGATCGATTTGACCGATGCGCCCTCCGCAGCCACCACAAAGACGCTTCTGGTCACGGTGTCGACGCTACCGAACGGGCAGGGTCGGACGTCAGGGACTTTTGTCACGGTACTGTCCCTAACCATGACGCAGATCACCCCCAAGGCCCCCCGCGGTCAGGTCGTCGCCTGGGGCCTGTGGGACTGGGGCTCGGCGGGGTTCAACACGATCATCGTGACGTTCGTGTTCTCGGTGTATCTGACCAGCTCGGTGGGCACGGGGCTGTGCACGCCCGACCAGCTCACCGCGGACGAGAGCTGCCCGGCGGCCTCGTCGATGCTCGGCTGGGCGCTGGGCATCGCGGGGTTCTTCATCGCGATACTGGCCCCGGTCACCGGGCAGCGCGCGGACGCGGGCGGGCGACGCAAACTGTCGCTGGGCATCTTCACCTACGTCACCGTGGCGACGATGCTGGCGCTGTTCTTCGTGAAGAACGACTCGTCGTACCTGCTGTTCGCGCTCGTCATGATCGGCCTCGGGTCGATCACCATGGAGTTCGCCGGCGTCTCGTACAACGCCATGCTGCGGCAGATCTCCACCCCCGCCAACATCGGCCGCGTCTCCGGTTTCGGCTGGTCCATGGGCTACTTCGGCGGCATCGTGCTGCTGCTGGTCTGCTACGTGGGTTTCATCGCCTCGGACGACGGCTCGGCCACCGCGGGCCTCCTCGGCATCTCGAAGGACGAAGGGCTGAACATCCGGATGGTCGCCGTCGTCGCGGCGGTGTGGCTGGGGCTCTCCGCGATCCCGGTGCTGTTCAAGGTGCCCGAGCTGCCGGCCACCGAGGCGGGCGTCCGGCTGGGCCTGGTGGGCTCGTATCGGGCGTTGCTGAAGCACATCGCCACGCTCTACAAGACCGAGCCGCACACCGTGTTCTTCCTGCTGGCGTCCGCGCTGTTCCGGGACGGGCTGGCCGGCGTCTTCACGTTCGGGGCGGTGCTCGCCGTGAACACCTACGGCTTTTCCGCGGGCGGCGTGCTGATCTTCGGCGTGGTGGCCAACGTCGTCTCGGCGCTGGGCGCGGTGGTGCTGGGGCTGTTCGACGACCGGATCGGGCCGAAAGCCGTCATCGTCGTCTCGCTCGTGGCGATGATTGCGGCCGGCACCGTGCTGCTGTTCGTGTCCGGGCCGACCATGTTCTGGATTTTCGGGCTGCTGCTGTGCCTGTGGGTCGGACCGGCGCAGTCGTCGTCCCGCACGTTCTTGGCCCGGCTCTCCCCGCCCGGGCGCGAGGGCGAGCTGTTCGGCCTGTACGCCACGACCGGCCGCGCGGTGTCGTTCCTCGCCCCGGCCCTGTTCGCGCTGTTCGTCTCGGTCACCGACGTGGAGCGCTACGGGATCATCGGCATCCTGCTGGTGCTGCTGGCCGGACTACTGGCGCTGCTGCCGGTGCGCCGGCCGGTCGACACGCTCACCCGCCCGGTGCCCGCGCCGTAGTCTCGCCCTGCCCGTCGGTCGCCACGACGGGTATGACGCCGCAGCAGGGAACTGCCGGTCGACCATAACGCCGCGGCGGCGGCTACTTGCGCCGGGGCACAACACGCCGGTTCACAGGCCGGTTCACAGGCCGCGGGTCATCCCGCCGTCCACCCGGATCGCCGACCCGGTGACGTACCCGGCCTGCTGGCCGCACAGGAACGCGGCAACCGCGCCGAACTCGTCGACGGCGCCATAGCGACCGACCGGGATCCCGGCGGTGTGCCGCGCGGCGTCGCCCATGGCCGCATCCAACTGACGCACCCGCTCGGTGTCGATGCGCCCCGGCAACACCAGGTTGACGGTCACCCCGTCGGCCGCCACCTCGCCGGCCAGCGTCTTCAGATAGGCCGCCAGCGCCGAGCGGCCGATGCTGGACAGTGCCAGCCCGGCAATGGGTTCCGCGATGCTCACCGAGCCGATCGCCACGATCCGGCCGAACCGGCGCTCCCGCATGCTGGGCAGCACGGCGGCGACCAGTTCCTGCTGGAAGATGAGCAGCGAATCGAGGGCGGCGCGTACATCGTCCACCGAGATGTCCGCCGCGGCACCGGTTTTCGGCCCCGGGCCGTTGAGCACCGCGATATCGATCGGAGCCTTCAGCTTCTCCGTGGCGGCCTCGACCAGGCGCGCCGCCGCGCCGGGTTCCGTCACATCACAGCGCACCGCCTCGGCGCCCGGCAGGGCCGCCGCGATCTCTGCCGCCAGCTCCGCCCGCCGGCCGGAGATGACGACGCGGGCGCCTTCGGCGGCCAACGCCTCCGCGGTAGCGCGGCCCAACCCTGCCGTCGATGCGCACACCAGTGCCGTTCTTCCCCGCAGTCCCAGATCCATGACTGCGACAATAGACAGCACCGCCCAGACGACGCGACATCTGGGCGGTGCTGGCTCCAGGGCGGCTCCCGTCAGGTG
>JBIQMQ010000098.1:0-4104 GCA_044463185.1 Nakamurella lactea | reverse complement strand
GCGGCTCCCGTCAGGTGAGCTGCGGCTCCCGTCAGGTGAGCTGCGGCTCCCGGCGCTTGCTCGGCGACTCGGCCGGGTTGGCGCGACCCGCGTGCCAGAATCCCAGCAACGAGAGGATCAACAGGACACCCGCGGCGACGAAGGCCCCGATCCCGGCAATGCCGGCGATGGTGCCCATGGTGCCGAACGCGTACGCGTTGAGCAGCAGGCCGCGCAGCGTCTCGCCGCGGAACATGGTCTGCACCTTCGCGGCGAGCTCGGTGTCGTCCGGGTTGGCGTTCGACTCGCTGGACAGCTCGGCGTAGGTCTTGCCGTCAGCGGTGTGCTTGAGGTGGTTGCCGATGAAATCGTTCGCGTACACCTCGGCCTGCGCGCCGGTGGTCATCAGCTGACCGCCGTACTGCCGCATCCGCTCGTACTCCGGGCCCGCCACGGCCTGGCTGTCCGCCGGCGGGAAGTGAATCTTCTGCGCGGCGAGCTGGTCGTGCACCTCGTTCCCGATGAAGTTGCTGCCCCAGGTGAGCAGCCCGCCGGCCACCAGTAGAACGACGGTGAGGGCCAGGCCCAGAAGACTCACCAGCTTGTCCAGTGCTGCGCGCATGTGCACACACTCCTTACAACAGTCGGCTGACATTCCGGCGGGATTGCCGGCCATCACCAGTACTGTCGCAGCGGGAAGGGCAGGGCCACACGGGGCGGAGGACCTTTTGTGGCGGGACGAAAGTCCCTTGCATCGATTGCTGCGGTGCGGTGCGATGGAGAGCGGAAAGGGCGGTGGTCCAGGGTGATCCGGGTGTTTCTTGTCGACGACCACGAAGTGGTGCGGCGCGGGATCGCCGACCTGCTGGAATCGGACGAAATGACGATCGCCGGCGAGGCCGGGACGGTCGCCGAGGCGATGGCGCGCATCCCTGCGGTGCGGCCGGACGTCGCCGTGCTGGACGTGCGCCTTCCGGACGGCAACGGGGTGCAGTTGTGCCGGGACCTGCGGTCGGAGATGCCGGATCTGCAGTGCCTGATGCTCACCTCCTTCGACGACGACGACGCGTTGATCGGCGCGATCATGGCCGGCGCGGCCGGATTCGTGCTGAAGCAGGTGCGCGGCTCGGACCTGATCGACGCGGTGCGGACCGTGGCGGGCGGCGGGTCGCTGCTGGATGCGCGGTCCACCGCGGCGGTGATGCGCCGGATCCAGGCCGAACAGGAGGAGGCCGCACGCCAGTCCGGCCCGCTGCAGGCGCTCACCGACCAGGAGCGCGCCGTACTGGAGCTGATCGCCGAGGGGCTCACCAACCGGCAGATCGGCGAGCGGCTGTACCTGGCGGAGAAGACCGTGAAGAACTACGTCTCGCATCTGCTCGCCAAGCTCGGCGTCGCGCACCGCACCCAGGCCGCCATCCTGGCCACCAAGCTGGCCGCCGACCGCCGGTAGCCGGACCTTCGGCCACGGCGGGATTCAGCTTCAGCGGGATTCAGCTTCAGCGGGATTGGGCTACAGCGGGACTGAACTCCCGCGGACCTTCAGCTACCGCAGCGGCTGAGCTACAGCGGGACGACCCAGCGCAGCGTCGTGCCGGTGCCCGACCCCGGGGCTGCGTCATACCCGCCGTACACGCTGTCCACGGTCAGCGACCCCCCGCACGAGAGGGCGCGATCCTCCAGGTTCCTCAGTCCGCTGCGCAACGCGCCGGGCGGGATGCCGCGGCCGTCGTCGACGACGGAGACCTGCACGTCGTCGCCGGCCGTCACCGAAACGGCGACCGTCCCGGCACCCGAATGCCGAACCGCGTTGCTCACCGCCTCCCGGACGACGGCCTCGACCTGGACGGCGAGCTCCGGCGTCACCACGGTGTCCACCGGTCCGCGACAGCGCAGCGTGACGCGCGGGCCCGCGCTGGAGTCGGAGGCGTTCGCCACGATGTCCGCCAGCCGGCGCCGCAGGCTGCCCCGGCCGCCCTCGGCGCTGCGCAGGTCGAAGATCGACGCCCGCAGATCGGCCATGGCCTCGTCGATCTCGGTGACGGCCCGGTCGATCCGCTCCCGCGCGGCCGGTTCAGTGATCGACCGCTCCAACCCCTGCAGCGACAGCCCCACAGCGAACAGCCGCTGGATCACGTGATCGTGCAGGTCGCGGGCGATGCGCTCGCGATCGGCCATCAACTCCGCCAGGCGGCGCCGCTTCGCCCGGCCGGCCGCCTCGAGGGCGATGGACGCCTGCTCGGCCAGCCCCACCACCTCCGGTTGCGCCTCCGGCTCGAACGGCTCCCGTCCCGCGGCCCGCAGGCAGATCACCACCCCGTCGACGCCGCCGCGCACCGGGATCGGAGCGACGAGTAGCGAATCGGCGGCCGACCAGATCCGCGCCAGCCCGGCGTCGGGGGGAGGGAGCAGATCGGCGGTGCGGGTGACGCCGACCGTCTCGTGCAGCGCCACCGCCCAGTCGTCCGACGGGTGACCGACCGGCGCCGTCTCCGGCCCGGCCGCGACATCGGCCAGCGGGCCCGTCGCCGCCCACACCGTGATGGGGCCGCCGCCGTCGGCGAGCAGGATCAGCGCGCCATCGGCCTCGGAGAGCAGCGCACATCTCTCGGCGATCACCGACATGGCTTCGGCCGCCGTACCGCCGGACAGCAACTCGGACCGCACGGCGGCCAGGGCCATCAGCCAACGCTCCCGCCGACGCAGTTGCGCCACCAGGCGCGACGTGTCCTCGGCCGTCATAGACCAAGAGCCTATTCGATTAGGCTTCGTCCCATGAGGAAGGCCGGCGGGGCGAGGGTCGCCAGGAGAGCCGGCAAGGGCACCTCAGCAGCCATCGGGGTCGGCGCGGCGGGGGTCGGCGCGGCCGGGGTCGGCGCGGCGGGCCCGGCCGCCGAGGGCGCAACCGGTTCGGTGGTGTGGCCGGCGCGGCTGGCCAAGGTGCGCATCCTGCGCATGAGCAAGGGAACCGGTTGGGCGATCGGCGCCACCGGCGTCCTGACCGCGCGGCGCGTGATCGAGCCGCTTCTGGCCACCGACCCGGATGCGCAGGCGCCGCGCGCACCGATCCCGCGCAGCGCCGAGATCGTGATCGGGGCGTCGCCGGAGCGCTCGTTCGACGGTGAGGTGATCTGGCAGAGCGAGGCATCGGGGCTGGCGATCCTCAACGTCTCACGCAATACCGCCACATGGCAGACGCTGCTGCGGTCGGCGCCAGACCCGGCATTGGCGTACCCGCCGCCGGAACCCGTGCAGCCGGCACAGGTGGCCGGGCTGCCCGGCCGGCCCGGCGGCAGCGAAACGTCCACCGTCGCCTGGATGCTGGCGGCACCGGAACTGGCGTCCGGGGTGCTGCATCCTGGCGATACCCGCGGCGCGCCAGGCGCTTTCGCCGTGGATCGGCGAGCCCTGCCGCGCTCGGCCCGGCGGCACGGCATGCCCGGCGCCGTGGTGCTGGGCGCCGAGCCGCGGCCGACGGTACTGGGCATCGTGACCGACGGCCCCAAGAACCGGCGCAGCCCCCGCTTCGAGGTCGCAACGCTGCCCGACCCGGCGAAGGACGCCGCGTTCGCCGCCGCGCTCGCCCAGGTCGGCTGCCCGCCGGCGGTGATCAACATGCACGGGCCGACGCTGCAGCGCTACCTGCGCGGCGACAGCCTGGACGAGGCGTTGCGCCCGCTTCGCGTCGCCGACGTCACCGACCGGGCCTTTTTCGGCACCAAGCCGGCCCGGACCGACATCTCGGAGCCCGCCGAGCCGTACTTCGGCTGGGTGTCCCGGCCGGAGCGGCAGTCGCTGGCCACCGCGATCGACCGCGCCCTGGCCGGTCATGGGCCACGGTTCATCGTGCTGCGCGGGCCGTCCGCCGCCGGCAAGTCGAGGCTGGCGGCGGAGGTGATCCGGAGCCACCCGGGCCTGCGCAACCATGCGCTGCTGGCGCCGCTCGCCACCGCGTCGATTCTCGACCTGCCGCGGCCCCTGCTACCCGAGCGCAGCGTCATCTACATCGATGGCGTCGGTGACCTCCCAGTGACGGCGCTGTCGCACGAACGGGTGCGCACCCTGCTCGAGCAGCGCCCCGAGACCCTGTTCGTCACCACGCTTCTCGACCTCCCGGAAGCCAGC
>JBIQMQ010000097.1:0-9405 GCA_044463185.1 Nakamurella lactea | reverse complement strand
TCACCGCCATCACCGCCGCCACGGCAAATGGACACTAGTCTGATAAAAGTCAGGTAGGAAGTGCGAAATCTGCGTCGATCTCGGCTGATTAGCACTTGTACGTCAACGACCCCGGGCTAGCTCCGGGGCCGTTGACGTGTGGCGGCTGGGGATGCCCCTACCGTGGACTTTCTGTCGCTTCGCTGGGCTCGCCAAACGATGTCGTATGTCACCGCTACGGTCAAATCAATTACCTGGGAACTGGCGGGCGCTTGGAGTTGAGCCGAGAGGCAGCGGTGAACGTGGACCACATGCTGGCGGGTGACGGCCCCGTAGTCGCGGACCAAGTGCGAGCGATTGACGGCAAATCGGTCAAGCGTGCCCGAGACGGCGATACCCTTGGCAACGACAACCTGCACCTGTTCCGGTATCTCACCGCGGACGAGTCCGACTCGTATCTGGCGATCATGAGGGTCGCGACGTCGAGCCTGCTGGCGGACCTGTCTGCGGCTGACATCGTGTCGGCTGCCGCGGGCGCCGGGTATCCGATGGAGGTTGACACCGCCGAGCAGCGTTGCCGTCAACTCGTCACGTGGGGCAACCTGATCCGCTCCGTCCGCGACACGCGCGTCACCACGATCGCCGCGTACAACCGCTCCCGGTCCCGCTACCAGGTGTCCAAACTCGGCGGACGTGTTCACCGCGATGCCGAAGCAATCCTGGCAGCGGGCGACGGCGCCAGGGAAGTAGCGCGCGAAGTGCTCGCGCAGATGGCCGCAAACTTGTCCGACATTGCCATCGCCGTCAAGCAGGCACACCTGACGCCGCTGGACTCGGATGTGCTCGCTCGGCGGGTGACCAGTATCTTCTCCGACCAACGTCTATTCACCGAGTCGGTCACAGACTTTTACGCCTACCTGTCTAGCGTCTTGAGCCGCTACGACCTCGCCGGGGACGAGTACGCCCAATTCAAGGACCTGCTCATCGGGTACATCGACATGATCAAGGCGGATGTGGCTCGCAATGCCCCAGTGATCCTCGACCGGCTCACCACGTTGATGCCACTGATCGGAGTTGTCGTTGCTGCCCTGCCGGCCGCTTTGGAAGCTGGCGACCTGTTCACGGTCGAACGGCTGCCCGGACGGGCGGTGCGCGACTGGGAACAACTCGCCGCATGGTACGGCGCTGGTGATGATGCGTCCGGCCCAGAGCAGCTCCGTACCGCCGCTGGGCAGGCATTGCGGCAGCTGCTCGCGAACGCGAAAAGGATCTTGACACCGACGGGGACCGGCGTGACTCGCCGCGCGGATTTCCTCAAACTCGCTGGCTGGTTCGCTACCGCCGACAGTGACACCGCCCATCGCATGTTCGACGCCGCCTTTGGCGCGTATTCCTCGCGGCACCTTGCGCTCGGCCCGGATGTCGGCGCTCCGACCGGACATCCCGGGGACTCGTGGTGGGAGTCGGATCCAGTCGACGTGCCACTTTCGATGCGCGAGCTCGGTGACCGGGCCGCGCGGGGACGGACCGGGCGGATCCCGGATGTGCGCGCACAGGCCGCAGCCCTGCTGCGCCAAGCGACCGAGAAGCTGCAAGAGCGGCAGGCGGCGGCGGCCCAATTGGCTGCAACCGGCGCCCTTCACGGCGCAACGCTGACTCCGCTGGCGCGGCGTCTGCTGCTCGACACGCTGGCCAGGCTGCTCGTGCCGCACGTCATCGCCGCCAGCGCCGTCCCGCAGGTGACAGACACCGAACTCGGATTCGTCCTGACAGCGAGCCCCGCTGCCGATGCGATGACTGTCGTCAACGCCAGCGACGGCCAGTTGATCGTGCACGGCTACCGACTCTCGGCCGCACCGGCAGGTTGGTCGACCGATTCCGTCGAAGTCGCCGACGGCTCGGAGGTGAGCGCGTGAAGACGGTGGCCTCCGGCATGCCGAGCAGCTCTCGGCGGGCCGCGCGCGAGCGCACTGACGCGGCGAGGGCGCTCTTAGCGAACCCGATCCTGACCGCTGCGGAGCATTTCGAGGAGCTCGCGCTGGTCCGCAAACACTTGCCGGCGTTGCGGAACACGTTCGCGGTCGACCTCGGCTACACCCTCGTTGTCGAGTCCACCTTTGCGCGTCTGACGAAGACCCCGGTCAGCGCGGACGCGCCCGCACGCCCCGGCAGACGGGCGGGCGACGGACGCGAGTTCACACCGACCATTTACCGAAACCTGGCGCTGCTGTGCGGCGCGCTTCTTTCACCCCATACCGGTGAGCAAATCCTGATCAGCGCACTCATTGAGCAGGTCCGTGCGGACGCTGCCAACGAGAAACTGCCGTTCAGCGACAGCCTCGATGAGCGCCGCGCCCTTGTCACGGCCATTACACAACTGATCACGTGGGGAGTCCTCACCGAAACCGAGGGCACTGCAGCCGCGTGGAGCGAACGCCGCGAGGAGGTACTGCTGACGGTGAACCGAACACTGCTGCCGCAGCTGCTCGCGCGGCGCATGGGCGACGCCGAGAGGCCCGCGGACCTGGTGGTCGCCGACGCGCCGCCCGAGCCACGAAAGTCTCTGCGACACAAGTTGGTCGAAAATCCGCTGGTGCGGCGCGAGGATCTGACAGATGCGGAACGAGACGTTCTGTCCCGGGAGCGTCGCGAGCTGGAACGGGTCCTGGACGACCACTATGGGCTGAAACTCGAGGTGAGACTCGAAGGTGCGCTGGCGTACGACCCGGATAGCCTCTCGGGGGCGAGCGACTTGACGTTCCCCGGCCGCGGAACCGTCCCGTGGGCGACGTTGCTGCTCCTTGAAGAACTACGCGATCGGCTCGAGCCCGTGGCCGGCCAGAGCGTCACGATGCCGGACGGACAGGCGGTGGCCGGCGCGTACGCCAGCCTCGAGTTCGTGACCGAAGTGATGGGCGAGCTGACGAACCGGTATGGCAAGGCGTGGGGTGCGGCGGATGCCGCCGATCTGCCGCGACTCACGAGCAAGGTGCTCGCATTCGCCGAACAGCTGTCCCTGGTTCGCCGCGTCCCGGCGTCGATGGGCACCCCACACGCCGGCGCTGCGCACACTGATGCGACCGGACGCACCGCTGCACCCGACGAAGAGAATGCGGCCGTCTCCGATGACGACGGCAGACCCATCAATGAACCGATGGTCGCGGGGCACCCCAGGGTCGGGGAAGAGACGCCGGACGGGGATGGCTGGATCGTGGTGCATCCGGTTATCGGCAGGTACCGCGCGCTGCCGACGACGTCCGCCCCCACCCGCGCCCAACGTCGCCACGCACCCGACGGGCAGGGCGAGCTGTTTGCAGCGCTGAAATCGGAGACGATAGATGACGAATGCTGAATTGCGCACTGCCCCCGCGATCGCCGCGAGGGCGACGGCCGAGCCTGGGCCGGCTGATTTGATTGTTCCGGTACACCACCCGCACCGGTGGCGACTCAACCGGGCCGGACTGCAGGACATCTGGCACTACATCGACAACGAGTTCGACTTGTCCAGCGGCCGCGGAATTCTGCGGGGTCCCAACGGCTCCGGCAAGTCGCGCGCGCTTGAATTGCTGCTGCCTTTCCTTCTCGACGCCGATCGCCGCAATATGGCGACTGGATCACCTGTCAAGATGGAAGACCTCATGGAGCGCGGAATGGGCGAACGGACCAACCGCGTCGGGTACATGTGGCTCGAGTTGAAGCGCACCAGTGAAGATGAAACGATCGAGTATTACACGCTTGGCGCAGGCGTTAAGTACAACCGCAACGGCAAAACGATCAGTCTGTGGTACTTCACAACCCCGCTCCGGGTCGGCTATGGGCTGCGGCTACGCGGGGAGGGCGACATCGCCCTGTCTCGCGGCGATCTAGCAGCACTGATCGGCGTCGACCGGGTCACTGACCGCAAAGATGCGCACCAGGACCGAGTCCGCACGGACGTGTACGGCCTGTCCGGCGATTCCGGCCGCGACCGTTTCGCCGGGCTCGTGTCGCTGTTGCACACGCTTCGCGACCCGGATATTGGAAACGAGATTGAGGCCGGCGACCTGGCGAAGGTCCTCGGCAATGCGATGCCGCCGCTGGCCGACAACGCTCTCACCGACGCCGGGCAGGCGCTCGACGGGCTGCAAACGACCCGCGAGGACCTGCAGCGGATCGAAGATGCTCGCGGCCGTGTCGAAGCGTTCCTGGCCGTGTACCGGCGTTGGTTGACCGGCCAGCTGGACGGCACCTTGGAAAATCTCGGGAGGACCGCTCAGGAGGCGCTGCAGAAGCAGGCATCCGCGCACGAACTGGCACAGCGCGCCGCGGATCTGGATGCCCGTCGACGCGACGTGGATGCGGCCGCTTCTGATTACGCAGAAAAAGCTCGTGCGGCTGGCGTGCGGATCGAAGGGTTGAAAAGTTCCAAGGCCTATCAGTCTGTGGCGCAGCTGACGGAGATGCGCAAAACCGTGGAGGCCAAACGAATAACGGCGGAAAGCTGCCTGGTGGCTGCGGCCCATGCCCGCGAAAGCGAGATTAGCGCGGCCCAAACGGCGAACAATTCCGCCGCGCATGCCGAGGAAGAGGCAACCAGGCTCGCCGGGCTCCTGCGCGATGCTCGCGCGTCGCTCGCCGAGTGCGGGCTTGAGAACAATGAGCTGCCTACCACCGCCGACCTTGTCCGAAACGCCGGCACGTCGATCACGGACGTTGTCCGAATCCGGGCCGACGAGGATCCGCAGTCGGTGTCCCGGCCTGCGGTCGACGACGTACACGTCCCGGCCGGGCTTCCGGCGCGCGTGCACGCCGCGGCCGACGCTGCCGCGCATGCCGCCGGCGCCCGCTCCACTCAGGCCGCCGCTCGGCACTCCGACGCGAAGCGACTGGCCGGCCAGAAGGCTGCGGTCAAGGCGCTCAATCAGGTCGCAGCCGTGCTCAATAGTCAGGCGCAGTCGGCGCGGGACGCTGCGACCGCCGCGGCCGAGTCACGGGACGTCGCAGCAGTTGCTGTCGCAGACGCCTGGCATACGTACATCACCTCCGCGTCCACCACGGTGGTCTTCGGCGCGCACGACTGGACCGGCGACGAGCATCTGGGGCCCCTGCTCGCCGACAACGGCCTGTTGGCCGGCGACGGCGATCTTCCGATCTCGTTGGCCGACCTCGACGGCGCCGCCCGCCGCGCCGCGGCCGGGATCCTTACGCACATCGCCGATGTACGGGCCCAGCTGAAACTGGCCGAAGCGGCCGATCTGACACAAGCGAAGACTCTGCGTGAGCGGCAGCGCGTCCTGCTCGGCGACGCCGACCCGGAGCCCGAGCTACCACCGTGGCGGGTCCCCGCGGCAGCGCCCCTGTGGAAACTGATCGACTTCGCCCCGGCCGTGCCGCCCGCGGACCGGGACGGCATCGAAGCGGCGCTCGAGGGCGCCGGGCTACTTTCCGCGGACGTCACAGCGGACGGCGCGGTGCGCGCCGACACGGGCGAACTGCTCCTTTCCGCAGGCGATGCCGCGGCGGAAAACGCCGTGACCGTGCTGCTGAAACCCGATGCGGCCGCGTGCGCGGCCGCCGGTGTCACGGAGCGGACAGTGACGGCGGTGTTGTCCCAGCTCTCGGTCAGCGGCGAGGATGACTGCGCCGGCGCCGTCATCGGTGTGGACGGCTCGTGGCGCAACGGTCCGCTGCGCGGCCGGAACCCGGTCTCGCGAGCCAAATTCATCGGCGCGTCGGCACGGGCCGCCAACCGAGCCGCGGAACTGGACGCCATCCGCATCGGCCTTAGCGCCCTAGCGAATGCCGAGCGCGAGCGTCGCACCACGGCAGGTCAACTTGACGACCGGCAGCGCGCGGTCGACAGCAGAATTGCGGCTGCACCTACTACGACCGCATTGGTGGTCGCACGTTCGGCTGCGGTGCAGGCGGAGCAGCACGCTGCCGCTGCGGAGAACACGGCCGCCGACCAGCAAAGGGAGGCGGACGCGGCGGCCCGGAAATGGCGACAGGAAAATGAGACACATCGCCAGTTGTGCACCGAACAGGACCTGCCGATCGGTGCCGATGACCTCAGCCGGCTCGAGACGCTCGCCAAAAACGCAGCCAATGCGTGCCGGCAACTGCCGGGCGAGACTCGGCGGCTGTGCGAGGCGTTGGCCCGCTGGCAGGCAGACGTGGCGAAAGCTTCGTCCTTCATCGCGGGTCGGGACCGTGCCGAAAGCGACGCCGACAGCGCGTGGGCTGGATGGCACGATGCGCAGCTTGCGTTCGACACGTTGTTCCAGGCGGTCGGCGAGGCTGCCCAGGATGTGGCGGACCAGATCAAGGACGCCGAGGATGACCAGACGGAGCAGTCCGAGCTTCGAGACAAGGCCGAGAAGTCGCTGGCACAGTTGCGAGAAAAGAACGCCATCGCCGCGGCGAACGCCAACACGGAAGCAGACAGGGCCGCGGAACTCGCCGCCAGGGTCAGCGGCGAAGCCGCAGCTGCGGCAAGACAACTGGCGCTTCCCGGCGTGATCCCGACCGTGTTCCAGTCTGGCGACAAGGCCGATTTGGCACGCGTCGCCTTCGCTGGATCCGCGCCGGCCGCTGTACTAGCCGACGTCTTAGCCGTGCGGCAGGCGTTGCCGCGAGCACGCACCGGGGATACCCAGCTGGCCGTCGCCGATCGTGAGTTCGCGGCAGAGGTCGGCGAAATGTACGACGTCCAGGTGACCGCCGAACATGGCATACGGCTGTTCGAGCTAAAGGACGGTGCCGGGTCGCGGACGCTCGCGGCGGCGGCCGAGGAGCTTTCGGCGCGGTATGAGCGGACTCGGCACACGTTGACCGAACACGAACGGCGCATGTTCACCGACTACGTGCTCGGTGAGCTTGGCGACGAACTGCGAACCCGGATCGGTCAGGCCGAAACTCTTGTGACGGCCATGAACCGGTCCCTGGCGACGATCCGAACCAGCCACGACCTACAGGTGTCAGTCAAGTGGGGTTTGGACGACACAGCCGGTGAGGACATCGCCGGGATCGACGCTCTGATCCGGAAGTCGGCGGCGCTTCGGACCGATGTCGAGAACGACCAGCTGGTCTCGCTGTTGCGTACAAGGGTGGAAACGGCCGCCTCGGCCGATCCGTCCGCCGGATACAGCGAGCATCTGAAGTCCGCGCTGGATTACCGGTCCTGGTATCGCATCGAGGTGCTGGTCCGGGCGCCGCACCTGGGCGACGG
The DNA here is from genome assembly GCA_044463185.1 of Nakamurella lactea. Lineage (GTDB taxonomy): Bacteria > Actinomycetota > Actinomycetes > Mycobacteriales > Nakamurellaceae > Nakamurella > Nakamurella lactea_A. The sequence continues at coordinate 2,219 of JBIQMQ010000097.1, read as the reverse complement.
GCGGCGCCCGGTGCCGGTCGGCAAGAGGTCGAAGATTTCCCAGGGCGAGATCCGAACGGTGTCCTACGTGACACTGTTCGCGGCGGCGGACGCGTTCCTGACCGGAATGGACGACGCGCGCGCATTGCGACTGATCCTGCTCGACGACGCGTTCGCGAAAGTCGACGAACACACGATCGCTCAGCTGCTGACGCTGCTGGTCCGCATGGACGTCGATTTCCTCATGACGGGGCACGCCCTGTGGGGCTGCTATCCGGGAGTGCCGGGCCTGGACGTGTACACGGTGATCCGGCAACAGGGCACGGCGGCCGCGACCCAGCACACGCACTGGGACGGGCACACCGCGCACTTGCGGGCGACATGACCGGCCCCGAAGTGCTCGGCCCGTTCCGACTGCCCGAATCGGTGCGTGCCCATCTCGGTGCGGCCGAGTTCGCGTCGCTGTGGACGGCTGTGAGCGCCCGACTCGAGCGCAACGGTTTGTCTCCAACCGGTGCCGTACAACTCGAGCTAGATGACGCCGCCGCCGCGGCACTCTCCGGGCTGCTTGGTCGAACGGTTACGGCCGGCATCATGCGCGTGAGATTGGCGGAGCTAGATTCCGCATTGCGGTCCTCGCGCGCCGCCGGCGGGTTAGTCGCCGTCGTCGAGGCGCTAACCGGGCCGCTCAGCGACCGTCGTCGGGCCCGGCAAGACGCCGCCTGTGGCCGGGCCACTTTGTGGGCGCAGGTCGACGCTCTGCTGGCCGACAACGGACTCGGCGCCGCATGGTGGGTGCCGGACTGGGTGGCCCACATGCGCCGCTCCGGCATCCTGACGCGGGCTGGCGACCGGGCGATGATCGAGGTATCGACCGCTGTAGCAGCGCTTCGGCTGCTTGCGGAAACGTCGTTCCCGCAGATGGCATCGACTTCCAAGGCGGGGGTGCCTGTGTCGTGTCCGGTTGAGTGGGAGCTGGGCGCCCTGGCGACGAAGGCCTCCGGCTGGGACGCGCACGCGCTGGACGCCGACAGAACGGCGAGCGATCTGGTGCTGCGTGCGGCCGCGCGCGTGACGAAGAAAGACCCGCCGCGGACCGCGGCAGATCGACGAGATCTGTGGACAAGCATCGGGGTATCGCCTGACCTTCTGTCGGGCACCGTTCTCGTGTGGAAGCTGCGCCCGGCCGGCGACGACCCATGGGCCGCGCTAATGCATGCGCGGGCAGACCTCGGACTCGTCACGCACCTAACCCTCCACGAACTCGCCGCCGCAGGAGTGTCAGCCGGATCGGCGCTCCCAATGACCGGAGCCGTGGCGTGGTGCTGTGAAAACCCCCAGGTGATGCAGGCTGCGGCACGCGCCGACTTGCCCGCGACCCTCCTTTGCCTCTCGGGCAACCCTTCAGCGGCAGGTTCATTGCTCCTGTCAGCTCTGTTCGCGGCAGGTGTAGACATCCGGTACCACGGCGACTTTGACTGGCCGGGCATCGCAATCGCCGGGCGGATCTATTCGGGCGGTGCCACGCCCTGGCGCATGCGCGCGGTCGATTATCGAGCCGCGATCGCCGGGCTACCCGCGGATCGCAGACCCACCTTGACTGGGCGACCAGTCGCGACCCCCTGGGACCCAGGACTCGCGGCGGCGATGGACGCGGCCGGTGTCGCGATCCATGAGGAATCCCTCCTGCCGGATCTGCTGACCGATCTGCATTGAGCGGTTGCGTCAGGACTTGCGGCGGTTCGGGACGTGAGGCGTCGGCGCTTGTCCTACCGACCGCTAATGGCCGGATGGCCGTTCTTTGGTCATTATCTGGCCGATCACAGCTGATGTGATTGGCCATTTAATGTCCCGCTCACTCGGCCACTAAAGTCCGGCGTCTGGCCACTAATGTCCACGATTCGGCCACGCGGACATTAGCTCGGGATGCGGCTCGACGATTGAGGTGCCGAAATGAACGGTGGCGGCTCTGGTGCTTGCCTCAAGTGTCGGAGCCGCCACCGGTCAATTCGAGAGGTTTTCGGTGCAGTTGAGCAACTAGTCGTCTCAGTGCACTGGTGAAAGGCAGCGGCAGTCTAGGGATTCGTAGGAACCTCGGGCGGCCGCCGCGGCGCTGAGATGATGTCAGCGCGGTGCGGCAACCCATGACATCACGCCAGAGGCCGCAAATCAAACGGGAAGGAGGTGAGAGATCCGATGAGCAAATCCGAAGTTCATGTGGTACCGAATGGCGACCAATG
>JBIQMQ010000096.1:2607-9464 GCA_044463185.1 Nakamurella lactea | reverse complement strand
TTGCCGCCCTCGTCCGCATCCGGGTCCCACGCCAGTCGATCCGCCCAGCCGTGCCGGTCCGCGCGATCCAGCACGAAACGCGGTGCCGCGATGCCCGCCAACGCCCGATCCAGGGTGCATGCGATCGCAACGATGTCCCGGTACCGTGCGGCCGGGCGTCCGGACAGGAAGCGCTCCGCCCGCCAACCTCCCACCACCCACCGACCGTCCAGAGACCGCACCGGCCTGGCCACTCGCATGTCCACGACGCGCAGCGAGTCGAAGGCTCCGCACTCCCACGCGGCCGACACCGGGTCACCGGCGGGCTTCAGCACGATGTCGCCGTGCCGCCATACTCGGCCCGAAATACCGGGCAGCCGCTCCCCCGCGATCCCGTCGACGCCGAATGCCGCCACGACATGCGGCGCGGGCCGATCCGATCCCGTCACCGACGCCCCGGTGATCGGACGGCTTGTTTCCGGGTCTGCGCTCTCCTGCACCGATCTAGTATCGCGGAAGCTCGGGGGCCACCTGGTCCGCCCATGCCAGGATGCCGCCGGCCAGGTGACGCACTCGGGTATAGCCGGCCGACGTCATGGCGGCAAGGCACGCCCCCGATCGGGCACCCGACCGGCAGTACAGCACGATGTCCCGGTCGCGGGGCAACATGTCCCAGGCGTCGCCCGCCAAGATTCGGCCCTGTGGGATGAGCACGTCGCCGCCGATGGCGGCAATCTCGTGTTCGCCGGGTTCGCGCACGTCGACGAGCATCACGTCCGCTGCCGTGTCGATCAGCGCCTTGAGGCCGCGTGGGGTCACAGTGCGTTCCGGCTCGGCCGCCGCGGCGGCCGGTGCGACCCCGCAGAATTCGTCATAGTCGATCAAGTCCGTGATCGGAGTGGACTGCGGGTCGACGGACACCTGCACGGCGCGATACGTCATGTCCAGCGCGTTGTAGATCATCAGTCGTCCGAGCAGCGGCGTTCCGATCCCGCAGATCAACTTGATGGCCTCCGTGGCCATGATGGAGCCGACCGAGGCGCACAGCACGCCCAACACGCCGCCCTCGGCGCAGGACGGCACGCTGCCGGCGGGCGGCGGCACCGGGTAGAGGTCCCTGTAGTTGGGTCCGTGGTCCGCCCAGAAGACACTCACTTGGCCTTCGAAGCGGAAGATGGATCCCCATACGTACGGCATGTGCAGCAGCGCGCAGGCGTCGTTCACGAGATACCTGGTGGCGAAGTTGTCGGTGCCGTCCAGCACGATGTCGTACTCGGCGAATACGTCGGTGACGGTGTCCCGGGTCAGTCGGACGTCGTGGCGGACCACGCGAACATCCGGATTCACCCGCAGTACCGCCTCCTCCGCGGACGCGGTCTTCGCCTGGCCGATCGACTGCTCGGTGTGTACCACTTGCCGTTGCAGATTCGATCGCTCCACCGTGTCGAAGTCCACGATGCCGATGGTGCCGACCCCGGCCGCCGCCAGATACAGCAGTGCGGGCGACCCCAGCCCGCCCGCGCCCAGAACCAGGACTCGAGCGTTTCGCAGGCGTCTCTGGCCCAGCGCCCCGACCTCGGGGATCAACAGGTGGCGCGAATACCGCTCGGTCTCGGACGGCGTCAACGGCGGTCCCGGCTCCACCAGCGGTGCCAGGGCCTTCGACAATGCAGCGGTCATAGCGCCAGTGTGGCACAGCAGGCTGCAGGCAGACGGCTGCGACGACCTGGCCGCCCGCCCGGCGCTGGCGTCAGCCGGCGACGACGAACGGGTTCGCTCGGCAGACCTTGCCGTCCGCTGGGACCGGACCGCCGTCGTTCAGCCGCGCGACGTCGTCGTCGGCGGTGCTCCACGACTGTTGCATCATCACCGGTGCCACGCCGCCCGATTCCGGGCAGGCCAGGTGGTTGTGCCCGAGGGCGTGTCCGACCTCGTGGTTGATGGCGTACACGCGGTACGAGATCAGGTCGCCGGCGTAGGAGTACGCGCCGCGCACCCAGCGGGCGTCGTTGATCAGGACGCGGCCTTGCGCCGAGTTGAAGCAGCTCGCCTCCAGCTGCACCTCCCAGCCGCAGAATCCGGCCTGCCGCGTCGTCATCTGGCTGGTCAGCGTCACCCGGAAGTCGGGGGTGCCCGAGTCGATGCGCTGCAGCGTGAACTTGCCGTCCGCCGTCCACGACCGCGGCCCGGACAGGATCGCGACGACCGCGTCCGCGAACTCCTGGTCCGCCGCCGCAGACTGCACGCCATCCTCGGCCTCGACGGTGAAGGTGCGACGGTCCGGGCCGGTCCCGAAGGGCTCGGAGGTGCCCGGGATGACGTGGAACCTGCCGGCGCCGGTCTTGGCGAACGCGTCGCCGGGCGGGAGCGCGCCCATCACGACGCCGCCGAAAACCGAGGACGGGTCCACGTCGGGAACGGGCGGAACGCGGGTACCCGCCGCGGCCTGGGCGTACTGTTCGGCCGCGTCGGCACCGGTGACCGGAGTCCGGGGCCCGGAGCCGGTCGACGTGGGTGTCGACCCCCCGGCGACCGTTGTGGTCGTTGCCGGCCCGGGAACGGTCACCGTGGTGATCACCGAGCCCGACACGGTGACGGTGGCCAACCCGGACTGGCCGGATTCCGGCCCGGGATCCGGCGAGCCGGTGGAGTTCACCACGCCGACCACCGCCATCACGGTGATGGCTGCCAGCACGGGCAGCGCGTAGGCGCGCCAGCCGTAGTGATGTACGAACCAGCCGAACGAGCTCCGCCGGCGCTGAGTTCGGGCGCGTCGGCGGCCGACGGCGGCGCGGGGCGGCGGGACCGGGTCCCACCGTGCCCGCAGCGGCTGCGGACCACTGAACCGGCCCTCGCCGCGATCGACGTCATCCCAAAGGGTTGACGGCGCCAGGCCGCGCTGAAACCGGGCACCGGCACCGGTCGCACCGTCCCCTGCGCGCACCCACGAGCCATCCGGGCGCCGTGACGTGGGCGGGTCGCCCGCCCGTGAGGACATCGGGACCGCACCGCGCTGCCCGCGAGTACCAGCATCCCCACCCGCCACACGGCGGGCGCGGCCACTGCTCGGGCCGAGCGGGTCGGTGCTGGTCACTGTGCTAGGTTCCCACAACTCGCCGGAGCGACGGGACAGGCGCGCCAGCGCGCGGGCGGCGGCGGGCCGCGTCCTCCCACAGCGCGACCATGGCCCGAGCCACCGTGCGCGGTCGTTCCATCTGCGCCACGTGTCCCGTCTGCGCCAGCATGAGCAGCCGAGAGTCGGCGAACGCCGCCGTCGTGGGCAGCGCCAACCGGCAGTCCACCATTCGGTCCCGGGCCCCCCACACCACGAGCGTGGGCGCAGAGACTGATCGCGCGGCAGCAGCGAACGATCCGCGTCCACGGCGCAATTGCGCCCGGATCAGCGAGCGGAGCGAACGGACCGCCGATTCCGACGCCCACGGCAGTGCGCCCCGAGCTGCCCCCTCCGCGGCGGCGGCCGCCAGGTCGGCCGGCTCGAGGGCCTCCGGCTCGCCGAAGCAGCTCCACGCCAATCCTCGGGCCCGGTCTTCCGGCGGAATGGAGTCCAGCAACCGGGTGACCGGCTTCGTGGATCCCGGCACCATCACGACCGCTAGCCGCGCACTGGCGCCGCGCTCCCGTACCAGTCGGAAGTCGGGAACCGCAGGCGAGATCAGGGTGAGCGTGCGCACCAGCTCCGGGAACTCCGCAGCCAGCAGCGTGGCAACCACGCCGCCACGCGAGTTGCCGACCAAGTGCACCGGGTCGTCGCCGTCCGCGGCGATCAACCGAGCCACCAGGCGGGCTTCGGCCGTCACGGAATACCGGGCCGGCGGCGCGGACATCCCTGAGCCCGGCAGGTCCGGAGCGTGGGCGGTGCTGTAACCCGCGAGCACGGCCGCGAGCCTGTCCCAATTGCGCGACGAGCCTTCCAACCCGTGGATGTACCAGGCAGGCGCCGCGCCGGGCGGCCCGGGCACCGACCGGACGAAGACGTCCAGGCCGCCCATCGTCACGACGCGACCGGCCGGTGACGGCGCGGTGAACGGCGGCGGAGCGGGGAAGTCGCCGTCCGCCAGCCTGGCCGTACTGCGCGCGGCCCACTCGTCGCGCGGGGGCGGCCCGAATTGGCGAGGATGAAGGTTCACCCCTCCATCGTGCCCGCACGGACCGGCAACGGGCGCGTGCGAACGAGTTGTCCCCCTGGCCGCCATTCATCCACACCGCATTCGACCTGGTATGACGCCGCAGCGTGCCGCTCTACCGTCGGGGCGCGCCATTCCACCACTCGATCTCCGTGAGGCAGCCATGTCCTGTGATCTGGGTGTCGACACCGACGACATCCGCCTGGCCGCATCCGCCATGACCGACGCCGCGGACGACTTCGCGCAACCGGGCCGGCTCACCGTCGCTGAAGAGGTGCGCGGCGCCGCGGGCCACGGTTCGGCGGCGTCCCGCGAAGCTCTCGGCCTGGCGGCGCGGCGCGCGGAGCAGGGACTTGCGGCGGCGGACCGGCTCTGCGCGATCGCGCGCAGCCTGGCCGAGGCGCTGCATAGCGCTGCCGGCGCGTTCGACCAGGCCGAGACCTGGTGCAGCGCAGGATTCTGAAGGCCGGCATGCCGCACATCACCTCGACCTGGGCACGGGACTACGGCCTGCCGGATCCGGCGACGCGGGCATCGGAAATCTCCCGAGCCGACGCCGACCTGGCCACGGCAGCGGCCCGCGCGCTCGGCTCCGTGGCGCTGGCCGTGCGGTTCGGACGCGAGCGGGCCCGCGCGGCGCGCGGTGCGATCGAATCCGGATGGTCGTCCCCGCGCGCGCAGCACAGCCTCACGGCCTTGATCACGCTGAGCCTCGGCGTGGAGCAGGCGTGCGGCGCCCTGGCCCGTGCCTGCACCTCGTTGCGAGAGGCGATCGCGCAGGCCCATGCGGACGTCGATGCCGCGTACGCGGCGGCCGACGACGTGATCGCCGGTTCGAACCTAGCGGCGGGCATGTGGGCGGCCGGCCCGGAGGAGATGCTCCGAATCGACCGTGAGCGATGCGCTCTGGTGCACAACCTCCACGCCGCCATCTCGGCGATCGGCCGCACTCTGGACGCCGCAGCGTCCAGCGCGTGCGCTGCGTTGGCGGTCGACCCGGGGGCCGCCGTGCCGTCGCGGGTCTCCCCTGCCGTCGCGGATGGGGAGAGCCGGACCATGTCGAGGTTCCGCGCGGACCTGCGCGCACCGACCGGTCGACACCATCGATTGGCGACCGCCGTGAACGACGCCCTGCAGCAGGCACGCGCCGCCGGCCGCACGGCGCGGCTGGTGGCCTACGACCCGGACGATCCGGCCGGGCAGGGCGCGGTCGCCATCTGCATCGGCGACATCGCCGAGGCCACATCGGTGGCGGTGCTCGTTCCCGGCGTCGGCAACTCGCCGGCGCACATGGCGGACAGCATCGGCCTGGCGGAGGCACTCACCGCGTCCGCCGACAACGCCACAGGGACGAGCGGTACCACGGCGACCGTTCTATGGTTCGGCTACGACATCCCCCTGAGCTGGACGAAGGACGGACCCGGCGAGACGCCGTACGACACCGCCCGCGGGGCCGTGGTCGATTCCCTGCGGGCCATCGACGCGTCCGACGCGCTTCAGGGCGGAATCAGCCTGGCGACGTTCGTGCAGTCGATCCGGCCCATGATGCGTGCCGGTTCGAACCTCGCCCTGGTCGGTCACTCCTACGGATCGACGACCGTCGCCCAGGCCGCGCGGACCCTGAATCGGGACGCCGGCGTCGACGACATCGTGCTCCTCGGTTCGCCGGGCGTCGGCTACGGGATCGCCACCGCCGACGACTTCCACGCCGTCGACGCCGATCACGTCTTCAGCCTGAGCTTCCCGCTGGACCCGGTGCCCGCCGTCGGCAGGAGCGACGCCATCGACGACATCTTCCCCGCGGGCGGCCTGGCTCGCGCTGTGACCTTGGGCTCGGGCGCCGGCCCGTTCGGCCCCCACCCCAGCGACGAGTCCTTCGGCGCGACCGTGATCGCGGCACCCTCGAACGAACCTGTCGATTCCGCCGTGGATTTCGATCAGCACGCCATGTCGAACTACCTGTCCGGACGCTCGCTGGCCGCGGTCGGCGCCGTCGCCGCAGCCCGCTATCAACAGGTCCCCGTCCGGCGATCCCGCTCGTGAATGCTCCCGCGTACAGTACGAGACGCCGCAGGTGCCGCCGGTCGGCTGTCCACGAAGGAGATGAGGAGATGCCCGCGCACGAGGCCCGCCCCGCCGCACGGCTGGGTCGCGCGGCACGACGCGCCCAGCTCCTGCACTCGGCACGCACGGTCTTCGTGTCCCAGGGATATCACTCCACATCGATGGACGACATCGCCGAGAGCGCGGGCGTCAGCAAGCCCGTCCTGTACCAGCACTTCCCGTCCAAGCTCGCGCTGTACCGGGCGCTCCTGGAAGAATCCGCCGCCGAGATGGTCCGACGCGTGCAGAAGGCGATCGCGGCCAGCGACGACAATGCGATCCGGGTGGAACGCGCAGTGGCCGCCTACTTCGGCTTCGTGGCCGACGAAGGCCAGGCCTATCGACTGGTCTTCGAATCCGACCTGCGCGGCGAGCCGGAGATCGCCGCCGCGGTGGACCGGGCCACGGATGAATGCATCGCGGCGATCAGCGAGACAATCACGGCGGACACCGGGGCGGACGAGGCCAGCGCGCGACTTCTCGCCGCGGGGCTGGTGGGACTCTCCCAGGTCAGCGCCCGGTACTGGCTGGGCCAGTCCGAGCCGATCGACCGCTCGCGGGCAGTGTCGTTGCTCTCCGCGTTGGCATGGCGCGGCATCTCGCACTTCCCGCGGCACAGCACCGCCGCGG
>JBIQMQ010000096.1:0-2507 GCA_044463185.1 Nakamurella lactea | reverse complement strand
TAGCTGCCGCTCACGAAGCCGACGCGGCGGCTATCGGCAGGGCCGATCTCCACGAACGCGATCTTCGCGGTCGGCACGATGAGCTTGCGGCCCTTGTCGTCGGCCAACGAGAGCATCGATCCCGCGAGCGCCTCGGTCACCTGCTTCTCGATCGACTCCTGGTCCTGCTCGACGCTCAGCGTCAACTGCCGGCCGTGGTCGGCGATCCCAATGGTGATGTCCACCGTCATTCCTCCGTCGTCACTGTCGAGGTCATTGTGCCCGCCGGGCACGCGGCTAGAACAACCGGCCCGCGGTGTCGTCCATTCCGCGCATGGCGTCGTAATCCAGCACGACGCAGCGCAGCCCGCGATCCTCGGCCAGTGTGCGTGCCTGCGGCTTGATCTGCTGCGCGGCGAACACGCCGGTCACTGGGGCCAGCAACGGATCACGGCCCAGTAGTTCCACATACCGGGTGAGCTGCTCCACCCCGTCGATCTCGCCGCGCCGCTTCACCTCCACGGCGACCACCGACCCGGCGGCGTCGCGGCACAGCAGGTCGACCGGCCCGATCGGCGTCGGATACTCCCGGCGGATCAGGGTGTAGCCGGCGCCCAGCCAATCGACCTGTTCCGCGAGAAGCGCTTGCAGATGCGCCTCCACGCCGTCCTTGATCAGGCCCGGGTCGACGCCGAGGTCGTGCGCGGACTCGTGCACGATCTCGTCGATCTGGATCACCAGCGTGTCCCCGCTGCGGTTGGTGACCGTCCACATCCTGCCGTCGACGTGCATCGTGCAGGGCGGGCTCATCCAATTGAGCGGCTTGTAGGCGCGATCGTCGGCATGGATCGACACGGATCCATCCGCCTTGATCAGGATGAGCCTGGTGGCCATCGGCAGGTGGGCCGTCAATCGGCCGGAGTAATCCACGGAACACTTGGCCACCACGAGACGCACGGGTCCGAGCCTACCGGTCGGGCGGTCTCATTCCGCGACGGTGCGCTCCACCTTCGCGCCCAGGCTGCGCAAGTCCTCGACGAAATGCGGGTAGCCGCGGTCGATGTGGAAGACGTCGTGCACCGCGGTGACGCCGTCCGCTGCCAGCCCGGCGAGGACCAGCCCGGCACCGGCGCGGATGTCGCTCGCCCAGACCGGGGCGCTGGAAAGCTGTTCCCGGCCGCGGATCGCCGCGTGGTGCCCGTCGACGCGCGCGTCGGCACCCATCCGGATCAGCTCCTCGACGAACCGGAAGCGCGCGTCGAACACGTTCTCGGTGATCATCGAGTGCCCGTCGGCGATGGCCGCCATCGCCAGCGCCATCGGCTGCAGGTCCGTGGGGAACGACGGATACGGGAGCGTGACGAAGTCGACGGCGCGCGGTCTGCCGTCCATGACGACCTCGAACCCGTCCGGGTGTTCGCTCACCGATGCGCCCGCCGCCGACAGCCGCTCCAGTGGAACTGTGAGGTGGTTCGGGTCGACTCCATGCACACGTACCCGGCCGCGAGTGACCGCCGCGGCGAACGCCCAGGTTCCTCCGACGACCCGGTCACCGACGGTGCGGTGTGAGGTGGGGACGAGACGATCGACGCCGTCGATGTGAATGGTCGCCGTGCCGGCACCGCTGATCCGGGCACCCATCTGACCGAGCATCTCGGCCAGATCGGCGATCTCCGGTTCGCGCGCCGCATTGTCGATGATCGTGGTGCCGCGGGCGAGAACCGCCGCCATGAGGATGTTCTCGGTGGCGCCCACGCTCGGGAACTCGAGCTCGATGGACGCGCCCCGCAACTCCTGCGACTCGCTCACCACGGCGCCGTGCTCGATGCGAGTGCTCGCCCCCAGGGCGTTGAGACCGTTCTGGTGCATGTCCAGCGGTCTCGAGCCGATGGCGTCCCCGCCCGGCAGCGCCACCACGGCGCGACGGAGGCGACCCATCAGCGGGCCCAGGACGCACACCGAGGCCCGCAGCCGACCAACCGCGGGGAAATCGGCGCGGTACGAGAGCTCGGCCGGGGTGGTGATGGTGACGACATCCCCGTCGCACGCGACGCTGCATCCGAGCCCGCGCAGCACGTCGGCCATCATCGGCACGTCCAGAATCTGCGGACAATTGCTGATCGTGGTCGTGCCCTCGGCGAGCAGCGCGGCCGCCATGAGCTTGAGCACGCTGTTCTTCGCACCCGCCACCGTCACGTCGCCGTCAAGCCGGGCGCCGCCGGTCACAAGGAGCTGTTCACCGTGCACATCCACACCCGAGAGCGTATCGGGATTCGGGGATACGCTCTCACCATGGCCGTTCACGTCACACGCGTCTACACCCGCACGGGAGACGCCGGTACCAGCAAACTCGTCGACGGCAGCACGGTCCCGAAGACCGATGCGCGACTGGTGGCGTATGCCGACTGTGACGAGGCGAACTCGTGCCTGGGTGTCGTGCTGGCCCTCGGCGCGCCGGAGGACGCCGTGGCCGAGGTGATCCGCCGGCTGCAGAACGAGCTGTTCGACGTCGGGGCGGACCTGGGCAC
>JBIQMQ010000095.1:6466-9539 GCA_044463185.1 Nakamurella lactea | reverse complement strand
CCAGGATGATGGTCATGGATGACGTATCGGCCAGCCGTTGGATGCCGGCGCGAAGATCGTCCAAAATCACCGGCGCCAGGCCGGTCGACGGCTCGTCCATCAGCAGCAGCCGGGGGTTACCGACGAGCGCCCGCGCGATCGCGACCATCTGCTGCTCCCCGCCGGAGAGTTGCGTGCCGCCGCGCCCGAGCAGCTTCTTCATGCCCGGCATCAGATCCACGATCTGGTCGAAGCTGAGCGGCTCGCGGATGCCGCCGGTGGCGATCCGGCCCATCCGCAGGTTCGCCTCCACGGACAGATCGGCGAAGATGCGACGATCCTCCGGCACCAGCAACACGCCGGCGCGCGCCAGCTTGTGCGCCGGCAGGCCGAGGATGTCCCGGCCGCCCAACTGGATCCGCCCGTTCTTGCGGACGTCCGCGGCGCCGGCGATCGCCTTGAGCAGCGTCGTCTTGCCCGCTCCGTTCCGGCCCAGCAGCGCCGTCACCGTCTTCTCCACCGGCGCGAATCCGACGTCGAAGAGCACCTGCGCACGCCCGTAGTAGGCGTTCAGCCCGGATACCGTCAAACCGTCCGCCGACGCGGACGTCTCGGTCAGCTCCGCAGACACCTAGCCCTCCTCGCCGAGATAGGCCGCGATCACTCGCGGATCCGCCCGCACCTCGAGCGGGTCGCCCGAGCACAGCACCGATCCCTGGTGGAGCACGGTGACGACGTCGGCGAGCGCGAACACCACCTTCATGTCGTGCTCGCTGATCAGCACGGTCGTGCCGTGGTCCGGATACAGCCGGGACACGATTTCGACCGTCTGGTCGGTCTCGTGCTGCGACATGCCGGCCGTCGGCTCGTCCAGCAGCAGCAGCTTCGGCCGCAGCGCCAGCGCCATGACGATCTCGAGACGTTTCCGGTCGCCCTGCGCGAGGATTCCGGCGGGCGTGTCGGACAGCGCCTCCAGCGCCCCGGTCCGCAGCAGCTCGTCCGCGCCGGCGCGCACCGCGGCGCTGTAGCGCGGACGCCAGAACACGGTGGCCTCGTGGCTGGCCGCCGCGACCGCGACGAGCACGTTCTCGCGCACGGTCATGTCGGGGAACACCTTGGCCACCTGGAAGGCGCGCGCCATGCCGTCCCGCACGTGGCGGGCCGGATTCCCCTGGGCGGACCGACCCAGGATCTCGACGGTGCCGCGCTTGATCTTGTGCTCGCCGGAGATCACGCCGAACAGGGTGGACTTGCCGGCGCCGTTCGGGCCGATCAGGGCGTGCACCTTGCCCTCGTCGACCGTCATGGAGACGTCCTGCAACGCCCAGTTGCCGTCGTATTCCTTCCAAACGTGCTCGAGGGTCACCAATCGGGTGCTCACTGCCGTCGTCATGGGCGATTCTCCCCTCGCGGAAACGATCCGGCCGCCAGGCGCCCGTCGACGAGGGTCGCTACCACGTCGCCGGCACCCGCGTCCGTCACCAGGGCCACCAACGGATCCGTGAAGTGGCGCAACCGCGGCGAGCCCATGTCGACCAGGAACAGCGTGGCCGGCCGGCCGACGTCCAGATGTCCCAGCCGATCCGACAGACCCAGTGCGTCGGCGGCGGCCGTGGTGGTCGCCGCCAGCATCTGGCGCGCGGTCGGCTCGGCCACCTGGCGGGACACGGCCCGCGACGCCCTGCTGAAGAAGGACATCTCGGCCAACATGTCCGGCTGGCTCAGCATCGCGTTGTCGGTGCCCAATGCCACCGTCACCCCCTGGGCCAACGCCAGCGCCATGGGCGGAACACCATGTCCCAGTACCGCCTGGGTGCGCGGGCACATGACCGCGGGAATGCCCGCCTCCGCCAGCAGCCGAAACTCCTCGGGCGTGCCCGCCGTCATGTGGACGACGAAATCCGGGGAGAGGTGCTGGATGATCCGCTCGATATCCCCGGCCCCGGTGCGCTGCCGGGACAGCGTGCGGTACTCGTCGGTCTCCCCGGCGTGGGTCGCCAGGCGCCCTCCGTGGGCCCGGACGCGCTCGGCGGTCTGCCGCAGTCCCGTGTCCGTGGTGTCGTTGGCCCACAGCGGTGAGAACCCGCCGGCCGCCTTCACCACCGCGTCGATCTCCGCGAGCCGGGCCTCGCTCAGGCCGGCGGCGTTGGCCTCGAGCTCGTCGGCCGGGTGCACCGGGAAGGTTCGGTACCGGCCGAACACCACGGCGGTGATGGGCAGGCCGTCCATCGCCCGGTGCAGCTGGGCGACGCCATCGAGCCCGCCCTCCCGGAAGTCGGCGAAGGCCACCGTTCCGGCACCGAGCATCGTCAGGGCGGCGTCATGCAGTGCCTCGACCACGGCGTCCGGACCGGCCTCCGCCATCCAGTGGTGCCGACGACCGTGGGGCTGCCACAGCAGCTCACCGGGGGCGACGCCGAATCCACGGCCGGCAGCCACCGAATCACCCAGGTGCGTGTGCGCGTTGATCAGACCGGGGACCACGAGCATGCCCGTGCAGTCGATCCCCTCGTCGCGGGCCGCGGCCGGGACGATGTCGCTGATCAGCCCGTCCTCGATCACGACGTCGACGCCGGTGCGGACCTCCAGTCCGGCACCGACGACGCATCCGCAGTTCCGCAGGATCTTCCGGTCTGTCATCGCCCCACCTGTCAGTCGGCGTCGCGCTCGTGGGCTCGGTCCACCCACCGGGGGGCCGCGCCGGCGTCGGCGAGGTCGTTGAAGACGTACTGTTCGGCAATCAGCCCGTCGTCGAACACGAACATGTCCGAATAGCGGACCCCGGTGAACTCCGTGCCGTCCAGCATCGTCCCGTCCAGCGTCCCCATGGAGATGGCGACGGGCTTGCCGTCGGACACCCGGTTGCCGACCACGAAGGTGCTGCGGTGCTTGCGCACCTCGCGGTAGCGCCCGGCGGCGTCGGCCACCATTTCGGGCAGGCTGTTGAAATGTGCCGGGCCGGGGAAGGTCAGCTTCGCCCCCGGCGCCAGGAAAACGGCGGCCTCGTCGAGCTTCCGCTCCTCGCACAATTGCAGGTACCGATCCGCTTTCGCCGCGAGTTCGGGCAGTTCCTGGGACATCGTCACTCCTTTTT
>JBIQMQ010000095.1:0-6366 GCA_044463185.1 Nakamurella lactea | reverse complement strand
GTCGTGGGCCGCGCTGCTACGCGGCCGTCGGTTCGGGCTCCGGGGGCGTCCGCATCCGGTTGCGCCAGCGTTGCCGCATCGAGTCGAGGAAGCCGATGATGCCGCGCGGGATGACGAGGAGCACCCCGATTAGCACCAGGCCGAGGATGATCAGGTTCCAGCCGGGGTAACCGGACAATTCGTTGATCAGCAGCGTCACACCGATCGCGCCGACGGCCGGGCCCCAGAAGAAGCCCATGCCACCCACCAGGATCATCAGGATCGGATACCCCGACTGGGTCCAGTACATGGTGCCGGGCGTGACGATGCCCGACGAATAGGCGAATAGCCCGCCGGCCAGGCCGGCGCCTGCACCGGCGATGGTGAACGCGGCCAGGCGGTAGCGGGCGACGCGTACGCCGAGGAACTCGAGCCGCACCGGATCCTCGCGCAAGGCCTGCAGGGTGACGCCGAACGGCGAATGGTAGACGATCCAGCACACGCCGAGGGCGACGACGACGCAGGCGCCGGTGAGGAACCAGACGCCCTGGATGTCGAGCGAGCCGGCGGAGATGCCGGGAATGCCGTTCTCGCCGCCGACGGCCCGGGTCTTCACCGCGAACAGGTACATGCCCTGGCCCAGCGCCAGGGTCACGTTGGCGAACACGATGCCCCGGGTGCGGATGCTGACGGCCGCGATGGCCATCGAGATCGCCGACGCGGTGACGATGGCCATCACCAGCGCAACCGCGACCGGCACCGACTGATGGATCAGCGCGACGGTGTACGCGCCGGTCCCGAAGAACGCCGCCTGGCCGAACGACGGCATGTGCGACCGGCCGAACAGGAAGTTGGTGCTCGTGGCGAACAGCACCTGGATCAGGATCTGCTCGAGCAGGAACATGGTGGCGCCGGAGACGGCGAACGGAACGATCACCACCGCCGCCGCGATCACCGCGAGCGGCCCGATCGCCCCCGCCGCCGTCGGCTCCCGGCGAGGATGGCTAAGCGAAACCGCGGGCATTTCTCACCAACCCCTGGGGACGAATCAGCAGGATCACGAACATCAGGATGAAGAAGATGACGCCCGACAGCGGCGGGTAGTAGGTGATCGCGAGACTGTCGGCGATACCGAAGCCGATGGCCGCGATGAGCGCGCCGGAGATGGAGCCGAGCCCGCCGACGATCACGATGGCGAACGCCTCGATGATGAACGCCGTCGCGACCTCGGGGGTGAGGGCGAGCAGCGGCGTGGCCAGCGCCCCGCCGAGTCCGGCCAGCACCGTGCCGATCCCGAACACCGCCGTGGAGACCACGGCGGTGTTCATGCCGGTCAGTTCGCACATGTACCGGTCCTCGGCCACCGCCCGGGCCCGCTCGCCGAACGAGGTGCGCCACAGCAGCAACCACAGCCCGATCGCCACGAGGATGCCGATCCCCACCAGCACCATGGAATAGGTGGCGACGCGGACACCGCCGACGACCACGGACTTGCCGACCAGCGTCGGGAACGGCACGGACATCGGGCTGACGCCCCAGATCGCCTCCGCGGCCCCTTCGATGACCAACAGCAGGCCGAAGGTGCCGAGCAGCGAGGCGATCGGCTCCAGCCGATAGATGCGCCGGAACAGCAGCCGCTCGGTGACCATGCCCACGACGCCGACGAGCACGGAGCCACCGGCCACGATCACGGCGAAGAGGGCGAGGGGAAGCGTGACCAGACCACTGGACGCCACTGCCTGATACGTGAAGTACGCACCCAGCATGAAGTACGCACCGTGGGAGAAGTTCAGGATCCGCATCACCCCGAAGATCAAGGTGAGTCCTGATGCGATCAGGAATAGCAGGAATCCGTCACCCACGCCGGCAATGATCGATGCGAGCATGGTCTGGCACGCCTCCTCTCTGTCGTCTCCGACGGGATCCGGGCGCTACGCGCCGGGAACCGGGTAGTCGGCCAACGTGACGCTCGGCGGCACGGACTTGGCGTTGAAGCACTTGTAGCCGTACTTCTCCGCCGCGTCACCCTGGCACTCCCACACCGTGACCGGCGCGGCCAGGATGTGCGATTCGTGGAACGACACCGTGCCCATCGGGCTGTCGAACTCGATCTCCTCCAGGGCTTGGATCACGGCGTCCGTGTCCGCGCTGCCGGCCTTCTCGATGGCGTTGAGGAAGGCGAGCATCGCCGTGTAGCCCTCGTACGCCCACTCGTGCGGGCCGTACAGCGGCAGCCCGTTGAGCGGCGGCTCCTTCTCCCACGCCTCGATGAAGCGCTGGTTCACCGGGTTGTCGTAGCCCTGGTAGAAGTAGTCGTGCACGAAGTAGATGTGCGGTCCGTCGGCACCCAGCGCCGCGGAGAACTCCTCACCGGAGCCGACGCCGGCGACCACCTGGTACTGGTCGAACAGCTCGAGCGGCGTGGCCTGCTTGGCGAACTGCACGGCGCCGCCGCCGTAGAGGAAGTAGTACAGCGCGTGCGACTCGGGGGTGGGGTTGCCGGCCAACAGCGAGTTGATGAACGGCGTGTCCTGGGTGGCGGTAAACGGCACGAACGCGACCTTGCCCACCGAGGCGTCGGGGTTCGCCGAGCCCAGTAGGCCGGAGAACTCCTCCCAGGCGTTGTGCCCGGTCAGGTAGTCGTAGTTGACGCCGTCCCAGACCGTGGCGCCCTTCCAGTCGGTGCCGGCCAGGTGTGCGGCGGCGACGTTCATCATGTGCACGTTCGCCGCGACCTCGAACACGTTCTTGCTGTGCTCGGTGGTGGTCAGTGACGTGTCGGTGGCGCCGGCCGTGACGATCACCATGTTGTTCTGCTCGGCCAGGGGCTTCGCCGCGAGCACGTCCGCGCTGGACGTGAAGCCGGTGATCAGGTTGATGCCCTCGGACGCGAACTCGCGCATGTTCTGCACGGTCTTCTCCGGGGACAGCTCCTCGTCCTTGATGACGAGCTGAATCTCGCGACCCAGCACGCCACCCTTGGCGTTCCATTCGTCGGCCGCGATCTTCGCGCCCTGGTAGTTGAGCTGTCCGACGTTGCCGTTGGCGCCCGTCATGGTGTCGAGCACGCCGATGCGCAGCGGCTCGCCGGTGAAGCCCTGCGGGGCGCTGCTCTCGCCGTCCCCGCCGGCTTCCGACGTGGCTTCCGAGGAGGCCGGGGCGCTGTCCGTGGCGCTCGAGGCCTCGGACGACTGGGACGTCTGGCCCGCGGTGTCGCTGGACGATTGGCTCTCGCCTCCGGTGCTGCCGCACGCCGCGAGGACGAGGCCCGCCGCGGCCATCACCGCGACGAGAGTTCGATGTTGCCTCATTGCACGTTCGTTCCCTTCAATCCGGTTCCGGGACTTCGGCTGCGTTGTGGTGCCGGCGCCGCACTGCGGATCGCCGGCCGATGTCGATGCGTGCTGCCGTGGGTTCACCAGCGACATGCGCGCCTCGGGTCGTGACGGTCAGCTTCGCGAACTGGCAGTCGAGCGGGGCGTCAAGCGACCCGCAAAACGTACCGGTAGGCGAAACAAAACTTTCCGCAGAGTGTGGCACCCTGGTTCGAGACGGTCAAGAGTCAATTTTGTACTTGACATGAAAGCGCAGACAGGGGACCTTAAATGCGAAACTCCGATCTTGCTGCCGAGGGGAGGTTGCCGCGATGAGGAGCACGTCGATTGTTCCGCCACGCGAAACGGACATCGAAAGCGCTGGTCAGAGTTCGGGTGGCACCGAAACCGCGGACCGCGTCGCCCACGTGCTGTACGCGTTCATCTCCGGTCCGGCCTCCCTCGGGGTCAGCGAGGTCGCGCGCGAATTGGGGCTGAGCAAGGCCGTCGTCCACCGGATTTTCCAGTCGCTGACGGCCAGCGGTTTCCTCCAGGCCGACGCGAACACTCGCGCGTATCGCCTGGGGCCGAGCTCGGCCGCGCTCGGTGCTCGCGCGCTGCGGGATCTGGACATGCGCCGCGCCGCGAGGCCCGTCCTGGAGGCCCTGCGGGACCGCACCGACGAGACCACCACGCTGACCGAGATCATCGGCTCCAGCCGCGTCTACCTCGACCAATTCGAGAGCCGGCAATCGATCCGGATGATGGTGGAACTCGGCAAACCACACGCCCTGCACGCTGGCGGGAGCGGCAAGTCGATCATGGCGTTCCTGCCGAAGGACCGGCAGGAACAGCTCATCAGCGACGGGCTGGAGAAGGTCACCGAAGACACCATCACCGACGCCACGAAGTTGCGGAACGAGTTGCGCACCATCGCTTCTCGCGGATACGCGGTCTCCTTGGGCGAGCGGCAGGCGGACGCCGGGTCGGTCGCCGCACCGGTGTTCGGCGGTGACGGTCAGGTGATCGGGGCGGTCTCGGTCTGCGGGCCGGTCGGCCGGTTCGACGACGAGACCGTCCGCCGCCACGCAGCTCTCGTCATGGAGGCCGGCGCCGAGGTCTCGCGCCGCATGGGCTGGTCGGGTCCGTATCCGAGGATCCGGCGGCCGGAGGAGGCGAACAAGGCGTGACGAGCCAGACCCACCCGGTCGACGTGTCCGGCGTCTCCGACAACGGACCCCCGGCCCCGCCGCTGGCCGGCGTCCGCGTGTTGGACTGCTCGACGATCCTGGCCGGCCCGTTGTGCTGTCGCATCCTCGGCGACTACGGGGCGGAGGTCATCAAGATCGAGCACCCCCGAAACGGCGACGGCATGCGCGGCCACGGCCAGGCCAAGGACGGCGTGCCGCTGTGGTGGAAGGAGATCAGCCGCAACAAGCGCGCGATCGCGCTCAGCCTGTCCGAGCCCGCTGGCGCCGAGGCCTTCACCCGCCTCGCCGCGACCGCGGACGTGATCGTCGAGAACTTCCGCCCGGGCACCTTCGAGCGCTGGGGGCTCGACCCCGAGAAGCTGCGCCGGTCCCATCCCGATCTCATCGTGCTGCGCCTCACCGGCTTCGGGCAGCACGGGCCGTACGCGGGCCGCGCCGGGTTCGGGACGCTCGCCGAGGCGATGAGCGGGTTCGCCGCGATGACCGGCGCCGCCGACGGACCGCCGACCCTGCCGTCGTTCGGCCTGGCCGACTCCATCTGCGGTATCGCCGCATCGTCCGCCGTGATGATGGCGCTGCGCGTGCGGGACCGCGGCGACGGCGGGCAGGTCATCGACATGAACATCCTGGAACCGATTCTCGCCGCCGTCGGCCCCGCGCCCATGGTCTACAGCCAGACCGGCGTGATCGCGAAACGCAACGGCAACCGCTCCACCAACAACGCCCCGAGAAACACCTACCGCACGAAAGACGGCTCCTGGGTGGCCGTCTCGACCAGCGCCCAGCGGATCGCCGAGCGCGTCATGGAGCTGGTGGGGCATCCCGAGGTAATCGACGAACCCTGGTTCGCCTCCGGCCGCGGCCGGGTCGAGCACGTGGACCTGCTGGACGGCTACCTGAGCGACTGGATCGGAACCCGTGAGCGCGACGACGTTCTCGCGGAGTTCGAAAAGGCCGGGGCCGCCATCGCGCCGATCTACGACGCCCGCGACATCGTCGAAGATCCGCACATCCGCGAGACCGGGATGCTCACCGAGGTCGACGACCCGGACCTCGGCCCGCTGCTGATGCACAACGTGATGTGGCGGCTCACCCGGACACCGGGTTCCATCCGGTTCACCGGCCGCCCGCTGGGCGCGGACACCGACGCCGTACTCACCGAACTCGGTTACGACGCCACCGATCTGGAACGGATGCGGGAGAAGGGCGTCATCGCATGAAAGGCAGGGCCGTGCTATGAGCGATGCGTTGACCGAGGTCGTGCGCCGCGGCGTGACCGTGATCGACCTCGGCAGGCCGATGTTCGTCGGCATGCCGCAGTCGCCGAACCATCCGGCCTACTGGCACACGCTGCCCCGCCGCCACGGCGACATGGTCCGGGCCGGCGGCGGGTCGGCCGCCAACGACATGATCGTCACCGGCACCCACGTCGGCACGCACATCGACGCGCTCGCCCATGTGTCGCAGGACGGCAAGTTGCACGGCGGGCTTGACGCCGCAGCGGCGGGGGTCGGCGGCCGGTACATGGAGCTCGGCGTGCACACCATCGCCCCGATGGTCCGCCGCGGGGTGCTGCTCGACGTTCCCGTCGCGATCGGCGCCATCGACGGCTGCCCGCCCGGCTACGAGATCACGCCGGACGACCTGGCCGCGGCCGAGCGTCATGCCGGCGTCACCGTCGGCAGCGGCGACGTGGTGCTGATCCGCAGCGGCTGGGGCCGCCGGTTCGACGACGGCGCGGAGGCCTACGTCGGCAAGCGGACCGGGGTGCCCGGCATCGGCGCCGACGGCGCCCGATGGCTGGCCGACCGCGGCATCCACGCGGCCGGAGCGGACTCGATCGCCTTCGAACGCCTGGCACC
>JBIQMQ010000094.1:0-9609 GCA_044463185.1 Nakamurella lactea | reverse complement strand
ACCGAAGCGCGCACGCGTTGATGCACGGCATCGGTGAGCCGGGTCAGTCGCTGCGGGTGCAGCGCCCGGGGCGCCCGGTCGCGCAACACCGCCGTCCCGTCCGGCCAGGTGGCAATCTCGTCGGCGACGGTGATCTGCAGTTCCCCACCGGTCAGCCGCGCCTTGGAGACGAGGTGCCAGTCGATGCGCGCGGCGGCATCCCCCTCCACGATCCACAGCCCGAATCGGCTCACGGCCAGCACCTGTCCGTCCGCCGGTACGGCCGCCGTGATCTGCTCGCCGGGCCCCAGCGCCGCCTTCAAGGCCGCCGGCATGCCGGGGCGGCCGAATCGGAATCTCACTCGAATCCCGCCCCCCGGGCGCGGTCCGCCAATGCCCTGCGGTAGGCGGCCATCCGGGCGAGATCCCCGCGGAGCACCACTGCGCGATCCTTGTCCCCCGCTGATTCGGCGCGCTGCAGCGCACCGACCAGGTCGCGTTCCTGGGCGGCGGCGTGACGCTCGGCCATGCGGGCGAGGATCGCGCCGGCGTAGCGGGCCTCCGGCTCGTCTGACCGGTAGTTGAGCGGCTCCACGGCCAGTTCGGTGACCAGCGAGTGCAGCGGCCCTGCCGGCAGGTTCGCCTGGATCTCCTTGATCCAGCCGGGGACGGTGGCGGCCGCAGGACCCGCTGGTCCGCCCGCCGCGCCGATCGCCGCGTGCACGGCCGCATAGTCACGGTCGGAGAAGGAGCCGCCCTGTACCTGCTGGTATCCGCTTCCGACGACAGCGGGGAACTGTATCGCGAGCTTCAGGGTCTCGCGTTCCACCAGCGCGGTAGCGCTCGTGCGGGTTCGTGCCTCGCCGCGCCCGGCCGGAGTTGCCGGCCGGGCCTCGCGCGCCCGCCCGGCCGGGCCGGGCGTCCGGGCGCGTGGGTTCCGGCGTTCGGCGCGCACCCGCGCCTCGACCTCCCTGACCGGGACCCCGACGCGCTCGGCGAGCTCCCGAATGTATCCCTCTCGGGCGGTGGGGTCCTTGATCCGGGATACCAATGGTGCGGCAGCGGCCAGCGCAGCGCCCCGACCCTCCACCGTCTCCAGGTCGTAGTCGGCCAGGGCGTGACCGATCGCGAACCGGAACAAGGGGGTGCGGGATCGCACGAGGTCGCGGAGTGCTCCGTCGCCGCGCTGCTGCCGCATCTCGCAGGGGTCGAGGCCTCCGTCGGCGACGGCGACGAAGGTGAAGGCGGCGAATCTCTGGTCGGAGTCGAACGCCTTCAGCGCCGCCTTCTGTCCGGCGGCGTCGCCGTCGAAGACGTAGATCACCTCGCCGCGGAACAGATCGGAGTCCATCAGGTAGCGTCGCAGCACCCCGATGTGGTCCTCGCCGAACGCGGTTCCGCAGGCGGCGACCGCCGTGGTGACGCCGGCGAGGTGCATGGCCATCACGTCGGTGTAGCCCTCGACGACCACGGCCTGGCGGTCCCGGACGATGTCCCGCTTCGCCAGATCGAGCCCGTAGAGCACCTGGGATTTGCGGTACAGGCGCCCCTCGCCGGACGTGTTGACGTATTTCGCCTCGATCCGGTCGTCGTCGAAGATCCGCCGGGCTCCGAACCCGACCACGTCGCCGGCGGCATCCTTGATGGCGAACGTGAGTCGGCGGTGGAACTGGTCGACGGGCCCGCGCTGGCCGCGTCGAGCGACGCCGGCCTCCATCATGTCGTCGACCGAGAAGCCCTTCTTCAACAGGTGTTTCACCAGCGTGTCCCAGCCGCCCGGCGCGAATCCGCAGCCGAAGTGCCGGGCGGCAGCGGCGTCGAACCCGCGATCGGTGAGGTAGGCGCGGGCCGGCGCGGCTTCCTCGTCCGCCAGGCGCTCCGCGTAGAACTCGGCGGTCGCCCGCGTGATCGCCGTGAGTTTCGACCTGCTGGTGCGTTCACCGCCGGCACTGCGACCGGCACTCAACGTCAGGGTGATGCCGACCCGCTCGGCGAGCCGCTGTACCGCCTCGACGAAGGTGAGTTGGTCGATCTTCATCAGGAAGTCGAAGACGTCCCCGCCCTCACCGCAGCCGAAGCAGTGGTAGAAGCCCCGTGCCACCGACACCGTGAACGACGGCGTCTTCTCGTCGTGGAACGGGCACAGGCCCTTCAGGTTGCCGCCGCCAGCGCGTTTCAGGGCGACGTAGTCACCGATCACGGCCTCGATGCGGTTGGCGTCGCGAACACGTTCTCGATCCCGCTCCGAGATCCGCCCGGTCGATACGTCCGCCACGACTGCGAGTCTATGGGGCAGCGCCGAAGACCGGGCTCGGTCCCGGGACCCGTGTGCACAAGTGCCGCCGCCCTGCTACGCGGGCGCGTCCTCGGCCGGAACCGCGGTTACCCGCACCAGCGGGTATGCCAGGCGATCGCCTCCGCATCGGTGAGCAGCGACACCTGATCGATCACAACGCGCAGCTGTCCGGCGTCGCCGGACGCGTCACGGTGGAATCCTACGAACACCGGGTCGAGTGCCGACTCGCCGCGCTCGGCCAGCGCCGCGACGAGCTCCGACAGAATCTCCTGCTGACGCCGCTTGCTGGCCTGGTGGTGCGGGTCGTTCATCACGTAGTGGAACGCGATCGCTTTGAGCACGGCGACCTCGGCCTGCAGCACGCGCGGCACCACGAGGTCGGCGTCATACCTGGTCAGCGCGTCCGGGCCGAAATGTTCGCGGGTTCCGGCCACGGCTCCGGTGACGAAGCGGCCGGTCAGCTCGCTGGTGAGCTGTTTCAAGAAGGCCGCGGCTTGCATGCCGGGTGGCAGCCCGATCCTGGCCGCCACCGCGGGCAGCGCCAGCAGATCTGAGAGCACCTCGGCGAGAGATGCGGCGGACTCGGCCGAGTAACTGTCCGCGGCGGCCTCGGCGACCGCCATCCGCTCGTCCGCCGAACGCGCCAGCCGCACCAGGTCGATCCGGCCCGCCAGCACGCCGTCCTCCACGTCGTGCACCGAGTAGGCGACGTCGTCGGCCCAGTCCATCACCTGCGCCTCGAGGCATTTCGCACCGGTGTGGGGGTCCGGGCCGCGCACCCAGTCGAATACGGCCCGGTCGTCGTCGTAGACGCCGAACTTGCCGCCGCCGTCGGGCCGCTGCCACGGGTATTTGATCACGGCGTCCAGGGAGGCCCGGGTGAGGTTCAGCCCGCCGCACGCGCCGTCCGGGCCGATCACCTTCGGTTCCAGCCGCGTGAGCAGCCGCAGGTTCTGCGCGTTCGCCTCGAAACCGCCGATGCCGTCGGAGATCCGGTTGAGCGCCGCCTCACCGTTGTGGCCGAACGGTGGATGCCCGATGTCGTGCGCCAGTCCCGCCAGATCGACCAGGTCTGCGTCGCAGCCGATGCCGCTGCCGATGTCGCGCGCGATCTGCGCGACCTCCAACGAATGCGTGAGCCGGGTCCGCGGCACGGCCCCTTCGCCGGGTGACACCACTTGGGTCTTGCCGGCCAGCCGCCGGAACGAACCGGAGTGCAGGATGCGCGCCCGGTCGCGGCCGAACTCGGTGCGCGTCGAGGCCTGCGCGGCCATCGGCAGCGCCGCGGATTTCGCGGGTTCGCCCACCCGGCGCTCGATGTCGGCATCGGTGTAGGCGCCGGGCGAGGCTCCGGCTCCGGACGGCGTCATCGTCAGAGCACCGCCGATCCGGAGCCCGACGAGCCGCCGATCAGCCGGTAGAACAGCAGGCCGGCCAGTTCCCGCGCGATGTAGCGTGCCCGGACCGCGCCGTCGACAGCCGGACCGGACGTCACCGGTGAGGTCTGCACGGACAGGCCGAGGTCGCGGGCGATGGCCCGGCTGCGCGCCATGTGCCACGGGTCGGTGACGAGGATGACGCTGCCCCAGCCGCGCTCGCGGGCCAGGGCCGCGGCGGCGCGCAGCGAGATCAGGGTGTCGATCCCGGTGGTCGTGGCGTGGACCGAGGACTCGGGGACGCCGGCGCCGACGAGGTAGCGTGCTCCGGCCTCACCCTCGGACATGGCGTCGCCGGGTTGCCCGCCACCGGTGGTGATGATGCGCCGGGCCGCGCCGTCGCGGTAGAGCTCCGCGGCGTGGTCCAGCCGCTCGCGGAACACCGCCGACGGGGTGCCGTTGTACTGTGCCGCGCCGAGCACGATGATCGCGTCGGCCTGCGAGACCGACCCGGGCCGCGCATCCGCGGCGATGCGCACCAGCAGCCCCGCCGTGATCACGATGGCGAGTACGAGCGTCCCGGCGAGGTAGCGCCCCACCGTTCGGCCCACGTGCATCCGCGTCCCTTCCGGTGTCGGCACGATGTGTCCGCCGGTCGCACCGGTCGGCGGTGCGCGTCGGCGGTGTCCATCATGCCAGGGTGCGGCCCCGCCGCCGATGCGGCGCCCGGCTACATCCAGCCGCGTTCAATGGCGATCCGGGCCGCGTCTGCTCGGGTGCGGGCGCCGGTCTTGCCGATGATGCTGGACAGGTGGTTGCGCACGGTGCCCTCGGACAGGAACAGCGTGCGGGCGATCCCGGCGACGGTGGCGCCGTCCGCGGCCGCAGCCAGCACGTCCCGCTCCCGGGCGGTGAGCGGGGATTCGCCGACGGCGAGGCTCTCCACGGCCAGCGCCGGATCGACGACACGCAGTCCCGCATGGACCCGCCGGATCGCGTCGATGAGCTGCTCCGGCGGGGCGTCTTTCACCATGAATCCGGCTGCGCCGGCTGCCAGCGCCCGCCGCAGATAGCCGGGCCGGCCGAACGTCGTGAGCATCAGCACCCGGCAGCCGGGCAGTTGGCTGCGCAGAGCGCCGGCGGCGGCCAGGCCGTCCAGCCCGGGCATCTGTACGTCGAGCAGGGCGACATCGGGTCGGTGGGCGACCGCGGCGGCCACTACCTCGTCGCCGCGGCCGACCTCCGCCACGACGGTCAGATCCGGTTCCATGCGAAGCAGCGCGGCCAGGGCGCCGCGGATCAGCGCCTGATCGTCGGCCAGCAGCAGCCGGATCACCTGGCCACTCCGTCCACCGCGCCGGCGAGGTCCGCCCGGACGCGGAACCCGCCGCCCGGTAGCGGTCCGGCGCTCAGTGTGCCCCCGGCCGCCGCCAATCGGTCGGCCAATCCGCGCAGGCCCGCGCCCTGGCCGAGTGCCGTACCGGCGCCGGCGCCGTCGTCCCGGATCTCGACGCTGACCGGGCTGAGCTCGATGACGCAGCGGGTCGCCGCCGAGTGCCGCACCACGTTCGTCACGGCCTCACGCACCACGTAGCCGAAGACGTCGCGGCCGGCCGGGCTGACGTCGTCCACGGCCGTGGGCAGGTCGGCGCGGATACCGGCCGCCTCCAGCACCGAGCGGGCAACGGCCAGTTCGGCCGCCAGCGACACGTCGCGGTATCCGGCCGCGGTGGCGCGCACGTCGGCCAACGCCTCGCGGGCCAGTCGCTCCACGTCGGCGATCTCCGCCGCGGCCTGGTCCGCGTCCCGCTGGGTCAGGCGCCGGGCCAGGCCGGCTTTCACGGCGATGGCCGTCAGCGAATGGCCCAGGATGTCGTGCAGGTCCCGCGCGATCCGTTCGCGCTCGGCGGCGACCGCAGCCCGCGCCAACTCCTCCCGGGCGGCGCGGAGTTCGATCGTGAGCCGGATATTGCCCGCGAATCCGGCCATCCACAGCGACAGCGCCACCAGGGTCACGGCGAGCTCCCACGGGAGACCCTCGCCGGCCACGCCCCAGACGACGAGCATGGCGGCCGCCAGCACGACGGCGATGCTCAGGGCCGCGGGCAGCCGGAACAGGATCGCGCCCACCACGCCGATGTAAATCCAGAACCCGGTGACGCCGACGCCGCCGATGGCCATCATCGGAATGGTGATCGCCAGCATCAGCAGCACGACAGCGAGCCTGGCGGCGGTGCCGCCGCCCACGGCTGCGAAGGCGCTGCCGTCGGCGATCCGCACCGGTGCGAACACGTAGACGGCCGCGAAGCAGACGGCGAACAGCTCGAACAGCGCGATGCTGCCCACCGACCCTCCGCCGGTCGCCACCTGCACCATGGCGATCGCCAGGTAGATCAGGCCCACCGCCGCGCCGCCGTACCACCGCGTGCGCCCCCGATGGCGCCGTGTGCGCATCTGCTCGGGCCCGCCACGGATGCCGGCGAGCCGGCTCCCGCTCCGCTGCATCACCCTCTCATCCTGCAGCATCACTGCTGCTCGGTCGATCGTCGATCGGGGTGGTTCCGCTGCCGGCGGGGCGGGAGCCCGCCGCGCTTGCGCGGGCTGCGGCGTCATGCCTTGCGGCCACTGCGCCGATAGGCGGCCATGGCCACCAGTCCCAGACCTGCGGCCCAGGCGGCCAACACCAGCACGCCGCCGAGCGGAATGGCCTGTCCGGCGAGTGGCGCACGGGCGATCTCCGCCGCCCAGTACGAGGGAAGCGCCATGGCGATGTGCTGCAGCGCCGCCGGAAACTGGCTGACCGGGAACCACAAGCCGCCCAGAATGGCCAATGCCATGTACACGAGCATCGTGAGCGGCTGCGCCGCGTCGACGGTGGCCAGGAACCCGATCACCAGGCCGATGACGCCGAACGGGATCAGCGCGAGCCACAGCGCCAGGCCGCAGCCCAGCCACTGACCGAGCGTCAAGTGCGCGCTGCCGAACAGCACGCCGGCGACGAACACCAGCACGATGGCCGGCAACGCGACCAGCAGCGACACGGCCGCCCGGGCGAACAGGTAGCCGCGCGCGCTGAGCGCGGAGAGCCTGAGCTGCCGGTTCCAGCCGGTCTGCCGCTCGATGGCGATCCGCGCGCCGGCGTTGATGGTCGCACCGATGCCGCCGTAGGCGGCCATGGACACCATCAGATAGGAGCCGACGTTGACGCCGTCCTCGGTCTCGGCGCCGTAGAGGTTGTTGAACAGCAGGTACATCACCACGGGCAGCGCGACGGTGAACAGGATGAAGCGCGTGTTGCGGAACGTCGTACGGGCGCTGGTGATCGTGTAGTTGACAGCGATGGTCATGGCGGAGGTCCTCGGTGCGGGGTGAGTGGTGGGGGTGCTCATGCCGCCACGCCGTTCGTGAGTTCGAGGAACGCGTCCTCCAAATTGCCGGTGCGGATCTCGATGTCGTGGCTGGCCGGGAAGGCGGCGAGCATCGCGCGCAGCGCCCGGTCGGAATCGGTGCAGCGAAGGAGCATGCGCGGCCCCGTCTGCTGCACGGACGCCACACCGGGTAGGGCGCGCAGTGCGTCCGGTTCTGCGCCGGGCACCGCGGCGGTGATCGCCCGGCCCGCCACGCTCGCCTTGATCTGCGCCCCGGTGCCGTCGGCGACGAGCCGGCCGCCCGCGAGCACCACGACGCGGTCGGCGAAATCGTCGGCCTCCTCCAGGTAGTGGGTGGCGAACAGGACGGTCTTGCCGGCGCCGGCGAACTGGCGCATGGACGTCCAGAACGAGCGGCGCAGCTCGACGTCCATGGCGACGGTCGGTTCGTCCAGCAGCAGCAGATCGGGGTCGGGCACCAATGCCAGGGCGAAGCGCACGCGCTGCGCCTGTCCACCGGACAGCTTGGTGGTCTGCTGCCCGGCGATGGCGGTGACGCCGGCCCGCTCCAGCGCCTCGTCGACGGACAGCGGATGCCGGTGCAGCGAGGCGAACATGGCGACGAGTTGCCGGACGGTGAGATCGGGCAACAGCGATCCGCCCTGCAGCATGGCTCCCACACTGCCGCTGCGCACCACGTCCGCCGGGTCGTCGCCGAACAGCCGGGCGGTGCCGGAGTCGGGTGAGGTCAGCCCCAGCATCATGTCGATGGTGGTGGACTTGCCGGCGCCGTTCGGTCCCAGGAACGCCACCACTTCGCCGGGCGCGATGGTCAGGTCGATGCCGCGGACCGCGTGCACCGGCCCGAAGCTCTTGTGCAGTGCGGAGAGCCGCACGGCGGCGCCGTCCGGCGGCGCTTCGCCGCCCGATTCGGAGAATCTTTGTGTCGCAGGTGATGTCGTCATACCTACGACTGTGTCGCGGCCGGGGCCCGGTAGCCCAGGCCGCGCGTCACGGCTCTGCCATGACATCCGTCATGGCAGCCGGCCGAGCCGTCAGGCGCCGACCAGCCGCTCCGCCAGGTACCGCTGCACCTGATCCAGGGCGATGCGCTCCTGCGCCATCGTGTCGCGATCCCGGATGGTCACGGCGTGGTCCTCGAGCGAGTCGAAGTCGACCGTGATGCAGTAGGGCGTGCCGATCTCGTCTTGGCGGCGGTAGCGGCGGCCGATCTGCCCGGCGTCGTCGAAGTCCACATTCCACATCGCCCGCAGTTGGTCCGACAGGTCGCGCGCCACCGGGGACAGGTCGGCGTGCCGGGACAGCGGCAGCACGGCGGCCTTCACCGGCGCCAGCCGCCGATCCAGCTTGAGCACGGTGCGCTTGTCCACGCCGCCCTTGGTGTTGGGCGCCTCGTCCTCGGCGTAGGCGTCGACCAGGAACGCCATCAGGGAGCGGGTGAGTCCGGCGGCCGGCTCGATCACGTAGGGGGTATAGCGCTCCCCCGTGGTCTGGTCGAAGTAGGTCAGGTCCTTGCCGGAATGTTCCGAGTGCGTGGTGAGGTCGAAGTTGGTGCGGTTGGCGATGCCCTCCAGCTCGCCGAACTCACTGCCCTTGAAGCCGAAGCGGTACTCGATGTCGACGGTGCGCTTCGAGTAGTGCGACAGCTTCTCCTTGGGGTGCTCGTAGTGCCGCAGGTTCTCCCTGGCCACGCCGAGGTTCACGTACCAGTTGGTCCGCTCCTCGATCCAGTACTCGTGCCAGGTTTCGTCGGTGCCCGGCTCGACGAAGAACTCCATCTCCATCTGCTCGAACTCCCGGGTGCGGAAGATGAAGTTGCCGGGCGTGATCTCGTTGCGGAACGACTTGCCGATCTGGCCGATGCCGAACGG
The DNA here is from genome assembly GCA_044463185.1 of Nakamurella lactea. Lineage (GTDB taxonomy): Bacteria > Actinomycetota > Actinomycetes > Mycobacteriales > Nakamurellaceae > Nakamurella > Nakamurella lactea_A. The sequence goes on along the minus strand of JBIQMQ010000094.1, from coordinate 698 downwards.
CGGCTTCTTGCGCGCGGCGCCCATCACGTTGGCGAAGTTGACGAAGATGCCCTGCGCGGTCTCCGGTCGGAGATAGTGCAGCCCGGATTCGTCCTGCACCGGCCCGAGGTAGGTCTGCAGCATCATGTTGAACTGCCGCGGTTCGGTCCACTGTCCGCGCACGCCGCAGTCCGGGCAGACGATCTCCTCGAGCGGGATCGAATCGGGGTTGTCGATGCCCTTCTTCAGAGCGAGGGCCTCTTGCAGGTGGTCCTCGCGGTGCCGCTTGTGGCAGTTGAGGCATTCGATCAGCGGGTCGGTGAACGCGGAGACGTGGCCCGACGCCACCCACACCTGGCGCGGCAGGATGATCGACGAGTCCAGGCCGACCACGTCGTCTCGGCCACGCACCATCGACTGCCACCACTGCCGCTTGATGTTCTCCTTGAGCTCCACTCCGAGCGGGCCGTAATCCCACGCGGAGCGGGAGCCGCCGTAAATCTCGCCCGCCTGGAAGACGAACCCACGTCGTTTCGCCAGCGAAATAACGGCATCCAAACGGTCGGCGGCCACGGCACACTCCTGATCTTGCGGGTCGGCGCGGTGCTCTAGCGGCGCCTGCGCGAACATCCAGCGTATCGAACGGGAGTGACGAAGCCGCAGCGAAGGTCGCCGCGAGCGCCGAGGTGTGACGAGGCCGCAGCGCAGGGTGTCACGAG
>JBIQMQ010000093.1:0-9723 GCA_044463185.1 Nakamurella lactea | reverse complement strand
ACCGTGCCGTCGAACAGGATGCGTTCCGGAACCTCCCGCACCAGGTGCAACGGCACCAGTCTGGGCGGCTTGACCCAGAAGAACGAGTTGCCGTAGCCGTCGGGTACTGACTGCCGGGCGATCTCCAGAATGTGCCGGAAGCCCTCCGTCACCAGCAGACCTATGCCCGAGAACTCGTGCTCCAAGACAGCGTTGGTCGCCGTCGTGGTGCCGTGGATGACGGTCTCGATGTCGGAGTAGTTTTTGCCGGCATTGGCCAGAATCTTGTCGATACCGGCGAGCAGCGCCCGGCTGGGATCCTCGCGGTCGCTCGGCGTCTTGACCACGTAAATGGACCCACTCGATTCGTCCACAGCCAGGACGTCGGTGAAGGTTCCGCCGGTGTCGATCGAGACTCGGAAATTGCCGGCCATAGGAAACGCCTCCCGGAGTGCTTGACTCAATATTCGCTAGGTGGATATCCTATCCGCTCAAGAGAGTAGCGTCGAGCCCGACGCAAAGTCAATGACTTTCCCAAGCGATCCCGCCAGCCGCCCAGTGACCCCTCCGGGGCACGTCCAGAGACGGCCACCGACAAGGAGTCTGCGATGCAGTTGGAGAACAGGTTCACCATCCCCGTCACGATCTCTCGGGCATGGGAGGTGCTACTCGACGTAGAGCGCGTCGTGCCGTGCTTCCCCGGGGCGGCCGTGACCTCAGTGTCCGGCGACTTCATCGAAGGGTCCGTCCGAATCAAGTTCGGACCCGTCCTGCTGCACTACGCCGGCACGGCGACGTTCCTGGAGAAGGACGAAGCGGCGCATCGGGCCGTGTTGACCGCCCAAGGCAGCGACCGCAAAGGCGGCGGCAGCGCGGGAGCCACCATCACCGCCCAGCTCCACGAGATCGACGGCGAATCCACCGAGTGCGTGATCACCACGGATCTCGAGATCACCGGCCGACCGGCGCAGTTCGGACGGGGAATCATGTCCGAGGTCGGCAATCGAATCACCGCCCAGTTCGCCAGCAATCTCTCAGCGATGCTGACCGCGCCCGAACCCGCACCCGTTGACGCGACGGACGCGGCGGCCGCCGCGTCCGCCGCCGCAGCAGCGTCGTCCGCTACTGGGCCGGCGCCTGCCTCCGCTGCCGGCCCGAAGGCTGCGCCCTTTGCTGCGCCACGATCGCAGCCTGCCGGAAGCGACGACGCGTTGGACATGCTGAAATTCGCGCAGGGTGCGGCCCTCAAACGGCTCGCGCCGGTGCTCGGTGCGGCACTGTTGCTGCTGGTCTGGTCGGCCTTGCGCGGGCGCGGATCCCGCCGGCAGGTCTGCTGCGCGCCCTGCGGAATACCGCCACGAATTTGAGATTTTGCTCTTGACAACACCGCGTTGGTCCACCACAGTGTCACTCATCTCTGATTAACGTATTCTCTGAGCGAATAGGCAGAGCCTGTGAACGCACCACTCGAATTGCGTCACATCGACAAGTCATTCCCAGGCACCCGTGCGCTCAACGACGTCTGCATCCGCATCGAAGCCGGCCGCGTGCATGCCTTGGTCGGAGAGAACGGCGCCGGGAAATCCACGCTCATCAAGATCGCATCGGGCGCACTGCAGCCGGACTCCGGCACGATCCTGCTGCACGGTGAACCCGTCACCCTCAATCCCCGTTCTGCGCGGGACCACGGGATCCGGGTGGTGCATCAGGAACGCCAGATCGCGCCGACCCGGACGGTGGCCGAGAACCTGGTGCTGCACGCCCCGGGTCGCAACCGATGGGGACTGGTGACCCGCAGGTCCATTGCCGCGGAGGCGCAGGCCCGGCTGGATCGGCTCGGCGTGGACCTCGACCTGGACGCACCCGCCTCGTCCTTGACCGTGGCCCAGACCCAAATGCTGGAGATCGCCCGCGCGGTGGACTTCAACGCGGCGTGCATCATCATGGACGAACCGAGTGCCAGCCTGCACCGCTCGGAGATCGGCCGGCTGTTCGCCGTGACCCGCGCGATCCGAGACAACGGAATCGCCGTCATATATATCAGCCACCACCTCGACGAAGTGATGCAGCTCGCCGACGACTACACGGTGCTGCGGGACGGGCGGCAGGTAACCACCGGGCAGACGGCGGACACCACCACCTCGCAGCTCATCACCGACATGTTCGGCGCCGGCAGTTGGCTGCGCCGCGAGGATCTCATCACGGCGCAGCCGATCCTCGGCGATGTCGCTGTCGAGCTCGACCACGTGAGCTTCGGGGCGGCCGTCAACGACGTCTCGCTGAGCGTCCGGCGCGGCGAAGTGCTGGTGATCACCGGTTCCGTGGGCTCCGGCGCCGGACACGTGGGCCAACTCATCGCCGGGGCCATCAAACCCACCGCCGGTGAGGTGACTGTCGGGGGAATCCATCCGCAGCGCCGCAATCGAGCGGCCCGTGCCGGCATCGCTCTGCTACCGGCCGACCGAAAGCGTCAGGCGCTGATGCTGGACAGGTCCGTCGCGGAAAACGTGCTGCTCGCCGAACATGGCATAGCCGCGAATTCGCTCGGCCTTCCCCTCCGCGCCGCGAGACGCGCAGCCGAGGTCTGCCGGTCGCTCTCCGTCAAGACCGCCGACGTGCGCAACCCCGTTCGCACGTTGAGCGGCGGCAACCAACAACGCGTGGTGCTGGCCCGCTGGCTCAACGTGGACAGCAGCATCTTGGTGCTCGACGAACCGACCGTCGGCGTCGACATCCCGTCGAAATCCGAGATCTACCGGATCGTGCGGCAGCGCGCGGCCGGCGGCGCCGCTGTCGTCGTGCTGTCGACCGAGTACCAGGAAATTCAAAGCGTTGCGGACCGCGTCATCGTCATGCGGGACGGCGGTGTTGTCGGCGAGCTCGCCGGCGCCGACGCCACCGAGTCCGCCATCTTCGACATGGAATTGGGATGCAACTGATGACCGTTGACGCCACGCCGCGCCCTGACGTTTCGCACGCGCAGAAGACCCGCCGTCTGATCAGTCCGGCGATCAAGGACAACCTGCAGGTCTATATCCCGCTGATCGTGATCATCATCGGCTTGGCGGCCTTCACCGACAGCCAGAACGCGAACTTCCTGTCGTCCGGGAACATCAAGCAGGTCCTGGTGGCGCACTCCGTGCTGGGAATCCTGGCCATCGGGCAGACCATGCTGCTGGTCGCAGGGCAGTTCGACCTCTCTGTCGGCAGCATGGTGTCGTTCGGTGCGGTGCTCACGGCCAAACAACTCACGGCCGGCGTCCCGGAATCCATGGCCGTCCTCATCGTGCTGGCCGTGGCCGGGGCCACCGGGCTGGTGTGGGGGCTGCTTGTCGCACTGATCCGCATCGCACCGTTCATCCTCACCCTCGGTGGGCTTGCGGTCTTCGCATCCGCCGCGGTCACGCTGTCACGGAGCACGACGATCCCCATCCCGGACGGGCTGCTGTGGCTGCAGAGCGGCAGCGTCATCGGCATCCCGACACCGATCCTGCTGTGGCTCGGTGCCCTCGTGATCGGCGGGCTCCTCCTGCACTTCACCCGCTTCGGACACCAGCTCTACGCCGTGGGCGCCAACGAAGAAGCGGCGTTCCTCGCCGGCATCTCGGTGGTGCGCGTCAAGATCATCGTGTTCGTCATCAACGGAATCCTGGCGGGACTCGCGGCGGTCGTCATGGCCGGGCGGTCCGGAGCCGGTGACCCCCACGTCGGCGGCGGGCTCGAACTGACGACCATCGCGGCGATCGTGCTGGGGGGCGCCTCTCTGGCCGGCGGTCGCGGAACGATCCTCGGCAGCTTCCTGGGCGTTCTGGTGCTGGGCGTCGTCACGAGTTCCCTCACCTTCTTGAATGTGCCCAACTCCTACAACCAATTCGTGTTCGGCGCGATCCTGATCGCCGCAGTGACAGTCACTGCGACCGCCGAACTCCGTCGTCGTCGGGCCAACGTCAAACGACGATGACGCAGTCCCGGCCATCGACTCGATGGCCCTGATGAAGTCCCGTTCCAGCAGTCCCCTCGCCACGCCCGCCCCACCGACCGGAGGATCCCATGACGAAAGACACGTTCAGCACCATCCCCCAGCTCCGTGCCATTTCCCGACGGAAGTTTCTCGGCGGTGCCGCGGCACTGTCCGGGCTGGCACTGGGCGGCCCCCTGCTCGCGGCCTGCGGCGCGGACACCAAAGACGCCGGCTCCAGCAGCACGGCGGCCGGCTCGACCAGCAGCCAAGCCGCCTCGAGTAGCGCCGCGACCTCGGGCGGCGGCGACAAGCTGATCGGCCTGTCCCTCAACGGCTTCGTGGAGTACGACAAGCAGGTCGCCCAGGGAGTGGCGAAGGCACTCGACGGCACCGGCTACGGCCTGAAGATCTTGCAGGCGAACTTCTCCGACGCCGACGAGCTGTCCAACCTGGAGAGCCTCGTCGCCCAGGGCGTCGACGGACTGGTGATCCTGCCGAACACCATCAACAACGTGCTCACCGGCCTGAAGAAGGCTGAAACGGCGAAGATCCCGTCGAGCCTGTGCTTGTGGGCCATCCCGACCGTCGTCGACGACTACGTGTCCGGTGTGGCATTCGTCGACAGCGTCAAGGGCGGCCGGATGATCGGCGACTGGGTGAAGGAAAATGCCGAGCCCGGCAAGGTCGTGGTGGTGCAAGCCGTTCTGGGCCAAGGATTCTCGGAGAATATCGACACCGGACTGGACGAATCTCTCGCCGGATCCGGCTTCGAAATAGTGGTGCGCGAACAAGGCTACTTCGATCGCACCAAGGGCACCGAGGTCGTCCAGCGCGCACTGCAAGCGCACCCGGATGTCACCGTCGTCATCGACTACGCGGCCGCCATGGGCAACGGCATCGCCAGCTACTTGAAGCAGCAGGGCATCACCAACATCACCCACGTCACCAGCGACGGCGACGAGGAGATGAAGACATGGATGGGCACGCCATACATGGCGGCCAGCCGCTACTACTCGGCGGCCGAGACCGGCCTGATCGGCGGCCGAGTGATGGTGGATCTGCTCGACGGCAAGAAGGTCGAATTCCAGAACGCTGTGACGCAGGTCATGATGACCGGCGACAACATGGACGACGTTCTGGCCACAACTCCGCTGAGCTACCCGGAGTACGCCGACATGCTCACAGGCGTCTGAGCGCAAAGGAGCCGCAGTGAAGCCCTCAGCATTTCGATATGTCGTTCCGGCGGATGTGCAGTCCGCGGTGCAGGCGCGCGCCGAGAACTACGACTCGGCGATCCTCTCCGGCGGGCAGAGCTTGATTCCGACGATGAACTTCCGTCTATCGCACCCTGAAGTGGTCATCGACCTGCGACTGCTCGACGAGCTGGACTACGTTCGCACCGATCCCAGCCACGTGCGGGTCGGGGCCATGACGCGCCAGCGCACACTCGAGTTCGACGAGTCGGCCTACCGGGCCAACCCGCTCATCAGGGAGACGCTGCAGAACGTCGCGCATCCCGTGATCCGCAATCGGGGCACCGTCGGCGGCAGTCTCGCCCACGCCGACCCCGCTGCGGAACTGCCGTGCCTCATTGCGACCCTGCGCGGAGAACTCGTCGCCCAGGGCCCGACTGGGCAGCGCAGGATCCCGGCGGCCGACTTCTTCCAGTTCATCTTCACCACGGCCCTGGAGCCTGATGAACTGCTGGTGGAGGCGGCGTTCCCGGTGCTGGAACGCGACGAGGGGTGGGCGTTTTGCGAGTTCGCCCGCCGGCACGGTGATTTCGCGATGTCGGCGGTGGCCTGCACGGTCAAGATGGGGCCCGGCGGCGCCATCCAACGGGCGCGACTCGGGGCATGCGGCATCGCCAGCACCCCGGTCGTCCTCGCCGAATGCGAGGCGTTGCTTGCCGGCAGCAAGCCGTCGCCGGAACTGTTCGCCGAGGTGGCCAAGCATGCCACGCATTCGATCGACGGCACGGACGAACCGGAGATGCAACGGCGGTATCGGCGCCACCTCCTTCAGGGGCTGGTCCAGCGCGCACTCGAACAAGCCATCCAGCGGACGGGAGCATTGGTATGACAACGGAAGCGCGGAGCGCGCGCCCGATCGCGGGTGAGTACGAGGCGGACGACGTAGTGGCTGTCGCCATGACGGTCAACGACACCGCGGTCGAGGCCAAGGTACCGGCGCGGATGCTGCTGTCGGATTTCCTGCGCCACGAACTGCGGCTCACCGGCACTCATGTCGGCTGTGAGCATGGCGTGTGCGGTGCCTGCACCATCCATCTGAACGGCAGGCCGACGCGGTCGTGCCTCACCCTGGCGGTGCAGGCCGACGGCTGCGACATCCGGACCGTGGAGGGTTTGGCCGATTTCGACGGCACGTTGCACCCCGTGCAGCAATCCTTCCGCGAGTGCCACGCGCTGCAGTGCGGATTCTGCACACCGGGGTTCATGATGTCGGTCGCCGGGCTTCTGGACGAAGGCATCAGCAACGACCTCTCCGACACAGAGCTCCGAGAACAGTTGGCCGGCAACCTGTGTCGCTGCACTGGATATCAGAATATCGTCGCGGCGACCCGCCGGGCCATCGACCTTCGCGACGCCAAGGAAGGGTGACCGCCGATGTCCACACGTCAGTTCGGAGAACGCGTCCAACGCAACGAGGACGATCGATTGATACGCGGCGAGGGCCGCTTCGTCGACGACATCCCGCTGGAAGGGGCTCTTCACGGTGCCTTCGTCCGAAGTCCGCATCCGCATGCGCGGATCCTGTCGATCGACACGTCGGCAGCCGCGGCCTATCCGGGCGTGCACAAGGTCTACACGCACGCCGATCTGGGGCCGCTCGATGTGCTGATGCCGCTGCTCATCCCGCACCCCTGCATCACCCACGGCCGCACCCAGTACCCTCTGGCGCACGACGAGGTCTTCTACGGCGGGCAAGCCGTGGCGTTCGTCGTCGCCGATGATCGATACACCGCGGAGGACGCCGCATCCTTGGTGGATGTGCGCTACGAGCCGCTGCCGGTGGAGATCGACATCGAACGAGCGGCCCAGGACGGCGCCCCGTTGGTGCACGCCGACGTGCCGAACAATATTGCCGCTCATTTCGTGCAGCGATGCGGCGATGCCGATGCGGCCTTCGCGAAGGCCGATCACATCACCTCGATCCGGGTTCAGGTGGATCGAAGCACCGCGGCACCGATGGAGTGCCTGGCAACGGCCGCGCGCTGGGACGAGGTATCCGGCGAACTCACAGTATGGGCCGCCACGCAGACCCCGATCGGTCTGCGAGGCGCGCTGTCGAGCCTGTTCGATTTGGACGAGAACTACGTCCGCGTCATCGCACCGGACGTCGGCGGCGGGTTCGGCCCGAAGATCCTGTTCCCGTATTCGAACGAGATCATGGTGCCTCTCGCGTCACGGGAGCTGCGGCGACCGGTGAAGTGGATCGAAGACCGGGGCGAGAACTTCGTCAACATGTCGCAAGAGCGCACCCAGATCCATTACATCGATCTCGCCGCGACGGAGGACGGGCGGGTGATCGGCCTGCGCGATCGATTCGTCCACGACACGGGCGCGTTCATCCCCTACGGCATCGCGGTCGCCCAAGTGGCGTCCACCTCGATCGCCAGTTCCTACCGGATTCCCAATATCGAGGTCGAGTTCTCCTGCGTCTACACACCGACCGTCCCGGTCACGCCGTATCGGGGCTGTGGGCGCCCGCACGCCAACTTCGCGATCGAGCGGGCCATGGACCAGCTCGCGCAGGAACTGGGCATCGATCGGTTCGAGATTCGGCGGCGCAACTTCATCGCGCCGGAGGAGTTCCCCTACGCACGAGAGGGATTGATCTTCGCCGACGGTCTGCCGGTGAAGATGGATTCCGGCGAGTACGACCAGTGCCTGACAGCGTTGGAGGAAGCCCTGGACGTTCCCGCGTTCCGGGCGGAGCAGGAGGCGGCCCGCGCGCAGGGCCGGTTCCTCGGCCTCGGCATGGCCTTCTACGTCGAGGGCACCGGCCTCGGTCCCTACGAGGGCGGGCAGGTGCGAGTCCATCCGATCACCGGCAAGGTGTTCGTCAATACCGGTCTCACGACCCAGGGACAGGGTCACAAGACGACTTGGGCGCAGATCGTGGCCGATCAATTGGGCGTGACCGCGTCCGACGTGATCGTCGTCGAGGGCGACACCGGCGTCTTCGACTGGGGCTGCGCCACCTTCGCCAGCCGGTCGGCGGTGGTCGCCGGCAACGCCATCCATAAGACGGCGATCAAGGCGCGGGAGATGGTGCTGAAGACTGCGGCAGACATGTTGGAGGCCGATCCGGAGGATCTCGAATTGGCCGACGGCCGGGTGTTCGTCCGCGGGTCGGGTGATCGCGGCGCCACGCTCGCAGAAGTGGCGACCATGAGTAATCCGTTGCGCTACGCGTTCAACAAGGCGGCGGCCAGCGCGACCCAGTTCGCGCCGACGGCAAGTTCCGACGGGCCACCACTACCGGACGGCAAACGCCCCGGGATCGAGGCGCAAGAGTATTTCTCACCGCCACACGCCACCTGGGCTTACGGCGCGCACGGGGCGATCATCGAAATCGACCCGGTCACGTGCAATATCAAGGTGCGCAAGTACATCTGCGTCCACGACTGCGGCAAGATGATCAACCCGTTGATCATCGAAGGACAGGTGGCGGGAGGCGTAGCACAGGGGTTCGGCGGCGCCTTCTACGAGTACCTCGACTACGGCACGGACGGCGTCCTGAAGAACGCGAGTTTCATGGAGTTCCTCGTGCCGTACGCCACCGAGGTGCCCGACATGACGATCATCCACCAGGAGACGCCGTCACCCATCAACCCGCTCGGGGTGAAGGGCATCGGCGAGGCGGGCACGATCCCCGTCCCGTCGACGATCGCCTCCGCCGTGGACGACGCCCTGGCGTCGATGGGTGCACCACCGGTACGTCATGTGCCGCTGAGCCCGGCGGCGATCTTCGCCGCGATGCAGGCGAGCACCGTCCCGGCGTGACGGCTTCCCGGTCGTGACGGAATTGCAGCGCAGGCCTGCGGGCGGCGCCGGAGGGGCCCGTGATGTCGCGCCCCCAGTCCTTCCGGCGCCGGCTCGTGCTCTTCCGGCGCCGGACGGGATCACCGCGATGCCGGCGGTCGATCTGGCAGCGGCGTTGCATGCCGGTGAGTTGTCGGCCCGGGAGGTGGTCGGCACACACATCGCCCGAATCGAGGCCTGCGATGGCGTTGTGAACGCCATCTGCACGCGGACCTTCGACCAGGCGATGGAGGCAGCCGCCCGGGCGGATGAGCTGCGCGGCTCTGGCGAAGTGCTTCCACCACTGCACGGGCTGCCGATCGTGCACAAGGACCTGCTGGACACGGCCGGGGTTCGCACCACGTATGGATCCGGCGCGTTCGCGGATCATGTGCCGACGGCGGACGCGACGATCGTGCATCGGGCGGGGCGTTCCGGGGCCATCATGCTGGGCAAGACGAATACGCCGCAGTTCGGCACGGGCGGGCATACCTCGAATGCGCTATTCGGCACCACGCGCAACCCGTGGGACCTGGAGCGCACCGTGGGCGGCTCCAGCGGCGGGTCGGCCGCCGCGTTGGCGGCAGGAATGAGCCCGCTCGCGACCGGGACCGATATGGCGGGGTCGCTGCGCATCCCCGCATCGTTCTGCAACGTCGTGGGGATGCGGCCGTCGCCGGGGCGCATCCCGTACCTGCCGACGGACATGCAGTGGTTCCCGTTCATCACGGCCGG
>JBIQMQ010000092.1:0-9798 GCA_044463185.1 Nakamurella lactea | reverse complement strand
CCAGGAAGATCGGGAACGTGAGCCCGGCCAGCATGAAGTAGTAGATGAGCCGGTTACCGGGGAACGAGAACCGGGCCAGCACGTAGGCGCACATGGCGCCGAGCACCATCACGATGACCAGGGAGAATCCCACCACGATCACGGTGTTGACGAACCACTGGCCGATGCCGGCTTGATCCCACGCGTTCGCGTAGTTCTCCCAGTGCAGTTTCGCGGGCAGCGCCAGCGGCGAGCCGGACAGCACCTCCTGGGTCGACTTGAACGACGTCATCAACACCCACACCAGTGGGATGAGCACGATCAGCGACCAGATGACCAGCAGGGTGTGCGTGCTGATGGCGACGGCGCGATCGCCGCCGGAGGCGCGGCTCCGGTTGACCGGCGGGTCCGCATGGTGCCGCGGCGGGGTGGCCAGAGTCGTCATCACAGCACTCCTGACTGACCGAGGGGAGCGGCGGTCGCGGCGGCGGCCACGGTCGGCACCGGGACGCCGCGGCCCTTGCGCTTGTTGGGTGAGGCCGATCCGCCTCCGGTCCAGCGGTTCACCAGGAACACCAAGGTGGCGAACAGCAGCGTCACGACGGCCAGCACGACGCCCATGGAGGTGGCGTAGCCGAACTGGCCCTTGCGGAACGCGGTGTTGTACAGGTCCTGCGACATCACGATGGTTTCCGGCCCCGCCACCGGATTGAGGGCCACCATGTAGACGAACGCGTCCAGGACGGCGATGCCGATATAGATGTAGGCGGTCTGGATGGTGTCCCGGATCAGCGGCACGGTCACCGAGATCGCGGTCCGGAAGCGGCCGGCGCCGTCCAGTTTCGCCGCCTCGTACACCTCGGCGGAGATGCCCTTGATCGACGCGATGAACAGCACCGCGTAGAAGCCCACGAAACTCCAGATGATGACGAACATCGTGGCGTACAGCGAGACGGGCTTGCCGCCGAGCCAGGCGAAGTTGAGGAAGCCGTCCAGGCCGATGCCGGTGAGCGCCTTGTTGAGGATGCCGCGGGCCGGGTCGAACACCTGCGCCCAGATCAGGCCGATGACGATGGCGGGCACGGCGTACGGGAAGAACGACACCACTCGGTAGAAGCTGGAGGCGCGGATGCCGCGCACCGGCCCGCGCGACGGTCCGCCGACCGTCACCATGGACGCGATGGCCAGCGCCAGGATGATCGTCACCAGCGGCACCACGATGGCCAACTTGATGTTGTTCAGCACCGCGTGACGGAACGTGTCGTCCTGGAACAGCTTGACGTAGTTGTCCAGGCCGGTGAAGTTCATGTCCGCCGAGAAGCCCTTCCAGTCGGTCATCGAGTAGTAGATGGCCTGGACGAAGGGGGAGACGACGAACACCACGAAGATCACCAGCGGCAGCCCGAGGAACACGGCCATGAAGCTGACCTTGTCGAAGGTGAGCTCCGGGCCGGCCAGGGCGCGACCGGCACCGATGATGCCGGCGATGCCGGCGATGAGGAAGGCGTACCAGCCGACGTTGCTGCCGCCGAACAGGTCCGAGAACGGGCGCGGGCCCACCGCGATCCACCAGCCGGCACACAGCATCGCCACGATCGAGGCCACCCGCGCCACCTTGGCGATCGGGCGCACCGCGACGTGCGTGGCGAGCAGCGCCGCGCCGCACGCAAGCAGGACGACGCCGCAGACCAGCGAGGCCACGACCGCGTAGGCGGCGACGGTGGCGTTGAAGCCAGACGCTGGCGTGTTGTAGTACTGGTCCCAGCCGCTGGCGCTGCCGAACCAGGGCAGCAGGATCTGTGCGACGCCGAGCGCCCCGCCGGCCAGCAGGAAGATGGCCGCGAAACGGTCGCGCGCGACCGGGGCCGGGGCCGCGGGTGGGTGATGCTCGGACACCCGCGGGTCGATGACGCTGGGTCGACTCATTCGTACGGTTCCTCACCGTGCAAGGCACGGGCCGGACGGCCGGTGGTGCGAGGTCGTCCGGCCCGTGCGTGACTGCGGACTACGGTTCGCGACGTGTGATGGGTGTCACGTGATCGTAGGCCATGGGATCACTCGGTGACCGTGATCTTTTCGATCGACGAATCGTTGGCGATCTTGTCGGTGATGTCCTGCAGACCCTTGGTCAGGCCCGCGGCGTCCGTCTCGCCGGAGAGGAACGAATTCCACACCACGAGCTGGTCGGTGTTCATGCCGTAGTAGTCCACGAACTGGTAGTTGAACACGTTGTCGCCGGCGGCGGTGAGCATCTCGGACTGCGAGACCAGTGCCGTGGAGCCGAACCCGTCCTCCGGGACGGTGCCGGCCACGATGGTCGGGGCGAGCTTCGTCTTGGCGAAGTTCGTCGCGGCATCCTTGGACAGCATGGCGCGGAGCAGTTCCTTGCCGCCGGCCGGGTTGGCCGAGGTGGACGGGACGATGTACGGCTCGCCGGAGCCGGCGCGCAGCGTCTCGTACGGCATCTTCGGCGAATCCGAGACCACCAGCTCGGGAATGCCCTTCATCTCGAAGCCTTCCTTGGTGGCCTTCTTCATCTCGTTCTCGATCCACGCCCCGGACGGGTACAGCAGCGCCTGCTGATCGTTCGACCACTTGGCCTGCGCATCGGTGAACTGGGTGCCCGCGCCGCCCGGCACGAAGTACCCGTTCGTGACGCAGGTCTCCAGCGCCTTGAACACGGCCTGCATGGCCGGGTGCGACCAGCAGTCCGGCTTCAGGTTCTCCAGGGCGAGGCGAACCTCGGGTCCGCCCTCCTTGATGGCGGAGTCGACGGCGGTCGTCTGGTAGTAGGTGGCGGCCTCCTTGCCCCACACCCAGAGGTACTTGCCCTTCTCCTTGGCCTTGGCGCCGAGCTCGATCGCCTCGTCCCACGTCTTCGGCGGGGTCCAGCCGTTCTCGTCGAACAGCGAGCCCGAGTACCAAATGCCGTACACCGTCATCACGTAGTTCACGGCGACGAACTTGCCGCTGTAGGTGCCGGTCGACTTCACGCCGCCGAACAGGGTGTCCGCGATCTTGGTGCCCTCGTAGTTGTTGGCCTCGAAGACATCGTCGAGCGTCGAGAGCTGGTCGATGATCGTGGAGAAGCCGATGGCGTCGGCCCCGGAGTTGTCGATCAGGTCGGGCGGGTTGCCGCCGACGAACTGCGGCTGCAGCTCGGTGGCGATCTTGGTCGACGGCTTGACGTCGAAGGTGACGCCGTCGTTGTGCTTCGAGGCGACATCCGCGGCGAACGTTACGTAGTCGTAGCCGTAGCCACCGTTGAAGATGACGGCGTTGACCGACGAGCCGGACTCCAGCCCGAACGGGTTCGCGCCGTCGGCGGGAGCCGACGACTCCGAGCTGGACTCGGCCGGGGCCTCGGACGACGAGGAGCTGGACTCGCCCTCCGCGGACGAGCTGGAGCTCTCGGTGGAGGAGCTGGTCGTTTCTTCGGCACCACCGCCGGCACACGCAGCGACGACTCCGGCCAGGGGCACGAGAGCCGCCGTCGCGGCGGCCCCGCGCAGCACGGTCCGCCGGTTGATGCTCTTGGATTCACTGCTCATTGACTTCCAACCTTTCGTTGGTTCCGGGGGCCCGGACTACGCCCCTCGCTTGATGCGGTTGCCAAAGCGGGCTTCTAGAGCGTTGTTGTGCGCGTCTCCTTCCGGGATGTTCGCCGAGATGTAGACCGGCGGAGTGGCACCATCGGCCGCGAGCCGGTCGGCGACACCGATGGTGAGAAGTTGGGCGATGAACGCTGCAGTGATCGACGAGACGGCCCCCACCTTGGCCACCTCGCCGAGGCCGATCGTCGTGTCCCCGTAGGGCGCACGGTTGTCGATGACGACGTCCGCGACCTCCGAAAGGCGTTTGCCGGAGGTGTGTTTCGGCTGCACGCCGTTCGTGTGCTCCAGACTGGTGACGGCGATGACGGAATGTCCGGCCGCCTGCGCGGCCAGGGCCACCCCCACGATCGAAGGGTTCACGCCGGAGTTCGACGCGATCACGAACACGTCGGCCGGGTGGATCGGGTAGAGCCCGATGAGTTTCTCGGCGACGTCCGGATCGCGTTCCAGCGCGGGCCCGGAGAGCTGGTCCGCGTCGAGGTCGCCGTACAGCGCGAGGTCGGTGAGCCGGATCGCGTTGGTGGGGATCAGCCCGCCGGCGCGCCCGGCGATCTCCATGGCGAACGCCTGGGAGTGGCCGGTGCCGAACGCCTGGATCACGCCGCCGCGGCGGATGCCGTCCGCCAGCAGGTCGATGGCCGGGTCGAGGCTTCCGGCGGCCGCCTCCCGGGCGATCGCGTCCAGCCGGGCGGTCACCTCGGCCAGGTAGCGCTGCACGTAGTCAGCCACGGGTTGCTCCTCTCGACGGTCGCGGCGGGCGGGTGGCCGCCGCGGCTCCTTCGGGACCCGGGTGGCTTCGACCGTGCGCCGGGGCGCCGGGGCGGCCGGCGCCGCGCCGGTGGTCGGAGACCGCCATGGCGGAGGCGGCCAGCATGGTGGCCACCTTGCTGAAGTTGCACTGGGCGACGAGCAGGTACAGCAGGTCCAGCACGAAAAGCTGTGCGTGTTTCGCGGCCAGGTCGTCCGGCTGCAGGTAGGAGTCCGACGCATACGCGACGATGTGGCAGTCCGCCACCTGGGCCAGCGGCGACTTGGCGCTGCCGGTGATGGCGACGGTGAAGGCGCCGGACGAACCGGCCAGCGACAGGGCCTCAATCGTTTCCTCGGTGCGGCCGGTGTTGGAGATGGCCAGCGCCACGCCGCCCTCGCGCGGGATGGACGCGCTGGTCAGGGCCGCATGCACCTCGGGCCACACGTGGACGGGGATGCCGATGCGATACAGCCGGTTCGCCATCTCCTCGGCCATGACGCCGCTGCCACCGGTGCCGTAGATGTCCAGGTGACCGCAGCGGGCGATGGTCTCCGCCACGGACGAGAGCTGATGGAGGTCGATGCCGTCGGCGGTGGCCTGCAGCGACACCGACTGCGCCATCACCAGGGCGCGCAGCACCTGCTCTGGCGGGTCGTTGGGGCCGAACGCACGGCCGATGTCGGCGCGCCAGGAGTCCAGCGCGCTGCCCCGGCCAATGTCGGCGGCCACCGCGACCCGGAACGGCACATAGCCGGAATACCCGAGCAGCCGGCAGAACCGGGTGACCGTCGCCGCGGAGGTTCCGGCCTGTTTGGCGAGCTCCGTGATGGACAGATCCAGTGGCGCCGACGGCTTGTCCAGCAGCAGCATGGCGATCTTCGTCATGGCAGCGGGCATTTGCGGCAGGCGCGACTCGATCCGCTCGCGCATGCGCGTCGCTCTCTGAGAGTCCATCACGGTCAATGAAAATCCATCTCATGAGGCGGGCCAATTGATGAAAAGAATTACCGCTTCGGATCACAGTGTCAATCCCGGCGCGGTTTCAAAGCGGTAACGATGCTCGCGCCGCGGCCCCCGGCCGCGCCGATTCTGTCGGCATCGCCGCTGGCCGGCGGCTGCTAGCGTGACGGGGCGGCGCGCTACGCCGGTCCGGCTGGGCGGCGGACCGCCGGCCGGGAGGGTGCCCGAAACGGCGCACGCGGCGCGGCAGGTGAGGAGCGACGAATGGCACACACCGTTCTGGCCGTGGGCGGCCACATCGGCGACATGGAGCTGACCGCGGGGCCCATGCTCGCGGAATCCATCCTGCGCGGCGGCCGCGGCATCATGGTGGCCGCCACCTACGGCGAGCGGGGCCACCCGCGGCTGACCCCGTCCGAGTACCGGGTCCAGAAGGTCGCCGAGGCGCGGCAGTTCGCCGACGGCATCGGCGCCGAATTCCGGGCTCTGGACTACTCCGACGGCTTCCTGCCGGACGACGACGGGCCGGCCGAGCAGATCGCCGACATCATCCGCGAGACGCGTCCCGACATCGTCGTTGCGCACTGGAAGCGCAGCATCCACCGGGACCATGCCCGGGCCGCGGAGCTGACCGAGCGGGCCGTGTTCCTCGCGGCCGTGCCGTTCGACGACGGCCGCGCCCGCCACGGCATCGCGCACCTGTTGCACGCCGACAACTGGGAAGACGCCGAAGGTTTCGACCCGGACTGCTTCGTCGAGATCTCCGCCGACGCCTACGAGATATGGCATCGGGCCATCTCGGGGCACGCCTTCGCCCGGGGCGAGACCTACGGTTTCCGCTACATCGACTACTACTCGGCACGCATGCTGTCGACCGGCTGCCTGGCCGGCGTGCCGCGGGCCTGCGCCTTCGCCCGCGGCGGCGATCGGGTGCTCACCCGGATCGACCTATGACCGACACGGTGCTCACCGGCGCCGAGCGGGCGGCGGGGCAGCCGGGGCTGATCGGCGGGCGGCGCATCGGACTCGCGACGAACGGCACCGGGGTCGTCGCCGACCTGCGACGGACCGTCGACGCGCTGCTGGCCGCCGGTGCGCCGCTGCGCGCGCTGTTCGGCCCGGAACACGGACTGGGCGGCAGTGCGCAGGCCGGGTACACCGAATCGACGGCCGTCGACGCCGCCACGGGACTGCCGGTGTTCCAGACGTACCTCGCCTCCGACGGCGATCTCGACGCCACGCTCACCGAGTCCGGCGTGGACACGCTGGTCTTCGACATGCAAGACGTCGGCGTGCGGTTCTACACCTACATCTGGACGCTGTTCGACCTGCTGCGCGCCGCGGCACGCACCGGATGCCGGGTCGTCGTGCTCGACCGGCCCAACCCCCTCGGCGGCGTGGCGGTGCACGGACCCGGTGTGCGAGCCGGGTTCGAGAGCTTCGTGGGCCGATGCTCGATACCGATCCGGCACGGCCTGACCGTCGGCGAGCTGGCACGGCATTTCGCCCTCGCCGTCATTCCCGAGCGCGACGGGCTCGACGTCGACCTCGAGGTGATCGAGATGACGGGCTGGTCGCGCCGGCACACCTTCCGCGACACCGGATTGCCGTGGGTCCCGCCCTCGCCCAACATGCCGACCGTCGACACCGCCCTGGCCTACGCCGGGTTCGCCCTGTTCGAGGGCACCAACGTCAGCGAGGGCCGCGGAACCACCACCCCGTTCGAAGTGTTCGGCGCGCCCTACATCGACGGCCGGCTCGTCCCCGCGCTGCGGTCCCTGCCGCTGCCCGGCGTCGCCGTCCGCGCGGTGGACTACGTGCCCACCTTCCACAAGTACTGCGGCCAGGCCATTTCCGGCGCGCAGGTGCACGTGACCGACCCGGACGCGTTCGACCCGATCGCCACCGCGCTCGCCGTGATGGGCACGCTCGTCCGCCTGTATCCCGACGACTTCGCCGTCCTGGAACCCGATGTCGCGTCGGAATCGGGGGACGAGGGATACGCACTGGATCGGCTCTGGGGGTCCAGCGACCTGCGCGACTGCCTGACCGAGCGCGGCGACCCCGGCCGGCTGCCGATCGACCGCGATGCGGACGTATCGTGGCACGGCGCCGATATGCTGCTCTATTCATAGCGGCCCGCCGCTCCGCCCGGACGCTCGCCGCGGACCCGCGGCGCCCGCGGGACACCTCGACGAGGAAGGACCCCCATGCCGATTCGGCAGTTCCGGCCGGGTGACGGCGCCGCGATCGCGGCGGCATGGACCGCGGCGGCACCCGCCGACCCGGTGACCCACCAGCGGCTGATCGACCTGGTGCTGCTCGACCGGAACTTCGACCCGTCCGGGCTGTTCGTGGCCGTGGACGGCACGGACGTGATCGGCGCCGCCTACGCGGTGCGCCGCCGCATCGCGTTCGACGCCGACGACCTCGAACCGACCCAAGGGTGGATCCCGTTCTTCTTCGTGGCTCCCGGGCACCAACGGCGCGGCCTCGGCCGGGAACTCGTCACCGCGGCGATGGCATGGCTCCGCTCGCAGGGCCGCAGCCGGGTGACGTTCTCGTCCTACACCCCGAACTACTTCCTCCCGGGCCTCGACGAGGAGCGCTATCCGGCGGCCGCGCACCTGCTCGCCGACCTCGGGTTCACCACCGACTACCAGGCGGTGGCGATGTACCGGAGCCTGGAGGGGTACGCCATCCCGACCGGCGCGCGCGAGCGCATCGCGGGCCTCCGCGAGGCCGGCTTCCGGTTCGGCAGCCCGACGGCGGAGGAGCTGACGGAATTCATCGAGATCGCATCCGCCGAGTTCAACCCCGACTGGGGGCGGGCCATCCGCGAGGCGACCCTGTTGGGGCTGGGCGGCGAGAAGATCCTGGCCGCCTGGGGCCCCGACGGGCGGCCCCTGGGCTGGGCCATGTTCGGAACCTACGAAGGCGTGATCGACCGGTTCGGCCCGTTCGGCGTGCTGCCCACCCAGCGGGGCTTGGGGCTGGGCGAGGCGCTGCTGCACCTGACGCTGGAGCGGATGCGGGCCTGTGAGGCGCACAGCGCCTGGTTCCTGTGGACCGACGAGGAGTCGCCCGCCGGACGACTCTACGCGAAGGCCGGATTCTCGGTCACCAGGACGTTCTCGATCCAAAGCGCGGCGCTGTGAGGCGGCCGCCGCGGGTCGCGCAGCGTCGGCCGCACGTCCTCGACGGCCTCGGAATGGAACCAGGAGCGCCACGATGCTGATCGGTATCGACGCCGGCGGCACCTCCACACGCGCCGCCGTGCTGGACCGGTCGGGACGCGCCCTCGGGTATGGCGTGGGGGGCGGCGGTAATCCGGTGGCCCTGGGGCCCGCGCTGGCCAGCCGCGGCATCGGCGACGCGGTCGAGATGGCCCTCCGCGCGGCCCGGACGGCGGCGAGCGACACCGACCAGGACGGCGGCGCGGCCATCCTCGCCATGGCCGGGGCGAGCAGCTTCTCGGCGCCCGGTGCCATGGCCGCCCGGGTGCGGGAGCTCAGCGGCGCGGCCCAGGTCGAGGTGGTGTCCGACCTGTTCGCCATGTTCGCATCCGGAACCCCGCATCAGCGCGGCTATGTGCTGGTGTCCGGCACCGGCGCCGCCGCGCTGCGCATCGAGGACGACACCGTGGCGGCCGCGGCGGACGGGCTGGGCTGGCTGTTGGGTGACGCCGGATCGGGCTTCTGGATCGGCCACCGGGCGGTGCGCGCCGCGTTGGGTGGCTTGTCCGGCCACGGCCCGGCCACGGCGATGACCTCGATGCTGCAGGAGGAACTCGGACTCGCCGGCTCGACCGAGCGGACCCCGCGCGGCCGGTTGCTGGTCGTGGAGACCGCGATCGAGACGTTCTACCAGATGCAGCCCATCGAACTGGCCAAGTTCGCCTCGCTCGCCTTCCGGGCGGCCAAGGTCGCCGAACCGCGGTTCCCCGGCGACGCCGTCGACGAGGAATTCGCGGAGGGAGCCGACCGGGTCGCCGCCAAAATCCTGACCTCGGCGCGCCGCAGGCTGATCCGCACCTTGGCCGCCGTCCGGATCCCCGAGCTGCCCGGCCCGGTGGTCCTCGGCGGCTCGGTGGCCCAGCGCCTGCCGGGACTCGCGGCCGCGGTGCGGCGCTCGCTGGTGAAAGCTGCGCCGGCCGAGGGGGCCTCCGGCGCCGCCGGCGCCCGGGCTGCGTCATCCACGCCCGCCGGCCCCGAGCCGGACGTGCGCATCGTGCCGGACGGACTGGTCGGGGCATCCGTGCTCGCGCTTCGGAAGGCCGGGATCCCCGTGGACCAGGAGATGTTCGACCGGGTCACCGCCTCGCTGGCCGATATCCGGCGCTAGGCCCCACCGTCGCTCAGATTTCGATCGTCACGACGGCGCGCCGTGCGGAGAGGACAGTGACTGTCGTCCGAGAACTCGGGTCGCGTCAGGACGGAAGGACGGCGGTGGCGTCCACCTCGACGAGCATGTCCGGCCACGCCAGCCGCGACA
>JBIQMQ010000091.1:0-9849 GCA_044463185.1 Nakamurella lactea | reverse complement strand
GGCTCGGTGCTGGCCGGGCTGGCGTCCGTCCGGTGGGGCAGCGCCGCCGCTGCGCGACTCGGCCTCGGTGGCATCGTCGTCGCGGTGGCCCTGGCGGCTGTGGCGCCGGACTTCGCCCTGTTCTGCGTGGGTCTCGGCGGCTACGGCATCGCGTTGGGCTGCGTCGACGCCAGCACGAACATGCAGGCCGTGGCCTGCGAGGCGCTGCAGGGCAGGTCGATCCTCGCGTCGTTCCACGCCGCCTGGAGCGCGGGCGGCATCCTGGGCGCGCTGGAGACCTCGGGCACGGCGTCGGCGCACTGGGGCCTGGGGGCGTCGCTGCTGGTGGCGCTAGTCGTGCCGCTCGCCGCCGCCCTCGCACCGCTGCTACCAGTAAGCGTGACGGATCACCCGGCAGGCGCCGCCGTCACCCCGCCATCTGCGCCGAGCATGACGGATCGTCCGGCGGACGCCGCCGTCGAGTCGGGCGGGCCATCGACGCCGGCGATCCCGTGGAAGGCGCTCACGATCCTGGGTTCCGCCATCGTGCTGTTCTACATCGCCGACTCGGCCACCCAGGCGTGGTCCACGATTTATCTGCACGGCGTGCTGGCCGCGACCGCGAGCGCCGCCCCGCTCGGCTACGCCGCCTACCAGGCGACCAGCCTGGTATCCCGCGGCGTCGGCGATCTGCTGGTCCGGCGGATCGGGGCTGTCGCCGTGGTGCGGATGGCATCAGTGATCGGGGCCGTGGGTCTCGGCGCGGCGGTGCTCGCCACCGGACCAGCAGTGGCGATCGTCGGCTTCGGCGTGCTGGGCCTGGGCATCGCGGTGGTGGCGCCGTTGACCTTCGCCGCGGCGGGTCGGCTCGCCGACGCGCAGCCGGGTGCCGCGTCGGATCCGCTGGTGCGGCGGCGCGCGGCGGACGCCATCGTGGCCCGCATCAACCAGTTCAACTATGCGGGGTTCGTGCTGGGCGGCGTGCTGACCGGGCTGGTCGCGTCCGGCTCCACCCTGCGCGCGGGATTCATGGTGCCGTTGGTGGGCATCGTGCTGATCCTGCCCATCGCGCCCGTCTTCGGCCGGGGGAAGACCCGACGGGCTGCTGGAGCCATCGTGAATCGCTGAACCCATCGCGCACCGCTGACCCGGCCGGCTCGTCGATCGGATAGCAATCCGCCCCGCCGCGATATCTCGCGGCGGGGCGAATCAGGCTGCGGCGTCATACCCGTCCGGCGCAACCCTGGTGCGCAACAGGAGGCGCACCTGCCGGCGCAACCGAGACGCAACCCCCGGCGCAACCGAGACGCACCTTCTGGCGCAACCCCCTGCGCAACCGAGGCGCACCTGCTGGCGTAACCCGGGCGCCTCGCGGCGCACTCTCGCACCTCCGGCACACTCGCGCACCTCTCGGCGCGCCGGCCGCGCCCTCCCAGACGGTCCGCTAGGCGGGCACCTTCTCGGCCAGGGCGGCGATCGCCTTGGTGAAGCACTCCATCGGCGGGTTCACCAGGCCGGCGCCCACCTGACCGGTGCCGGCGACCTTGCCGGCCATGCCGGTGTTGATCTGCGGCAGCACGCCGGTGCGCAGTACCCGAGTGATGTCGATGCCGGTGGGCGCGCCGCGGAACTCCAGGATCGGAATGGCGAACGCCGGGTTCTCGGCCAGGGTGATCTCGTACATGCGGCGGGTGACGGCGAGCGCGTCGGGCACGGCGCCGCCCACGAAGCGCACGATCGCCGGGGCGGTGGCCATCGACATGCCGCCGATGCCGACGGTCTCGGTGATCGCCGAGTCGCCGATGTCCGGGTTCGCGTCATCCTGCGTGTAGCCGGCCAGGAACAGGCCGACCGGGATGCCCGCGGGGCCGGTGAACCATTGGTCGCCGGTGCCGGACACCCGGATGCCGAAGTCCGTGCCGTTCCGGCACAGCGCGGTGACCAGCGACGAGCCCGGCACGTTCGCCGCCGCGTCGCCCATCAACTTGCCGCACGGCATGACGAGGTTCAGGAAGAAGTGCTCGTTGCCGCCGATGAACGCGAACACGTCGGCGGTGTCCTTCGCCGGCAGGTCGGCCTTGATGATCCATGGGCTGATGTCCCGCAAGAACATGGCCGAACCGGCCCGGTTGCGGTTGTGTCCCTCGTCGCCCATCTGCACCATCTGACCGACCAGATAGGTGATGTCCATCGGCTCGCCCGCGGCCACCATCAGGCGCACCGCCTTCTGCAGGGCCGGCCCGAGGACCGCCGACATCCACTTCAGCCGGTCGATGACCTCCTGCGAGTAGGCACCGTAGCGCAGCACCTTGCCCAGGCCCTCGTTCAGCGAGCAGTAGGAGACCGCGCCGGTCGCCTCGTCCTGCAGCTTGTACATCCACATGGACGGCGAGACGAGGCCCGCCATCGGGCCCACCGTCGCATGCTCGTGGCACGGCGAGAACGAGATGCCGTCCCCGGCAGCCAGTTTCGCCTCTGCCTCGTCGGCGTCGGCGGCCAGTCCCTCGAACAGCATGGCGCCGATCAGGGCGCCGCGCAGCGGGCCGGACGCCCGATCCCAGGTGATCGGCGGGCCGGCATGGTAGAACTCGCCCGGCAGCATCCCCAGCGCCTCGGAGGCGGGCAGCACGTCCACCAGGTGCGCCCGCACGTCCAGCATGCGCTGCACCGCGACGGCGTTGGCCTCGGTGCGGCGCGGGTCGGCGAGCACGGCCGCCAGCGCGTCTGCGGTGCCGGCCGGATCGTCGACCGGGGGCCGGAACGCGACCGTGGTCACCGGCACCGCTTGCGCGCGTAGGGCGTCGCTGAGCAGGTCGATGCCGGCGGTGATCACGCTCGGTGCGCCGGCGAGCAGGGAGGTGTCGACGGAGCCGGCGTCGGCGGTGGCCGCGGTGCTACCGGAAGCGGAGGCGCTGCCGGAAGCAGCGGCGCTGCCAGTAGCAGCCGCGGTGATGCTGCGGCCCGCCGCCGGACTATCCGCGGCACCGGTCGACGGCGCGATCTCGCCGCGGGCGGCATACGCGGCGGCGCGGGCGGCCGCGGCGTTGGACAGGTAGACGTCGGCGCCGGCGTGGGCCAGGGCCGTAGCAACAGCTTCACGCTGCTGCGGGTCGGCGGCCGTGCCGCACAGCGAGACGATGACGGTCAACTCACGGCCGTCCGACGCGGCGGCGCCGATCGCCTCGCCGATCGCGGGGGCGAGCCGGCCGGCCGGTTCCGGATCGGAGCCGTATCCCAGCACCACGTCCAGCAGAATCACCGTCACACTCGGATCCAGCGCCTGCGCCGCGAGCAGGTCCAGCTTCACCGTCGGGTCGATCATCGGGTGCGGGCGGCCGCGGGTGAACTCGTCGTCGCCCAGGTCGACGATCACGTGGCCCAGCCCGCCGAGTTGCGGCAGGCCGTGGCCCAGCGCCGAGTCGGGCAGCGCGAGCTCCGGGCGCAGCGGGATGTTGGAGCGGATGTCGCCGAGGATGTCCCCGGCGATCAGCATCGCCTCGTCGGCGAGTGTGCCGCCCGAGTACAGGCCGCGCAGCGTCCCGGCCGAGGGGTGGATGCCGTCGTCCGGCGACCAGTACGGCCAGGTGGGCACGGGCACGCCGATGGCCGCGAGCACGCTTTCGACGGCGCTGGTCAGGTCGGGTTGGCCCGCGCCGAGCAGCACTGTGGTGACCGGCTTCGGCCCGGCAGCCGCGGCGGCCAGCACCTTCTCGGCGGTCGCCGGATGCGGCGGCTTGGACACGATGACGATGTGGTCGGTCGACGGGTCGGCCTGCATCATCTGCAGCGCGGCGAGCGCGCTGCGTCCGCCGACCCGCTCGGACAGGTCGCGCCCGCCCAGGCCGAGCACCGCCGAGACCGGCACGCCGGCCTCGTCCAGCAGGCAGGTGAGCTGCTGCGCCCCGGTGCCCGACGCGGCGATCACGCCGACCGTCGGCACGCCGGATCCGCCGGCGCGGAGCACGTTCGCGAAGCCCAGGCCGACCCCGCCGACCATGGCGGTGCCGCAGTCCGGGCCCATCACCAGGACGCCGGCGGCGGCCGCCGCATCCTTCAGCGCGATCTCGTGCTCCACCGGAACGTTGTCCGAGAAGATCATCACGTGCCGGCCGGCGTGGATGGCGTCCAGCGCCTCGCCGATCACCGAGGGGCCGGGCACGGACAGCAGCACCACCGACGACTCGGGGGAGCGCTCGGCGGCGGTGCGCACCGTGCGCGGCGGCTCGGCGTCGCCGAACCCGCCG
Source organism: Nakamurella lactea (assembly GCA_044463185.1). Classification (GTDB taxonomy): domain Bacteria; phylum Actinomycetota; class Actinomycetes; order Mycobacteriales; family Nakamurellaceae; genus Nakamurella; species Nakamurella lactea_A. Next base: position 5,626 of record JBIQMQ010000091.1, on the reverse strand, counting down.
GAGGTCTTGCCGGCGGCGTCGGCGGCGGCCAGCGCGGCGTCGAGTGCGGCCAGCCCGCTGGCCACGGCGGCGTCGTCGTCCCCGCGCACCGCGACCAAGAGGTCGTTCGGGCCGGCGCCGTCCGGGACGGCGAAGCCGAGGCCGACCGCGAGCTCCACGTTGAGCGGCGTGGCCATGGCGATCTGCGCGGCGGTGACGCCTGCCGCATCGGTCACGGCCTGCGAAATGCGCAGCAGCGTCACGGAATCGTGATAGATGCCGCTGCGTAGCTCGACGATTTCGGACATCGGATTCTCCTCGCTAGCCCGGTGGGCTTGTGCTGCTGATGGTCGGTGCTGGTGGGCCGCCACGTTGCCGGCGGTGGTTAGTTGTCGGTTCTGGACTGGGTGCGGCGCCGGGTATGACGCCGGGTATGACGCAGCCCCGCGCGCTCGGCGCGCGCGGGCCGGTTCGGGTGGGCTGGCCTCATCGGGTCCCCGCCGGTACGCCGCCGCGGCCGCCGGGCAGCGGCGGTCCGGGCAGGCGCCGCGGCCGTCGTGGACCTGGGAGGGCGATCGCGGCCAGCCCGATGGCCAGGCCGGTGGACAGGTCTGCCCCGGAGGTATGGCCCACCTTGAGTAATGCCTGCAGCGCGCGGTCGAGTTCGGTGCGCGAGCCAGCAGTGGCACGCAGTACCGCTCCCGCCTCGGTGCAGACGTGGCCGGCGGCGGCAAGCCGCAGCAGATCGGCGGACATCAGCGGCGTGCGCGAGTCCAGGTCGGGAAGTACCGCCGCGGTGATCTGCTCCGCACGGACAAGGCGGCCGGTGGCCCTGAGCCCGGCCAGGGTTCCGGCAAGGACGTCGTCGCCGCCGGGCGTCGATCCGCTGCCGAGCCCGACCAGCGCGCGCGCCGCGTGGCGCAGTCGCGCGGCATCGCCGGCGTCGATCGCGGCGCGCAGCTCGGCGACCGCGTCGTTCGACACCCCACGGCCGGCCGCCTCGGCGGCGCTCGCGATCGCCGCGATCGAGTCCGGGCTGGGGCTCACGTGCGGCACGGTGGTGTTCACCACCCGAACGGCGTGAAAGGTGTTGCCGGGCAAGCGAATTCCGCCGGCGCCGACGAATGCGGCGTCGTCCGCGGTGATCCCCGCGAACGGCCGGTCGGCGGCGCTCAGCGCGGTGCGCGCGCCGTTGGGCACCCCGGACGCCTCGCGGGTGAGCAGGGTGACGACCCGCGCCGTGCCGTCGCCGATGCCGGGCAGCGGTTCGACGCACAGTACGACGGCCGCGGTATGGGCCGCCAGCACGGTGGCCGGCCGCAGCCCGCCAGTGACGAGGTTCGCGATCGGGTGCGCGACGGCGATGGGCACGGACGGGGCGAGGCCAGTCGTCGCATGCATCGACACCTGCGTCACCGTCGCACCGCCCTTTCCTGCCCTGCCTTGGAACCTAATCGGCGCCCCACCCCGAACGCATGGGAGAATGTGACGACGAAACCCGGTTCCCGCCGTGAAATACGCCAAGTATGGTGTGTGTGGCCGCCGGGACCGGCCGGATGCGCACAAGCCCACGGTGGCGTCGGACGACGGTGGCGTCGGACGACGGTCTGGGGCCGGCATGCGCGGCCGAGAGGCCGCCGGGATTCGTCATACCAGGTGACCTACCCCCACGGGCACGGTCACAGACAGGCGATGCGGAGGATCGACGAGTGGCACGGACGGATCTCCCGACGGTGGCTCCGGGTATCACGATGCGCGAGGTGCTGGCCCGACCCTCCATGGCCGGGGCCACCGTGCTGGCGGGCGCGTCCGGACTGGATCGCGTGGTGCGCTTCGTCAACATGATGGAAGTGCCGGATGTGCTGCAGTGGACCAAGGCGGACGAACTGCTGCTGACCACCGGCTACCCGCTGCGGTCCACCCCGGAGAAGCTGGACGACTTCGTCACGGCACTCAACGAACGCGGGCTGGCCGGGCTGGCCGTGAAGCTGGGCCGCTACCTCGACGAGCTGCCGCGGGACATGATCGAAACTGCCGACCGGCTGGGCTTCCCGGTGGTGCAGCTGGCGGACGGCGTCGGCTTCGACGAGATCATGAACCAGGTGCTGTCCGAGGTTCTGGGTCGGCAGGCGGCGATGCTGGCGCGCAGCGAGCAGGCGCACTCGGTGCTGCTGAAGCTGGTGCTCAAGGGCGGGGGGCTGCCCGAGGTGGTGGCTGCGCTGCCAGCGCAGTTGGCCGGCGGTCGGATCGGCGAGGCCGAGCAATCGGCCAGCGCCGCGGACCCGTTGCATCCGGCAGGATACGACCTCGGGTATGACGCCGCCCTCGCCGCGGCCGCCGCGGGCGACGGTCCGGACTCCGTCTCGGTATTGCACGTCGACCGGACCGGCCGGACCATCGCGCAGGCCGGGGCGGAGCTGCCCGCGGCCGCAGCGGAACTGTTCGACGACGACAACCTGTTCCGGGCGACCATGTTCGGTCACGGCATTCACACGCTCGGCTCCGGGAAGAACGGCATCTCGGTGATGATCGCGACCGTGGTCGCGGAGCGGAATCAGGGCCACCTGATCGCGGTGCGCGCGGACCGGCCGTTCGACGGCCAGGACGTGATGATCCTGGAGCGTGGGGCGACGGTGGCGGCGCTGGTGGTGACTCGCGAGCTGGCCGTGGCTGCGGTGGAGGGCAAGTACCGCGGCGACTTCCTGCGCGACGTGCTGGTGGGTCAGATGCCGCCGTCTGCGGCGGTGGATGGCGCGACCGGTTTCGGCTGGGACCTCACCGGGCCGATGTTCGTGGTGGTGGCGGCGGGCGAAGTGCGTGGCGGCGACGAGGCGTCGCGTCGGCGTCGGGCCGAGCAGTTGGGGGCGTCGTGGGCCGCGTGGGTGCGGCGCTGGGACCCGGCCGGGGCGGCGGCCGCGTTCGCCACCGAGGCAGTAGCCGTGCTGCACGCACCGGATGGGATGGTGCCGCCGACGTCGCGGGTGACGGAACTCCTGGGTGGCCTGTCGTCGCCGGGGGCGCCGTTCGACGGGATCGTCGGTGTGTCGCGGGTGGTGGCGGACGTGAGCCAGCTCGCGACCGCGTATCACCAGGCGTGGGAGGCGGTTCGGGTGGGGCGCCGGCTGGCGGGCGCCGGTTCGGTGTCGCGGTTCGACGACCTCGGCCTGTACCGGCTGCTGTCGCAGGTGCCGGATTCGGAGGAACTGCGGTCGTTCCTGGCCGACACGTTGGGTCCATTGGCCGCCGCCGAGGGCGACATCGAGTGCGACGAGCTGCGACGCACCCTGACCGTGCTGCTCGACACGAACCTCAACGTCGCGCAGACGGCGCGCCGCCTGCATTTCCACTACAACACGCTGCGGTACCGGATCGGGAAGCTGGAACGACTGCTCGGCCCGTTCACCACGGACGCTCGGCTACGGGCCGATCTCACTGTGGCCTTATATGTGTGGCAGATGCGGGTCGCGCACCGGTGAGGCGTGTGCGGTTGGTGCGGGTCGCGCACCGGTGAGGCGCGGTGCCGCCGGGTGGGCGGGTGTCTGGGCGTGGTTGTCGGGCCGCGAGGCAGGTGCCGTGCAGCAGTCCCGCAGGGCACCCATCGGGCGGCGCAGTGGTCCGGCCGGGCACCAATCGGGCTGCAGTTGTCCGGCCGGGCAGAGATGGTGCCCCACGGACTGGTCATCCCGCGCTGAAGCAACACAACGCGGCAGATGGGCGCCGGTACTCAGGCCGTGCGGCAGTCCGTGCGGCAGGCGAGCACCCGGCAGCCGGCACTCGGGCCTCGGGCGTCGCACAGTCTGCCGCGCGGGCGTTGGGTGCGGCAGTGGTCCGGCCGGGCAGGGCGGCACACGAACTGCCCCGGCGACCGCCAGCAATCCGCGCAGCAGTCCCCTCGGCTGCTGGCGGTGAGTTGTCGGTCGGTTGCTTCAGGCGGTGAGTTGTTGGTCGGCGTGGTGGGAGCCGGGCGGGCGGTAGCTGTCCGGGTGCAGGTTCCAGGTGACGACCGGGGGTGACCCGGCCGGGCTGCGGCGGGCGCTGCCCCGTGGATGCGCCGCCGCTGGTGGCGGGCTTGATGCGGAGACGTAACCGGCGAGTTGGTCGCGATGGACGATGGTGTGGTGTCGGGCGCAGAGTAGGGCTGCATTCGAAATATCGGTGGGGCCGCCGTCGGCCCAGTGGATCAGGTGGTGCGAGTCGCACCAGGCGGCGGGTATGTCGCAGCCCGGGAAGGTGCAGTGCCCGTCGCGGCGCCACAGGGCACGGACTTGCGCGAGGGCAAAGCAGCGCTCCATGGTGCCTTGATCCAGTACCTCGCCGTGGCGGCCGAGGACGACGGGGATGATGCCGGCGTCGCAGGCGATCCGGCGTGCACTGGCGGGGTCGATGAGTTCGCCCGTGGCGCGGCTGCCGAGAACGACCGCGGCGCCGGGTATCTCCGGCCCGGTCCGGCTGTTGCCGCCGTGTGTACGTGCATCGCGCGGGGCCGGCTCGGCGTGGCCGTCGGTGTCGTGCCGCGTTTCGTGGCGGCTGCCGGTGCTCGCTGTAGACCCGCAGGGGCCCACGGCATTCCCGGAGGGGCCGCCGGCGTTCCCGGAGTGGCCGCCGGCGGACGGGTCGAGTAACCCGTTGCGGCCGAAGAGGCGTCGCCGTGCCGTGGTGCGGGTGGCGAGGTCGTCGTAATTCATGGTGAGCATCAAGACCGCTTTGGGGGACGCGGACGGCCGGCCATGGTTCGAATAGGCGGTAGACCGTCGTAGCGCGTCGACCAGTGCTTCGCCGCGGCGCCGACCGACGGGGCGAGAGTCTCGGGTCGCGGCCTGCAAGCCGCCGAGCCCTCCGCCGGGGGCGCTGGGTGGGGCCTCGCCGCAGCCGGTGATGGCGGAGGGCTTGGGGGCGGAGCCGGGACCGATGGCTGCTTCGAGGATGGCGCGGCCTTCGTTGTCGACGGTCAGTTGGTAGTCCCACATGCCTCCGTCGGTGTGCCGGCCCGGGGACAGAGTGATGAAGCGGCGGCGGCGCTCGCACTGTTCTTCGAAGCTGCCCTGGTCGCTGTAGCGGGCGAGGATTTCGTCGGCGAGGCGGCGGACGGCGGCTGGTCCGTGGTCGTAGGCGATATCGACTAGATGTTCAAGGACGACCGGCTTCGCCGGTTCGGCTAGATCCGGCGCGAGGTTGGCGTATTGCTGGCCGCAGGCCACCGCAGACGGCATATCGATGTCGCCGGCGCAGACGGCATCGGTGACGATCTGGTACTCGGCATCGCGCATCAACGCGGCGGCCTTGGCGATGGTGGATGCTTCCCGGCGGCAGTGCCAAGCGGTGTCGGCAACCCAGCCGGCGGTGGAGGCGAATTGGCTGGCCGCGACGAGTCCGCGGGTTTCGGCTTCGGCGGTGATCGCGGCGATCCCAGCGCCCGCCAGGGCACGTAGCTCGGCGAGCTTGCCGGCGAGCGCTAACAGTTCCTTGTCGGTGCCGGCGACCAGCACGCCGCGCAGCCCGGCCAGCGCCGTCCGGCACCCGTCGATCACTTCCCGGCGGGCCACCAGCGACACCGCCGCCGAGCCGGTAGGCACTCTCGCAGCACCGGTCCGCGCGCCAGACACACCGGCAGCGGCGGCCGGGCCGGGCGCCGCACTGGCCCGTGCAG
>JBIQMQ010000090.1:0-9906 GCA_044463185.1 Nakamurella lactea | reverse complement strand
GGTTTGGTCTTGAGCTCCCCGGACGGCGCGAGGTACGGGATCAGCGACACGTGGAGGTAGAACACCCGGTCGCGGCCCAAGTCGTGGCGCACCTGCCGGGCCGCCTCCAGGAACGGAAGGGACTCGATATCGCCCACGGTGCCGCCGATCTCGGTGATCACGATGTCCGGCCGGACGCCGTGCTCGTCGGCCTGCTCCATCGCGTAGATGCGGTCTTTGATCTCGTTGGTGATGTGCGGGATCACTTGAACGGTGTGGCCCAGGTACTCGCCGCGCCGCTCCCGGGCGATCACCGACGAGTAGACCTGGCCGGTCGTGACGTTGGCGTCGCGGGTCAGATTGCGGTCGAGGAACCGCTCGTAGTGACCGATGTCGAGGTCGGTCTCGGCACCGTCCTCGGTGACGAACACCTCGCCGTGCTCGAACGGGTTCATGGTGCCGGGATCGACGTTCAGGTACGGATCCAGCTTCTGCATGGTGACCTTCAGGCCCCGCGAGGTGAGCAGACGCCCCAGCGAGGAGGCCGTCAGGCCCTTGCCCAGTGACGAGGCGACGCCGCCGGTCACGAAGATGTGTTTGGTGTGCTGGCTCTCGGTTACCGATCCGGCCAAGGCGTCTCCCGCGGCTCTCGCGGCGGCCGACTGGCCACCGCTCCACGGGATTTCACTCTAACATCCTCGGACTGTCGGCCGCCGGATCCGCGTTCGGCCCGGCACCGGGTATGACGCAGCCCTCGGGCCTCAGCCCACCGCGAGGGTGGGCGCGGGTGCGGCCGCGTTCTCGCCGATCCCGTACCGGCCCACGCCGCCGCCGTTCTGCTCCACCAGGGCCAGCACGGTGGCGATGCGGCCCGCGTCGATGTCGACGTCGTCGACCGTGGAGACCAGTGCGCTGGCCGCGGTGTCGGCGCGGGTGAGCCCGACCGACCCGGTCGTGCCTTCCGATCCGGTGCGGCCGGCCAGAACCACGCCCGCCGCGGATTGCTTGAGCGCCGCGGCCATGTCCACGACGGCCTGCGCCCGGTCCACCGCGGAGTCGCTGGCGCGGGCCGCGCCGTCCACGATCACGATCAGCCGTCCCGGTGCCACCGGCCCGGAGGCGGAGACGAAGCCGGCGGCCGACAGCGCGGACAGCGCCGCCGTGGCCTCCTCAGGAGTGGCGAACGTGCTTCCGTCGGCCTTGGTGAGCAGCAGCGTGCCGAGGAACCCGCCGGCCAACGTCCCGGGCTGGGACGACTCGGGCAGCGTCGAGCCGATCGGCTGGTTGGCGATCGCCAGGTCGCGCAGCTGCGAGGCGCGCGCCGGGTCGGTGAAGTCCGCGGTGATCTGCAGTTGCGCCGTCACCACGGCCCCCGAGTGGGACAGCAACGACAGGACCGCATCCCGGTCGGCAGGGTCTGCGGTATCCGTGGTGATGAGCACGACCTGGGCATCGGGCAGCGTGCCGCGCACGGCCAGCGGCCCGACCGAGGAGGCGAACTTGGCGTCCGCGGTGACCCTGTCCTCCAGCTTGGTCCGCTCGGCGGCCAGCTCGTCCCGCTGGCTGGACAGTTGCGTGTTGTCGCCCTGCAACCCGGCCAGCAACGGCGAGTTGATCTTGGTGGCGCCGAGCACGATGCCCAGCGCCAGGGCCAGGAAGATCGCAGCCAGCGACACGATGTGATACCGCATGGAGATCATTGGAAAAGCCCCTTCACCCAGGCCACGGCGTCGTTCCACCAGCCCGCAAACAGATCCGCGTACGTGCCCGAGACGTCCGACACCAGGAGCGCGGCGACGATGGCGGCGGCGGCGGCCAGCACCAGCAGGATCACCACCCACCAGGAGATCCGGGCCTTGTACAGGCGCAGCACCGCGGACGCCTCGACGAGCTTGTTGGACACCCGCATCCGAATCAGGAAGGTGGAGGCGGCCGAGCCGCGCCCGCGGTCGAGCAGTTCGGTGAGCGCTGCGTGCATGCCGACCGTGACGATCAGTGCGGCGTCCTTGTCGTGCGCCAGCAGCAGCGCCAGGTCCTCGTGCGTGCCGGCCGCGGCGAACGTCACGGCGCCGAGCGCCAGGTCCTGCAGACGTTCCAGGCCGGCCGCGTGGCCGTCGATGTCGGCGGGGATCACCACCTCCGCGCCGCACTGCAGCGTCTTCGCGTGCATCTTCTCGGGGTCGCCGACGATCAACTTCGGCTTGTAGCCGGCGGCGAGCAGCGCATCGGCGCCGCCGTCCACCCCGATCATCACCGGATGGAAGTCGGAGATGTATTTCCGCAACTTCTTCAGTTCCGCCGCGGTGTCCGGGCTGGCCGTGACGACGAGCACGTGTTTCCCGGCGATGGGTGTGGCGATCTCGGGGATGCCCACGCCGTCGAGCAGCAGCGTGCGTTCCCGCTTCATGTATTCGATGGCGTTGGCGGCGAACGCCTCCAGCTGCGCGGCCATTCCGGCCTTGGCCTCGATGAGCAGGTCGGCGATCGACTCGGGAGTCTGCTCGATGCCCTGCGCGATGAGGGTGTCGCCCACGTAGACGCCGCCGTCGTGCAGCCGGACCTTCGAGCCGTCCTTGATGCGACCGAAGATGTCGTCGCCGATCTCGTCGACCAGCGTGATGCCCTCGGCGAGCAGGATCTCGGGTCCCAGGTTGGGGTAGCGGCCGGACACTGACGGGGCCGCGTTGACCACCGCCATGACGCCGGCGGTCACCAGCGCATTGGCCGTGGATCGATCCAGGTCGACCTGGTCGAGTATGACGACATCCCCGTGCCCGACTCGGTCCAACAGCGCGCCGGTGTTCCGGGAGATGCGCGCGACGCCGACCGATCCCTCGAGTTGCTGCGTGCTGCGGGACATCAGTTTCATGCGCCCATCGTCCCAGCCCACAGCACGGATCGTGGGGACGTGGATGCGGCGCGTCACGACCCGGAACCACCTACCCCGCGCCGAGCCGGGACGATTCGTGTGAATCGGCCGCGTTTGACCGTGTTGGGGTGCCCGCCCCCGGCGGCGGTGGCGGTCGGCGGACGGGCGGGCGACGGTCGGTGGTGGCGGGCGGGGGTCGGTGGTCGGTGGGCCGCGGTCAGCGGGCGGTGGTCGGTGGTCAGCGGTCGGTGGTCGGTAGTCAGCGGGCGGTCGCGGCGACACGCAGATCCGCGGCGTGGGCGCGCGCGGTGGCACCGTTGGTGCCGCCGAGCATCCGCGCGAGTTCGGCCAGGCGTTCCTCGCCGTCGACGGCGCGGACGGACGAGGCACCCACACTGCCGTCCTCGTCCGCGTCGACCACGTAGTGCTTGTCGGCGAACGCGGCAACCTGGGCCAGGTGGGTCACGACGATCACCTGGTGCCGGGCCGCCAGCGCGGCAAGCCGCCGGCCGATCTCGGTTGCGGCCCGCCCGCCGACGCCTGCATCCACCTCGTCGAAGACAAGGGTCGACACCGGGTCGGCGCCGGCCAGCACCACCTCCAGCGCCAGCATGATGCGCGACAGCTCCCCGCCGGACGCCCCGCGCGATACCGGAATGTCGGGAGCCCCGGTGCGCGCCGCTAGCAGCAGCTCGACGTGGTCGCCGCCGTCCGGCCCGAGTTCCGGCAGCGGCGTCACGGAGACCGTCAGCCGGGCCTTGCCCATGGCCAGGTGGACGAGTTCGTCGGTGGCCGCGCGCGCCAAGGTGGCGGCGGCCTTCGTGCGGCGCGCCGTGAGATTCCGGGCCGCGGCCTGCACCGCGGAACCGAGTTCCGCCTCCCGCGCGCGCAGCGCGGCGATCGCCTCGTCCGAGCCGTCCATCCGGGCCAGTTCGGCGGCGGCGTCCCGCGCCCAGGCGAGTACGGCGTCCACATCGACGCCGTACTTGCGGACCAGGGTGCGCAGCACCGCCTGGCGCTCCAAGAGCGCCTGCAGCCGCTGCGGATCGGCCTCGAGATCGGAGAGATAGCTGGTCAGGTCCGCGCCCACGTCGCTGAGCACGGCGAGCGTTCCGCGCAGGTCGTCGATCCGCCCGGACAGTGCCGGGTCGGACGCCGACTCCAACATCCGGATCGCGTACTGCACCAGACCGGCGGCGGACGGCTCGTCGCCGCCCGACCCCACCTCCGTGGGTCCCACCAGCCTGGTCAACGCGCCGGAGGCCGCCTCGCGCAACGCCTCGGTCTCGCTCTGGCGGCGCACCTCCGCGGCGATGGTGTGATCCTCCCCCGGCTGCGGATCCGCGCGCGCGATCTCCTCCATGCCGAGCCGCAGCAGCGCCTCCCGCTGGGCGAGATCGCGGGCGCGGGACGTCTTCTCGTCGATCTGGGCCCGCAGCTCGAGCCATTCTGCGCGCAGCTCGCGGAAGCTGCGTACGTCGTCGGCCAGGCCGGCGTAGGCGTCCAGCACGGCCCGCTGGTTGGCGGGCCGCAGAAGGGTCATCGCCTCGGCCTGCCCATGCACGGCCACCAACGGTTCGGTGAGCTCCGCGAGAGCGGCGACGGGGGCGGACCGGCCGCCGATGTGCGCCCGGGACCGGCCGTCGGCGGACACGGACCGCACCGCCAGCAGCGACCCGTCGTCGTCGATGTCCCCGCCCACGGCCTCCGCGGCGTCCAGTAGGTGCGTGCCGTGAACGGCGTCATGCCCGCCCTGGCTGCCCGCGGCCGCCGGGGAGAATCGGGCCTCGACCACCGCGCGGGTGGCGCCCTGCCGCACCCTGCCGGAGTCGGCCCGGCCGCCGCAGACCAGGCCCAGAGCGGTGACGATCATGGTCTTGCCGGCGCCGGTTTCGCCGGTCACCACCGTGAGCCCCGGCGCGGGTTCGATAACGGCATCCTCGATCACGCCGAGGCCTGAGATGTGCAACTCGGCCAGCATGGCGTCACGCTATCGCACCCGCGGAATCCCCCGCCGCGGCCGGCCGAGTTGTCCACAATCGCGGCGGCGACGACGCTTGGGGCGCCCCGCGGTCAATGCCGCCGGTCGCGCCAACCGTGCACGGGCAGCGAGAACTTGCGCACGATCCGGTCGGTGAACGGCTCCCCGCCCAGCCGCGCGAGCCGCACCGGCTGTGTGCCGCCCCGCATGTGGACGCGGGAGCCGGGCGGGATCGGCAGGCTTCGTCGGCCGTCGCAGGCAAGGATAGCCTCGTGCCCGTCCGGGTCGATGTGCACCGTCACGGTCGAGGCGGAACTCACCACCAGCGGCCGCGCGAACAGTGCGTGTGCGTTGGAAGGCACGACCAGCAGAGCCGGCACACCCGGCCACACGATCGGCCCGCCCGCGGAGAACGCGTAGGCGGTCGACCCGGTGGGCGTGGCGCACAGCACACCGTCGCAGCCGTACGCGGAGATGCCGCGGCCGTCCACCTCGACGACGACGTCCAGGATCCGTTCGCGGGTGGACTTCTCGACGCTGACCTCGTTGAGCGCCCAGCCGGCGCCGGTGACGACGCCGTCGGTCTCGACCTCGACGTCGACCGTCATGCGGTCGCTCACGTCGTAGTTGCCGGCGACCACCGCGTCCAGCGCGGCGTCCAGATGCTCCGCATCCGTCGTGGTGAGGAACCCGACGCGGCCCAGGTTGATGCCCAGCACCGGTATGCCGGCGGCGCGCGCCTGCTCCGCGCCGCGCAACAGGGTGCCGTCCCCGCCGAGGGTGAGCACGAGTTCGGGATCCGGCCCACCGCCGGCGCTGGTCGTCGGGGGAAGCCCCAGCGCGGAGGCCTCGGGCTCGGAGGCGACGAGCTCTATCCCGGCGGCGGCCAACTGGGTGCACACGTGCTCGGCGATCTCGGCGACGTCCGGTCGTCCGGTGTGCGCAACGACCAACACCGCCCGGGAGCGTCGGCCGCCGGATGCCGGGGAGTTCATCGAGGGCCCCTTTCCACGGCCATGCGGATCAGCTCGCCGGATCGCTCCTCGTTCATCGGGGCGTCCCGGCGCAGATGCAGGAAGTATTCGACGTTGCCGCTCGGGCCGGGCAGCGGGGACGGCGTGACCCCGACCAGACCCCAGCCGTCGGTGGCCGCCACGGCGGCGACCGCTGCGACCGCCTCCCGACGCAGCACCGGGTCGTGCACCACGCCGTGCGCGCCCAGCCGACCCTTGCCCACCTCGAACTGCGGTTTGACCATCGGCAGAACGTCGGCGCTGTCCGCCACCAGATCGAACAGATGTGGCAGCACCAGCGTCAACGAGATGAACGACAGGTCAGCGACCGCCACATCGGCCGGCCCGCCCAGCCCAGCGGTGATGCGCTCAGCGCGTGCCCGGTCCAGATCGCGGATGTTCGTATGGTCGTAGACGTGCACTCGCGGATCCGTCGCCAGGCGGGACACGAGTTGGCCGGTGCCGACGTCGACGGCCGCCACGGCGCTCGCGCCGCGCCGCAGCAGCACGTCGGTGAATCCGCCGTGGGACGCGCCGGCATCCACGGCCCGTCGCCCGGCCACGTCCACACCGAATGCGTCCAGTGCGCCGATGAGCTTGTGCGCGCCCCGGGAGGCCCAGTCGTCGCCGGGGTCGACCACCACGTCCGTGGCGTCATCCACGGGCGTCGCGGGTTTACGGGCCGTGGCGCCGCCGATGCGAACCCGGTGCTCGGCGATGAGCCGCGCCGCATGGGTGCGCGACCGTGCGAGGCCGCGCTCGACCAGCGCGGTGTCCAGCCGCTGACCGCCCATCGGCTACTGCGCTCCGGTCCCGGGGTGCGGCTCCGGCGGCGACGCCGTGCCGGCCAGGACCTCGGTGACGACCCGATGCATCTCTTCGAACACGGCCGCCTGCTCCTCGAGCGGCACCGCCTCCAACGCCTCCAGGTCGCGCTCCACCCCGGCCAGCGGATCGGGCGGCACAGGGGTCGGCGTCATGCTGCCTACGGTAGCCGACCCCGCCGCGCCGGACGCTGTGGCGCCGCCCGATATCCGCATGGTCACCGTTGATCGGCGCGCGCCTGGTGGCGGAAGCGCGGCGCGGTCACTCGCCTCGCAGCGCGTCGAGCGCAATCCGCAGGGCGGGATCGTCCGCGAAGTCGGCGAGCCGGACGACCGGCGCTTCGCCGGTCAGCCCGCGCAGATCCGCCGAGACGTAGCTGGGCCGAAGCGATGGCTCGGTGCGAAGTAGGTCGTCGACGGTGCTGACTCCGGTGAGCACCATCAGGCTGTCCAGTCCCGCATGCGCGGCCGCGGCGATGTCCGTATTCAGTCGGTCGCCGACCACGAGCGGCCGCCGGGCGCCGACGCGTGCCACCGCCGCGTCGAGCAGCGGCCGCTGCGGTTTGCCGGCCACCCGGGGCTCACGGCCCGTCGCGGCGACCAGGGCCGCGACCATCGCCCCGTTGCCGGGCAGGATGCCGCGGTCGGTGGGCAACGTCGAATCCGCGTTGGTGGCCACCCAGTCGGCGCCGCCGCGAATCGCCAGGCAGGCCTCCGCGAGATCCCGCCACCCGGTGTCCGGGCTGTGGCCCTGCACTACGGCGACCGGGGCGTCGGCGGCGCGGCGCACCGGAGTGAGCCCGACCGCAGCGATGGCCTCGTCCAGGGCCCCGGTGCCCACGACCAGAACAGGCTCTCCTTTGCCGTGCGCCTCGGCCAACAGGCCGGCCGCCGCCTGCGGCGAGTTGACGACCTCCTCCGCCCGCACCGGTATGGACCGTTCGGTCAACCGTCGCGCCACGTCGGCAGGCGTCCGCGAGGCGTTGTTCGTGACGATCAGGAGGTGCGTCCCGTGCCGGCGTGCGCGCTCAAGGGTCTCGGCAGCGTGCTCGATCACCGCGTCGGCAAGCATCAGCGTGCCGTCCAAATCCAGCAGCAGCGCGTCGTGCACGGACAGCAGCGTCGTCGGCGCCTCACCGGTTGTGGGCGCGGCGCTCATGACGCAGTTCCTCGGGATTCGCCGTCCGGCTCGTCGTCATATCCGTCGTCCGTGCCGTTGTTCGGGTCTGCGCGGTGGTCGCCGTCGGCGAGGGCCGCGGCGCGTTCGGCCGCGTCCGAGTCGTCGTCGACGTCCGCGTCCGCGGAGCGCACGAACCAGGTCAGCGCCTCCTGCGTCCTTCCCTGCTCGGCGAGCTTCGCGGCCAGGGCGTAGTAGACGCGATAGGCATAACCCGCGGTGGGCTCGACGGTGCGGGCCGCCGACTGCAGCGCCGCAAGCGCCGCCTCGTGCTGTCCCAGGTCGGACCTGGCGCCGGCCGTCACGATGGCCAGTTCGGCCGCCGCCTCGGGCTCGAGCTGCGCGGCCTCCGGCGACTTGGACAGCTCGATCGCGCGTTCCGGATTACCGAGTGCGCGCTCCGAGTCGGCCATCACGGCGAGCTGACCGGGACCGCCGGCCATGCGCCGTGCGGCGCGCAGCTCGGCGATCGCCTCGGACCACTTTCCGGCCCGGTAGGCCACGAGCCCGACGGTCTCGCGCACCACGGCGACGCGTCCGCCTTGGGATCGGGCGGCGCGGGCATGCTCCCAGGCCTGCTCCGGATCGGACTCGGCCAGCTCACCGGCGGCCGCGAGGTGCCCCGCGACGAACTCGGCGCCCTGCTTGCTCAGGCCGCGCAGGTCCGCGCGGACATCGGGCCCGAGGGCACGGACGTCCACCCATTCGGGGATGTCCGGCCACGTGTGGTCGATGTCTTCGGGGCGCACACGGGAGCCCGTCGGCTTTTCCCGGACGGGCCGGTCATCGTCGCCGTGCTGCCAGTCGTCGCCGCGGCTGTATCGCGGCGAACCGCTTCGGTCGCGCTCCCGCCGTGGTCCGGGCGACCAGCCGCGATCGCGGTCGCGGGCCGGCCGATCGGTCGGCGGCTCCAAGCCGAAACTGTCCGCGAGACCCCCTCCGAGCTGACCTTCGTGGCGCCCGTGATCTCGACGCCGGTCCTCGGTACGGCTGTCCCGCGCGCCCGGGCCGCCGGCTCGCGGTCCGCGCCGGTCATCGTTACTGGGCCGTCGGGCGTCGTCGCCGGGTCGTCCCCGCCGCTCCTCGCGAGTACGGCCGTCGCCGGTCCGCGGTCCGCGACGGGCATCGCCGCGCGGCGCATCCTGGCGCTCGTCGCGCCTCGGGCCGCCGCGCTGTTCCCAGTGCGACGACGATCGCGGTTCGCCGTCGCGACCACCCCGGACGTATCCATGCCGATCATCCTGGGAATCGCGGCCGGCGCGGTCGCTCCGCGGTCCGTCGTTCCCGCGGCCATCCGTCCAACGCTTTTCCGGCCCGCTGCCGCCGTCGCGCCCACGACGGTTAAACCCGCCGCCGGTATTCCGGCGGTCCCCGCGATTGAAGCCGGCCGAATCGCGTGCGTCGTCCGGGCGAAAAACGCGCCGATCGCCGTGCGACCGGTTGTCCACGCCGCCTCGCCCGCCTCCCCGGCCGCCGCCTTGCTGGCGCCGCGGAGCTGCGTCCCGGTGTTGCCAGCGATCGCCAGTGCGTCGATCGGGCGATTCGCTGTGCCGTGGGTGCGCCCCGCGATCCTCGCGGGGTCGCCATTCCGCATCGCCCCGACCCCGCCGGTCGGCACCAGGGCGGCCATCAGCGCGGTGCCTGTCGTCCCCGCCTCGGGACCACGAGCCCCGCGGACCGTCGCCGCGGCCGCTGTCGAACCGACGCGGTCCACCGTTACGGCCGCCGTCGAACCGGCGGGAACCATCCCCACGTGGCCTGTCGTCCCCACCACGGGACCACGAGCCCCGCGAGCCGTCGCCGCGGCCGCTGTCGAACCGACGCGGTCCACCGTTACGTCCGCCGTCGAACCGGCGAGAACCATCCCCGCGCGATCGGTCGTCCCCACCACGCGACCACGAGCCCCGCGGACCGTCGCCACGTCCGCCGTCGAACCGGCGAGAACCATCCCCGCGCGGCCTGTCATCCGCACCACGGGGTGAGGTGCCTCCGTCCGCGCCGTTCCGGAACGATGGGCGCTCGCGGTACGAGCCACCCCGCCCGTCACCGCCGTTGCTGCGCGG
>JBIQMQ010000089.1:6787-9942 GCA_044463185.1 Nakamurella lactea | reverse complement strand
GTTGGTCTTGATGCGCTTGATCTGGGACTTGATGTTGGCCACGCCGAATTGCCTTTACGTCGTTGGGGGAATCGTTCGTCTGGGCGGTGCTGGCACCCGTGCTACGTCACTCACGGCACTGTCGCCCACCGAGCTGCAGCACGAGACGGCAACACGATCAGCGGCTGAACCACGCGTCACGCCGCGCGCACACCGACTCGTTAGCCTACCAGGATTCAGACGCCCCGCTCAAGTCGCGCATCCCCCGTCCACCGACCTCGGGAGCCCCGCGGAATGTCGGAAACGGGCCGGCGTGCGATATCGGTGCCATCGGGCAGGATATGGGCATGCCGCGTTACGACTTCCGCCAAGTAGATGTCTTCGCATCGACGGTGTTCGCCGGCAACCCCGTCGCCGTCGTGCACGACGCCGACGGTATGTCGGACGCTCAGATGGCGTCGATGGCGCGCTGGACCAACCTGTCCGAAACCACGTTCCTCGTGCCGCCGACGGACCCGTCCGCGGACTACCGAGTGCGGATCTTCTCCCCCCGCGGCGAACTGACCTTCGCGGGCCATCCGACGTTGGGCAGCGCCCACGCCTGGCTCGAGTCCGGGGGCCAGGCGAGGAACCCCGACCTGCTGGTGCAGGAGTGCGGCATCGGCCTGGTCGAACTGCGCCGCTGCAACGGCAGGCTGGCGTTCAAGGCTCCGAAGCTGCTGCGCTCGGGGCCGGTCGACAACGTGACTTTGATCAGAGCCATTGCCGCGCTGGGCATCTCGGTGGGCGACGTCACGGCGTCGAACTGGATCGACAACGGCCCCGGTTGGCTCGGGCTGGTGTTGCGGTCGTCCGACACGGTGCTCGGTGTCCGCCCGGATTTCGTGGCGATGGGTGACCTGAGGATCGGCATCATCGGCGCGTTCCCGCCGGGTGGTCCTGCCGATTTCGAGGTTCGGGCGTTCGAGCCGTCGCTGGCCGTGGGCGAGGATCCCGTCACCGGCAGCCTGAACGCCGGCTTCGGCCTATGGCTGATCGGCGCCGGACTCGCGCCCGAATCGTTCACCGTGCGGCAGGGCACGGCGCTCGGTCGGCGCGGCGAGGTATCCGTCTCCCGCGATGCCGCCGGCGATGTGTGGGTGGGAGGCGCGATCAATACCCTGCTGCGCGGCTCCCTGGAATGGTGACGGCGCACCGCCAGTCCGACCCCTGGGAACCACGCCGCCCGGTATGACGCCGTTCTCGCCGTGGTCCGTGCCGTGGGACCATGGACCCAGCGCCGCCCAGCCGCCCGCCTACGTCTTCGAAGGATCACCTGACCCGTGCCCGACGCCGCCCGTACTCACTCGGTCCAGCACCGGACGACGTTCACGCCGCCCGAGCGGATCCGCAATTTCTGCATCATCGCGCACATCGACCACGGGAAGTCGACGCTCGCCGACCGCATCCTGCAACTCACCGGCGTCGTCGACGAGCGGTCCATGCGCGCCCAGTACCTCGACCGCATGGACATCGAGCGCGAGCGTGGCATCACGATCAAGTCGCAGAACGTGCGGCTGCCCTGGACCGTCGGCGGCGACGGAAACGGAACCGAGTATGTGCTGCACCTGATCGACACGCCCGGGCACGTCGACTTCACCTACGAGGTGTCCCGGTCGTTGGCCGCCTGCGAGGGCGCGGTGCTGCTGGTGGACGCGGCGCAGGGCATCGAAGCGCAGACGCTAGCGAACCTGTACCTGGCGCTGGAGAACGACCTGGCCATCATCCCGGTGCTGAACAAGATCGATCTGCCGGCCGCCCAGCCGGAGCGGTACGCCCGGGAGATCGCGCATGTGCTCGGCGGATCCCCGGACGACGTGCTGCGCGTATCCGGTAAGACCGGCGAGGGCGTCGCCGAGCTGCTGGACCGGATCGTCGCCGAGGTGCCGGCGCCGGTCGGCGACGCGGACGCGCCCGCCCGGGCCATGATCTTCGACTCGGTGTACGACATCTACCGCGGCGTCATCACCTACATCCGGGTGGTCGACGGCCGGATCGGGCCGCGCGACCGGATCCAGATGATGTCCACCAAGGCGACCCACGAACTACTGGAGGTCGGCGTCATCTCGCCGGATCCGATCCCCACCAAGGGCCTCGGCGTGGGCGAGGTGGGATACCTGATCACCGGCGTGAAGGACGTCCGCCAGTCCAAGGTGGGCGATACCGTGACGTCGGCCGCGAAACCGGCGGCGCGCCCGCTGGCCGGGTACCACGAGCCGCGCCCCATGGTCTACTCCGGGCTGTATCCGATCGACGGGTCCGAATACCCGCTGCTGCGGGACGCACTGGAGAAGCTGCAGCTCAACGACGCCGCGCTGAACTACGAACCGGAAACCTCGATGGCGCTCGGCTTCGGCTTTCGCTGTGGGTTCTTGGGCCTACTACATCTCGAGATCACTCGGGACCGGCTGGAGCGGGAGTTCGGGCTCGATCTCATCTCCACCGCGCCGAACGTGGTGTACCACGTGACGATGGAGGACAAGTCCGAGCACGTCGTCACTAACCCGTCGGAGTGGCCGGGCGGCAAGATCGCCGATGTGCGCGAGCCGATGGTGAACTGCACCATCTTGACCCCGAACGACTACGTGGGCGCGGTCATGGAATTGTGCCAGTCGCGACGCGGCGCGATGAAGGGCATGGAGTACCTGTCCGAGTCGCGGGTCGAACTGCGCTACCGGATGCCCCTCGCGGAGATCATCTTCGACTTCTTCGACGCGCTGAAGTCACGTACCCGTGGTTACGCCTCGCTCAACTACGAGGAGGACGGCCTGCAGTCCGCCGACCTCGTGAAGGTCGACATCCTGCTGCAGGGCGAGGCGGTTGACGCGTTCTCCGCGATCGTGCACCGGGACGCGGCGTATGCCTACGGCACCGCCATGGCCACGAAGCTGCGCGAGCTGATCCCGCGCCAGCAGTTCGAGGTGCCGATCCAGGCGGCGGTGGGATCTCGGATCATCGCCCGCGAGAACATCCGCGCGCTGCGCAAGGACGTGCTCGCCAAGTGCTACGGCGGAGACATCAGCCGCAAGCGCAAGCTGCTGGAGAAGCAGAAGGAAGGCAAGAAGCGCATGAAGATGGTCGGCCGCGTCGAGGTGCCGCAGGAGGCGTTCATCGCCGCGCTGTCCACCGAGTCGACC
>JBIQMQ010000089.1:2722-6687 GCA_044463185.1 Nakamurella lactea | reverse complement strand
CCGCGTCGAGGTGCCGCAGGAGGCGTTCATCGCCGCGCTGTCCACCGAGTCGACCACCAAGGACACCAAGAAGTAGCCGCCCGGGAGCGCTGCGGCGTCATATAAGGCGAGGAGGGCCGCATGCGTCGAACGGACGGCGTCGAGCGCGGCGGAGGTCAGGCCTTCCGGCCGGTGATCGCCAGGTCCACGCCGACGCCGATCATGATCAGTCCGCCCGCGCCGCCGATCGCCTGCGTGCGACGAGGGGAACGGGCGAACCAGGCGCGCGCCGTGCCGGCCGCCCACGCCCACACGCTGTCCAGCACCAGGGCCGTCAACGGGAACAGCGAGCCCAGGATCAGAAGCTGCAGCGGTAGGTGCCCGGCCGTCGGGACCGCGAAGCCGGGCATCACGGCAACCAGGATCGCGACCGTCTTGGGATTGGTCACGCCTACGATGAACCCGTCTCGGACCGCCCTGCGCGAGGTGATGGGGGTGCTCCGCCGGCCCAGGGCCTCGGTGAGCGTGCGGCGGTGCCGGATGGCCTGCACTCCCAGGTAGACGATGTAGGCGGCACCGGCATATTTGATCGCGGAATAAGCGAGCGTCGAACGTTCCAGCAGCGCGCCCATGCCGAACGCGGTTCCCACCACCTGCACGAACACGCCGACGGCGTTGCCGAGCACGGTCATCAGGGTGGCCCGCCGCCCCACGGTGAGGGCGCGACTGATGGTGAACAGGACCGACGGACCCGGGATCGCGACGATCACCACGACCACGGCGGCGAACGCGACGATGTTGCTGACCGGCACCATTCGATCATCGTAGTCAGCAAGGGATAGCCCGTTCACGGCCTTCGGTGGACGACCAGTGGCAGCACCGCCGTCGCGCCCTCGGAACGCAGCTTGGAGGCGGCGATCGTCACGGGCCATAGCGACGAGGTGGCGTCCACCAGCAGCAGAACCGCCTGACCCGCAATGGCCTCCGGCCGCAGCACGCCGATCGCCGACGCCCAGTGTGCGGCCTCCACCGGCGACGAGGCGTCGAGTGGCGCGGGGCTCGTCACGCTCAGCTCGGCCACGTCGAGCCGGCCGGCGGCGGCGACGCGCTGCACCAGGCCGGCCGTCAACGTCGTCCGGCCCGCGGCGGGCAGCCCGACCACAACGCTGGGGCGTTGCGGCCACTCGGCCCTCCACTCGGCCAACAATCCGATCACGCTGGTGACGAGTTCCTCGGGCGGCTCGCGGTCAGCGCCGCCGAACACGTCCGCGATCAGCTCCTGCCACTCCGGCGCGTCGGCGAACACCAGGGCGCGGCCGGCCGCCGCCTGCTCGCCGATCGGAATCCGGCCGCGGGTACCGAAGACCCCGCCGGGCCACATCTTTCGGGGCTCGATCCGATGCGAACTCCGCCTCAGGAACTGGCCGACGGAACGGGCCACCTCGGCGTCCGGGCGTGCGGTCAGCGGCTCCGGCAGGCCGCCGAGGCAGACGCTGCACCGACCGCACGGCGCGGCCGTGGGGTCGTCCAGCGATTCCTGCAGGAGTTGCATGAGGCAGCGCCGACCGCGCGCGTAGTCGCGCATGATGTCGGCCTCACGTCGGCGCGTCGCGACGACGGAGTCGTAGTGAGCGGCGTCGTACTCCCAGTTGCGTCCGGTGGATCGCCACCCGTCCACGTCGCGTTCGGCCACCCCGTCGACGGCGAGCTGCTTGAGCATCAGATCGACCCGCGTGCGTCGCAGCCCGGATTCGGCCTCCAGCGCCACCACGCTGGCCGCGGTGTCCGCCGGCCCGGGCAGCACGGTGAGCAGCCGAGCCACCTGCGCGGGATCGGGGATGGAGGCGGTGGCGAAGTAGTCCCACACCGCGGCGTCCGACGGCGAGCTCAGCAGCACGACGGAGGCGTGGTCGATGCCGCGTCCGGCGCGGCCCACCTGCTGGTAGTACGACACGGGCGACGGTGGTGCTCCCACATGCACGCAGAACCCGAGATCCGGCTTGTCGTACCCCATGCCGAGCGCCGAGGTGGCGATCAGGGCCTTGATCCGGTTGGACCGCAGGGCGTCCTCCAGCCGCTCCCGCTCGGCCGGATCCAGCCCGCCCGTGTAGGCGGCCACGGGCACCGCCCCGCCGTGGTGCTCGGTGATGGCGGCGGCCAGCCGCTCGGCGTCGGCGACGGTCAGCGTGTACACGATGCCCGATCCAGGGAGCCGCGGCAGGTGCTGTACGACCCAGGCGAACCGGTCCAGCGGGGTCAATCCGTCGATCACCGCGAGTTGCAGGCTGGCGCGCGCCAGCGGCCCGCGCACGATCAGCGTCTGCTCGCCCATCTGGGCGGCGACGTCGTCGGTGACCCGGCCGTTCGCCGTGGCCGTCGTGGCCAGCACCGGCGTGTCCGCGGCGAGCCGGCGCAACGTGTCGGCGACGCGGCGGTAGTCGGGTCGGAAGTCGTGCCCCCAATCGGAGACGGCATGCGCCTCGTCGATCACCAGCAGGCCGAGCGACCCGGTCAGCGACGCCATCACCCGCGCGCCGAATCCCGGGTTGGCCAGCCGTTCCGGCGACACCAGCAGCACGTCGATGGCGCCGGACTTCAACTCCGCCTCGATCCGGCTCCAGGCGTCCACGTTCGACGAGTTCAGCGTCGCCGCGCGTAGACCCGCCCGGCAGGCGGCAGCGACCTGATCGCGCATCAGCGACAGCAAGGGCGAGACGACCAGCGTCGGGCCGAACCCACGGGCGCGGCGGATCGCCGTGGCGGTCCAGTACACCGCGGACTTGCCCCAGCCCGTCGCCTGCACCACCAGCACACGTGCTCCCGGCCGCAACAAACCGGTGATCGCGGTGAGCTGGTCTGGGCGCAGCCGTGCCCCGGGCCCGGCGAGGGCCTCGATGACGCCGTTCGCTACCTGCCCATCGGCGTCATCCAAGGCCGGCGCGGTGTCGTCCATGCTGCGCCCTTGCGTCGTCTCCATGCGTGTCACCGTAGGTCGCGGCACTGACACCGCAGCTCCGTGGCACCGACACGGCGGCGTCGCCCACGGTAGGCGATGCGAGATCGGTGGCCGCGAAGCGGTAGGACCTCCGCGCAGCGCAGCGCGTTTGCGCCGGCACATTTTCGGAAATCGCATGCCGTAGCCCGGCACACCACCGTTCGGTAGGAGGTTCTCATGCCCGTCTGGGGATGGATTCTCATCGGTATCGCCGTCGTCGTCATCATCGTCGTCGTCATCGTGCTGGTCACACAGCAGCGGCGCAGCAGTCGGCTGCGGCAGCGATTCGGGCCCGAGTACGACCGCGCAGTCGGCGGCGCAGGCCAGCGGCGGGCCGGTGAGGAGGCACTTCGTCGCCGGGAGGAGGAGCGCGCCGGCCTTGATATTCGCCCCCTGACGCTGGCCGCGCGGACCCGCTACTCCGAGCAGTGGCTGTCGATCCAGGAACGTTTCGTCGACCAGCCCGACTTTGCGGTCACCGAGGCGGACACGTTGCTCACCGTCGTGATGAACGAGCGCGGATACCCGGTCGACGACTTCGAGGCCCAGGCGGCTCTGATCTCCGTCGACCATCCCGACCTGGTGCAGAACTACCGCATTGCGCATCGGGTGATGCGACAGAACCGCGAACGGCAGTCCACCACCGAGGAGCTGCGCGAAGCGCTTCTTCGATACCGGTCGCTGTTCGAGGAATTGCTGCGACCTGATTCGGCGGGCGATACCACCGTTGACGCGGGCAGCTCCGGCGATCGGGCCCCTGCAGACCATGCGATTCATCCGAGGAGGTCGGAACCATGACCAGCGACGAACCCGCGATCAGGGGGACCGAGCGGCTTGCCACGGCGCAGGACGGGGTGGGGCGCCCCGACCTAGGACCTGCGGGGATGCCGAAGCGACAAGGCGACGACTGGGCGGGTGAACAATTCGCAGAAGGCCACGTCGCGGACAGTGCTTCCCGCGGGTCGGCGGGCCAGCTGCTCGACTCGGACGA
>JBIQMQ010000089.1:0-2622 GCA_044463185.1 Nakamurella lactea | reverse complement strand
ACGTCGCGGACAGTGCTTCCCGCGGGTCGGCGGGCCAGCTGCTCGACTCGGACGAGGCGGCGATGTTCGCACGCCGTTGGGACGATATCCAGACCGCATTCGTGGACCAACCCCGGCAAGCGGTCGTCGACGCCGATGTGCTCGTGGCGGACGTCATTTCGCGTCTGACCAGCATGTTCGCCGATGAGCACACGCGGCTGGAGCAGAGCCTGGAGCGCGAGGACGAGGCCTCCACCGAGGAACTCCGCGTCGGTCTGCAGCGATACCGCGACTTCTTCCACCGGCTCCTCGCCGCCTGACGACGCAGGGTGGCTTACCCGGCCGAGGCGCGCTGGGCCAGCCCGCGCACGTACTGGGCCTGGCCCAGGTGCTTCAGGCAGTCGCCCCAGAGGCTGACCAGACGAACGGATGCCGTGACCGGCGGATCCCACCGGGTATCCACGATCCGCGCGAGTTCCTCCGCGGTCAGCCCGGCGGCATAGGAGAGCGACAGGTCGTGCACCTCGGCGTGGTACGCGGCCAGGTCGGCGGGAGCGGTGCGTACCGCCGCCACGTCGGCGCTGGTGTGCCGGAACCCGGTCGCATCCGCCTCGAACGGCAGCGCGAATCGCTCGAACCAGCCCCGCGACGTCCACACCTGCGGCGCGCCGGCCAGGTGAGCGACGTGGTCGTCCTGGATGCGAGTCAGATGCCAGAGCAGCCACGCGATCGAGTTCGCGTCGGCATCCGGCCGCCAGACGGCTTCTTCCGGCGAGAGGCCGTCGCTGACGCTCTGCACGCCCTGCCGGATTCGCTCGAACTGGTCGGCGGCCATCGCCCGGAACGCGGCGGTCATCGGATCAGTCGTGGGATCTGTGGTGGTGTCCGTCATGCTGCCCATCCTGCCCTGTCGCGACCGGGCACTCGGCGGCGCCCCGCGCGCGTTCACACCGCGCGCCGCATCACCGCATGCGTCCCGGTGGGCCGACGCAGCATCGCGAAACCGGCCGACTGGAACTGGCCGACCGTGCCGCGGTACAGATCCGCGGAGGATTTCCGGGCACCGCCGGTGTCGACCGGGTACCCCTCGACCCACGCGGCGCCGTGCGCGGCAGCGAACTGCACCGCGCCGGCGAGCAGCGCCGAGGCCGCGCCGCGCCGCCGACACGGCACCGGTACGACGAAACACGTGATCGCCCAGAGGTTCTCGGGGTCGGCATCGCCGGCGGGAGCCGCCGAGATCGGGCTCGAGGCCAGCCGCACGAACGAATCCTTGGGCGCCACCTGGCACCACCCCACCACGCCGTCGTCGGCGTACGCGAGCACCCCGGGCGGCCGGTCGCCGCAGCAGACCTGGGTGCGCAACGCCTCGCGCTTGGCCGACCCCGGGGAATTGCTCCACGCCGCGCCGCGGAGGTGGAAGTACTGACACCAGCACCGGGCCGGGTCGCCGCGGGTACCCATGACCTCGGCGACGTCCTGCCAGCGCTCGGCGGTCGCCGGTTCGATCCGGTACGCGGAGGTCGGGGGAGCCATGCGGACGAGAATATCGCCGGGGCGCGACGCCGATTCAGATCGCGAGGACCACCTTGCCGGCCGCGCCGCCCTCGACCGCGGCCAGCGCCGCCACGCCGTCCTCGAGCGGGTAGGTCGCATCCACCACGGGCTGCACGCCGGCCGCGTCGCAGAACGCGATGAGCCTGCGCAGTTCGTCCAGCGTGCCCATCGTCGAGCCGACCACCGCGATCTGCAGGAAGAACAGCCGTTGCAGGTCGGCCGGTGGCTGGGCACCCGTCGTCGCCCCACAGCACACGATCGTGCCACCGGGCCGCACCGCCCTCATGGAATGCGCCCAGGTCGCGGCGCCCACCGATTCGAAGACCGCGTCGGCCCGCTCCGGCAGGCGAGCACCCGACTCGAAAACCGCTGCGGCGCCCAGCCTTTCGGCCCGTTCGCGACCCGCGGCGGTTCGCGCGCACACCCACACCCGCATGCCCGCCGCCGCACCGAGTTGGATCAGCGCCGTGGCCACCCCGCCGGTCGCGCCCTGCACCAGGATCGTCGCGCCCGGGGCCAGCCGGCCGCGGGTGAACAGCATCCGGTAGGCGGTGAGGTACGTGGTGCCCAGCGTCGCGGCCTGCTCGAACGTGAGCGCCGCCGGCTTCGGCACCACATTCCGGGCCGGAACCGCCACGAACTGCGTCATACATCCTTGGTGACCACCCTCGGTCAGCAGCCGGCGGGCCGGGTCGAGCGTCTCGTCGCCGGCCGCGCCCGCGGCGCCGGGATCGCCGATCACCGGGTAGATCACGACCTCGCGGCCGTCGTCCAGCACGCCGGCGCCGTCGCAGCCCAGGATCATCGGGAACTCCTCGGCGCGGATGCCGACGCCGGCGAGCGTCCACAGGTCGTGCCGGTTGATCGACGCGGCACGCACCGCGACCCGGACCCAGCCGGTGGGGACGTCGGGCTCGGGCCGCTCTCCGACCGCCGCCATCGACAGCGGATCGTCGGGATTCGGACCGGTGGCATACAGGGCGCGCATGGTGGCACGGTATCGCCTCCGCGGCCGGCCCCGCTCGGGCAAGATCACACGGGGCGCCTCGCCGCAGATCGCTAGGCTGGCCGTGTGGGTACAGCGGC
>JBIQMQ010000088.1:0-9989 GCA_044463185.1 Nakamurella lactea | reverse complement strand
AGCGGCCGCGGCCGACTCGAAAACGGACGTCGCCATATTCACTCCTTCTGTTCTCCCCGCCGTGGGTGCCTGAGGTGGCCCTCCAGCGCCACCTCAGGCTCCCACGGCGGAGGTGAGGGCCCGGTCGAGGCGGGCCAGGCCGTCCGCGGTCGGCACCGCGATCCGCATAATCCCGGGCATGCCGAAGCTCGCGCAGTCGCGCACCAGTACGCCGTGCGGCGCCAGCGCCTCGCGCAGCCCGGGCGCCCGGACCAGTACCCAGTTCGCGTCCGAGGGCCCGGCCGTGAATCCGTGGGTGGCGAGTACGGCCGTAAGTTCGCGACGCAGGTCTGCGACGCGCCGGGCCGAGTCCGCCAGGTCGACCGACGCCAACAGGTCCGGGAGCGCCGCGCACACCAGCCCGTTCACCGACCAGCCGGGCTGCCGCGCGCGGCACGCCGCCACCAGACGCGGATCCGCCAGGATGTAGCCGACCCGAAGTCCCGGCGCCGCAAGGAGTTTCGTCAGCGATCCGACCACCGCCGCGTCGGCGTCGCCGCGGGTCCAGGCTCCGGTGGCGAGCTGGTAGAACGCCTCGTCCCAGACGTCCGCGGTGTCGTCCGGCTCCGCCAGCAGGCCGGACGGGCTGCCCGGATTGGCGCGCCACAGCGGCCCGCCGCCCCGGGGATGCAACGCGAACGACGGCTCGATCACCCGGCCGCCGCGTTCCGCCGCGACGAGCGCGATCGCCTCCGCCCCGCCGTTGGTCAGCAGCAGCGTATCCCGGTCCACTCCCATTGCCTCGGCCAGGGCCGCCGTGGCGCGCGCCGGGTTCGGGTACCGGTCCAGCCCCGCCCGCAGGTGCTTCTGGACGATGGGCAGCGGATCGGCTGCGGCCGGGTTCATCGACGCGGACAGGTCCAGCAGCGACGCCGGGTCGACACCCAGTGCCGCGGCGACGATCTCGGCGTCGCCGCCATGTGTTCCGGCGGCGGGGATCGCGCCGGGTCGCCCCGCGGGGCTGCCCGGGATCGCGCCGGGACGGCCGCCGAGACGGCCGCCGGGATTGACGCCGAGAATGACGCCGCCCTCGCCCGTTGTCACAGCGCCGCCCATGTCACGAGGCCCACGGTCTCGGCGACGACCCCGGCGGCGCCGAGCACGTCCCCGGTGAACCCGCCGATCCGGGCCCGGGCGAACAGGGCGATCGCGCCGGCCCCGGCCAGGGCGGCGGCGAGCGCCATCGGTCCGTGCCACCCCGAGCCGGCCACCGCCAACGGCACCGCGATCGCCACGGCGGTCGCCGCCACCCCGGCGGCGACCGCGGCGCGCCGCCCGCCCAGGAACGCGCTGGCCAGACCGCCGGACGACCGGGCGTAGGGCTGCGTCATCGCAATCACGGCCATCGACGCACGCGACACGCACCACAGCGCCGCCACCGTGAGCGGCGCGGCCGGCACCGACGCGAAGACGGACAGCCGCAGCAGCAGCACCACGATCACCGTCACGGCGCCGAACGCCCCGACCGACGGATCCCGCATCACCTCCAGGCGCCGCGCCCGGTCCATCGGCGCGATCAGTCCATCGGCCGAGTCCGACAGCCCGTCCAGGTGCAGCATCCCGGTGATGGCTGCGTCGATCGCAAGTGCGATCGCCCCGGCCACCAGCGGCGGCCACAGCCGACCCGCGCCCCACCACGCGTAGCCGACGGCCAGGCCGATCAGCGCGCCGACCACGGGGAAGAACAACAGAGCGCGCGGCGTCGGGCTGCCCGCCCGGCGCGGCGCGGCGCGTCCGGCGATGGTGAGGAACGAAAGTGCGTGCAGCATCAGCGGTCCGGGGGTGGGTCGAGGGTCAGCACCCGGCCGGCGACGACGAGCAGCGCCCGGTCGGCGACCTCGGCGACGGCCTGGTTCAGCGAGCCGAGCGCGTCGCGGAACGCGCCGCCCATCGCCGTCGCCGGGATCACGCCCAGGCCGACCTCGTCGGAGACCACGATGGTGTCGCCGACCCGGGCGGTGAGCGCGGCGCACAGGGCGGCGGTGTCGGCGTGGAAAACCCCCGTGCCCGAGGTGTCGTGCCCGGCCAGCCACGGCCCCAGCGAGTCGAGGAGGACGGTGCCGGTCACCGAGCCGAGTACGTCCGGCAGATCCGCGCCCGCCTCGACGGTGACCCACCCCGCGGGTCGGCGCGTCCGGTGCCGGGCCACCCGCTCCGCGAGGGCGGCGTCATCCCCGACCTGCATGGTGGCGACGTAGCTGACGCCGCAGCTGCGCGCCTGGGCGGACGCGGCGGCGAGGCGCTCCGCCAGCTCGGACTTGCCCGATCGTGCCCCGCCGAGCACCAGGGTGATCATCCGCCCAGCGCCTTGAGGCTCTGCCGGTTCTCCGCCGCCAGGTGCGTATGTGCGCGCACCGGGGCGACGATCAGCGCGCCGGACGGGTCGTGCAGCACGTGCACGTTCCCGCCGAAATGGTGCGACAGGCGGTCCGGGTCGAGCACCTCGGAGGGCATGCCGGATACCACAGCGCTGCCGCGGTCCATCAGCACCAGCCGGTCGGTGAACTGCCCGGCGAGGGTCAGGTCGTGGATGGCGCTGACCACGGTGAGGCCGCGTTCCAGCCGCAACTCGTCGACCAGCTCCAGGGCGTCGACGCGGTTGCCGAGATCCAGCGCCGATGTCGGCTCGTCCAGCAGCAGCACGGGAGCCTGCTGAGCCAGCGCCCGGGCCAGCACGGCGCGCTGCATCTCTCCTCCGGACAGGGTCGGCAGGGTGCGCCCGGCCAGGTGGCCGATGCCCAGCCGCTCCAGCAGCGCCCCGCACTGCCGCCGGTCCTCTGCGGACTCGACCCCGAGGTAGCCGATGTGGGGCGTGCGGCCGAGCAGCGCGTAGTCGAGAACCGTCATGCCGGCGGGCTTCTCGGGCTGCTGCGGCACGTAGGCGACCAGCCGGGCGAGCCGGCGGTGCGACAGGCCGTCTAGCGACGTGCCGTCCACCCGCACCGTGCCGATGTGCTTCTGCAGGGAGGCCACGGCGCGCAGCAACGTCGACTTCCCGGCTCCGTTCGGGCCGATGACGCCGAGCCATTCCCCTTCCGCCACAGTGAATGTCACATCGCGGACAGCGTCATGATCGCCGTAGCGCACTCCGATCGAGTCGAGTCGCAGCATCACAGCACCCCGTGCCGACTACGTCGGGACCGCAGCACGACGAGGAAGAACGGTCCGCCGACGAACGCGGTGATGACCCCGATCGGCACCTCGGAGGGCGACTGGATGGTGCGCGCCACCAGGTCGGCGAGCACCAGGAACGCGCCGCCCCCGATCATGGCCACGGGCAGCAGCACCCGGTAGCTGGCGCCGGCCACCAGCCGCACCGCGTGCGGGGCCACGATGCCCACGAAGCCGATGAGCCCGCTCACCGAGACGACCGCCGCGGTGCCCAAAGTGGCGGCGGCGATCACGATCAGGCTGGCCCGGCCCGGGTGCACGCCGAGCGTGGCCGCCTCCTCGCCGCCGACCCGGAGCACGTCCAGGATTCGGCGGTGCGTGAGCAGTACGGCGGCCGAGATCGCCACATAGGGCAGCACCACCCCGACGTCCGTCCACGAGGCGAACGAGAACGACCCCAGGATCCAGTTGTAGATCTGCCGCATCTGGTCGGAGTGCTGTTGCTGCAGGTAGGTCTGGATGGCGGTGAGCATGGCGGCCACCGCGACGCCGGCCAGGATGATCGCGTAGCTGCCGGCCTGTTCGGCGCCGGAGACGGCGACCACGTAGGTCAGCGCGACCGCGAGGATGGCCCCGGCGAACGCCGCGACCGGTAGCAGCGATGTGCCGCCGTACCCGGCGACGATGACCCCGGTGGCGCCCAGCCCGGCGCCTGCCGCGACGCCCAGCAGGTACGGGTCGGCCAGCGAGTTCCGCAGTACGCCCTGGTAGGCGGCGCCGCCGCCGGCCAGCATCGCACCAACCAGCACCGCGAGCACCACCCGCGGCAGCCGCACGTCCCAGATGATGGCCTGCTGCACCGCCGGGACGTCCGAGTGGTAGCCGACCCAGGGCAGCTTGGCGAGCAGCGTCGACAGCTGATCGCCGGGACTGATCGCCACCGGCCCGAGCGCGATGCTCAGCACCATCGCCGCCACCAGGAGTCCCAGCGAGATCAGCACGGGCAGGCGCAGGGTGCGCCGCCGCCGGCCGGCACCGGGGGCCGTGTCGGTCCCCGGTGCCGACGACGGCGCCGTTCTCGCTGTCATCGCGAAACCGGGTGATCCTTCAGCGCGGTGAGCACGGTCTCCATCAGGTCGACGATGCGCGGCCCCCAACGCGAGGAGATGCTGTCGTCCAGCGGGACCACCCGGTCGTCGGTGATGGCGGACAGCACGGACCAGCCATCGCGCTCGGCCACGGTCTGGGCGGACTGGCCGCAGCAGACGGTGTCGGTGAGGAAGATGTAGTCCGGATCGGACTGCAAGATGTACTCGGCGCTGAGCTGGGGGTATCCGGCCGCAGCCGCCGCGCCCTCGGCCTTGTCCGCGATGCTGGCCAGCCCCAGATCGGCGAGCACCTGGCCGACGAACGTGTCGGAGGTGACGGAGTAGTAGGTCTGGTCCAGCTCGTAGTAGTAGGTCAGCGGCGGGTCGGTCGCCGGCGCCTGCGCGACGATGTCCGCGACCCGGTCCTTCAGGCTCGTGACCAGCGCAGTCGCTTCGGCGACGTGCCCGGTCGCCTGCCCCAGCGTCTCGATCTGCGCGAACGCTCCGTCCAGGTCGGCGGGGGCGGTCTGCACCAGCATCGGCATGCCCAGCGCGGCGAACGCCGCCTCTTGGTCGGGGGTGGCGCCGCTGATGATCACCAGGTCCGGCTTGTAGGCGGTGAGCGCCTCGACGTTGAGCTGGTAGGCGTCGACGCGGGCCTCCGGCAGGCCGGTCGCCGGGTAGTCGGAGAAGTTGTCGACGACGGTGACCTGGTCGCCCGCGCCGATGGCGTAGAGCATTTCGGTCGCGGTGGGCGACAGCGAGGCGATGGAGACGGGCTGCTCGGCGACCGTCACGTCGCCGTTGTCACCGGTGACCGTGACCGGGAACGACGCGGTGCTCGCCGCAGGGCTTTCTCCGACGGGGCTTTGTGTCGCAGTGCTGCCCGCCGTGGAGCTCGTCGCCTGCTCGCTGGTCTGCTGTGTCGCGGCCGACGGGGTCTGCTGTGTGGCGTTGCCCGGGCTGCCGGCGCACCCCGCGACCAGGCTCAGTGTGGTCGCGACGGCAACAAGCGCCGTGACGAGCCGGTGTCTGAACGTACTGCGCTGCAATGACATTCGTCATCCTCCATCGATACGCGGAGGACGAAGTGCGTCCGTCGCGTCCGAGGAGTGGGCGCCTACGGAACCGCCCTTCCTCCGAGGACTGGTTTCGCGGCGCACATCAGGCGTCCGGGCTCGCCGCGTCGTGCGCGACAGTACCGTTGCGGGACAGCGCCGGATTCTCACCGGTCTTCGCTGGGTGTGCACCACCCTGCGCGAGGCGCGCGGGGCACCGTCACTCTACCCCATGCGGCCAGCGGCCGCGCGGCCCGCAAATCCTCCTGACCAGCGACGTTGCCGCAGGAGCCGTTGCTGCGGCACCGATCGTTGTGACGAGTATGACGCTTTTCGTGAGTTGCGCCGCCGCCGGAATATCGGACGCCGCCGGGGCGCGGCCGGTGCCGATCCGCGGCCGATTTTCGACGCGCCCGCCGTAGCTGTTGCTGCCGCCGAGTTGCAGGCCGAGGGCCGCGGCGTACGCCGCCTCGCACCACCCGGAGTTGGGGCTGGGGTGGGCGCGGGCGAAGCGTCGGGTAGCTGCCCAGGTGCTCCCGGGCGAACCCGAGATCAGCGCCACCGCAACGGCTGTCGCTCGCGACGGCACCAGATTGGCGACGTCGTCCAGCCGGGCCGAGGCCCAGCCGAACCGTGCGTAGCGGGGGTTGCGGTAGCCCACCATGGCGTCGAGCGTGTTCACGGCGCGGTAGCCGAGCAGGCCCGGGACACCGGCCACGGCGCCCCAGAACAACGGGGCGACGACGGCGTCCGACGCGTTCTCGGCCACGGATTCCACTGCGGCGCGGGCGATCTCGTCCGCGGTCAGCCCCGACGGGTCACGGCCGACCAGGTGCGTGATCTGCTCCCGGGCGCCGGCCAGGTCGCCGGATTCGAGCAGGGCATGGACCGACATCGCCTCGGACACCAGGCTTCTGGAGCCGAGCACGGCCCAGGTGGCGAGCGCCGTCACGCCGGTGCGGGCCACCGCGGACCCCCGGCCGATCCGGGTCAACGCGGCGCCCAGCGATGCGGCGCCGCCCACGCAGAGCACGGTGTAGAGCGCGCCGCGCGGACGCGAGTCCGCCCACAGGCGACGCTCCAGCCAGGACGCCGCCCGGCCGAAGCCGGCCACGGGATGCCACCGGCGCGGGTCGCCGGCGACGGCGTCGAGCGCCACGCCCAGGGCCAGGCCGGCGGCCCGGGCCCAGCCGGCGCGCGCCCGGTTCGCTCGGGCTCGGCTCACCGAGACGTGCCCGAGGAGCTCGTCCTGCGCTCCCGGGCGGCGGGGGCGAGGACCACGATCAGAATGGCGAAGGCGGCCACCACCAGCAGCGCGTCCAGCAGCGGGATGGCGTGCGCCAGGGTGCCGATCAGCGGCGCGCCGAGCAGGAACCCGCCGTAGCCGATGGTGGACACCGTGGCGATCGCCTGTGCGGCCCGCCCCGGGATCTCACCAGCGGCCGAGACCGCGGACGGGAACACGATGGCCAGCCCGAGGCCCCAGGCCGCGGACCCGAGCAGCGCCGCCGTCGTGTCCGGGACCAGGCACAGGGTCAGCACGCCCGCGGCGGCGATCGTGCCGGCGGCGCGCAGCGCCCGGGTGCGGCCGAATCGGGCGATCAGCGGCCCGCCGGCGAACCGGCCGATGGCCATCGTCACGTTGAATCCGGCCAGCGCCAGCGCCCCGAACGCGGCCGGGGCGTCGCGCTCGTCGACCAGCGCGACGGCCAGCCAGTCGTTGGCGGCGCCCTCACCGAGCGCCGTGGACAGCATGATCAACCCGAGCAGCAATTCCAGCGGGGTGACCCGGAGGCGGCGTCGCTTGGCCGATGCGGCCGGCGCGGCTGCGGCGTCATTCCCGGCGGGAACCACGGCGGCAGGCGCGTCGGGGCGCTCGCTGGCCGCCACCACGGTGTCGCTGGCCGGGTTGGGCAGGTACACGAGGCAGGACGCGACGGTGAGCGCCCAGAGCACGCCGGACGCCACCGGCACCTGCAATCCCAGCGCGATGCCCCACTTCGCGGCCGCGGCGCCGAGCAGCGCCCCGACCACCGCGCCCACCGAGAACAGCCCGTGCCACAGCGGCATCAGCACCTGGCCGCGGGCCCGCTCCACGATGGACCCCTGCACGTTCATGCCGACATCCCAGACGCCCACGCCGATTCCGACCAGGAACAGGATCGCGGCGAGTTGCGGCACCGAGTTCGCGAACGGCACCAGCGCCCAGCCGGCCGCCGCGATCGTGGCGAACGTGCCGACGACGCGGGCCGTGCCGAACCGGTCGACCAGCCGGCCGGCGAACGGCATGGCGATGATCGAGCCGATGCCGACACACACCAGGGCGAACGCGAGTTCGGTGGCGGTGGCGCCGACCCGCGCCTTGATCTCCGGCATGCGGGAGACCGCGGACGTGAGGATGATGCCCGACGCGGCGAACGTGACGGCGACCGCCGCGACGGCGAGGGAATGCGGGCGGCGCGGGCCGGCGCCCTGGCCGGGACCCGACGCGGGGCCCGGCGTGCGGCCGGGATCGGCGGTGCTCACGAACGGTGCGCCAGTCAGGCGCCCAGCGGGGCGATGTCGTTGAGCCGCAACAGCTCCTCGTCGGTGGGCTCCCACCGGGTGCCAGCGGCGGCGTTCGCGGCGACCTGCTCCGGACGCGTGGCGCCGGCGATCACCGATGTCACCTGCGGCCGGGCCAGCAGCCAGCCGATCGCCACGTCGACCATGCTGATGCCCCGTTCGTCGGCGAACGCCTGCAGCGCGGACAGCACGTCCCACGGGGCGGTGTCCAACAGTCCAGGCTTGAACCTCGCGAGCCGGCTGTCTTCCGGCACCGTGTCCCGCCTGTACTTGCCGGTGAGCAGGCCGTTGGCCAGCGGGTAGTACGGCAGCAGCCCGACGCCGAAGGCGTGCGCCGCCGGGATCAGCTCCAGCTCCGCGCCGCGATTCAGCAGCGAATAGTCGTTCTGCGCGGACACGAACGGGGTGCGGGTGGCCGATTGGGCGGTCCAGGCCGCGTCGGCGAGCTGCCAGCCGGCGAAATTCGAGTGGCCCAGGTAGCGAACCTTGCCCTCGCGAACCAGGTCGTGCAGCGCGGCGAGGGTCTCCTCCAGCGGCGTCTCGGGATCCGGCTCGTGCATCTGGTAGAGGTCGATGAAGTCCGTGTTCAACCGCCTGAGCGACGCCTCCACGGCCTGCCGGATGTAGCGGCGCGACCCGCGGGCGCCGAAGTCGACGCCGTTGGCGCCGCGCGCATCCATGCCGAACTTCGTTGCGATGACGACGTTCTCGCGCTGCGCGCCCAGCGCCACACCGAGCAGCTCTTCGGACCTGCCGCAGGGCGCGCCGTACACGTCGGCGGTGTCGAACAAGGTGATCCCAGCGTCCAGGGCGGCATGCACCACGGCGGTCGCGGCGGCCGGGTCGGCCGTGGTCGAACCGGCGCGGCCCAGGTTGTTGCAGCCGAGCCCGACGGCGGACACCACCAGCCCGGAGGTGCCCAGCCTGCGATACGTCATCTCTGCTCCAGCCATTCGGCCAGCCTACGGCAGCCTCGTCCCGCCCCGGACCCGTTGGCGTCGCGGCGGCGTAGGGTGACTTTCGGTATGACGACATTCGCGCCTGGCCCGCAGTGGTCACTGGATCCGAGCGTGACGCACCTCAACCACGGCTCGTTCGGTGCGGTCCCGGTGGCGGTGCAGCAGGAGCAGGCCAGGCTGCGGCAACTCATGGAGGCGAACCCGGTCCGCTGGTTCGCGTCGCTACCGGAGCACATCGCCGAGGCGCGCGTCGACATGGCCGGTCTGCTCGGCGTGGACCCCGCCCACCTGGCGTTCGTGCTCAACGACTCCGCCGGCGCCACCGCCGTTTTCAACTCCGTGATGGGCACCGGCCCGGTCGACGTCATGGTCACGAACCACGGGTACGGCGCGGTGTCGATGGGTGCCGAGCGCGCGGCGCGCCGCACCGGCGGCCGCTTCGTCACCGTCGACATCCCGCTGGCCGCCACGGCCGACGAGACGCTGGACATCGTGACCGCCTCCGTCGCCCGGCACCGGCCCTCGCTGCTGGTGATCGACCAGATCACGTCCGCCACGGCGCGGGCCTTCCCGGTCGACCGAATCTGCGTCATGGCCCGACAGGCCGGGGTCAGCACCATGGTGGACGGCGCGCACGCCCCCGGCATGGTCGCCGAGCCGGTCTGCCGCGAGGCCGACTACTGGATCGGCAACCTGCACAAGTTCGCCTGCGCCCCGCGCGGAGCCGCCGTGATCGTCGCGCGCGGCGACGGCCGGAGGCTGGATCCGACCATCGACTCGTGGGGCGCGAGGCTGCCGTTCCCCGAGAGGTTCGACCACACCGGCACTCTCGACACCACGGCCTGGCTCGTCGCGCCGTTCGCCTGGCGGTACATCGAGGACACCGTCGGCTGGGCCGCCACCCGCACCCGGACCTCGAACCTGCTCGACGCGGGTACCGAGATCGTCGCCCAGGCGTTGCGCGCCGTGATGGACGACCCGGTGCCGGACGTCGGGCAGCCGGTGGGCGGGCTGCGGCTGTTGCGGCTGCCGGGCGATCTCGGCTCGAGCCACGACGAGGCCAGCGGTCTGCGCGTGCCGTTCTCCGATCAGGTGCGCATCGCCTGCGCCTTCGCCGATTTCGAGGGCCGCGGGTACCTGCGGCTGTCCGCGCACCTCTACAACTCGAT
>JBIQMQ010000087.1:0-10033 GCA_044463185.1 Nakamurella lactea | reverse complement strand
TCGCGGGCGAAACCTACCTGGTGCTGCGCGAACGAGACCTGCACGCCGTCGGCAAGGACGTGCACGGCGCGCAAACCGGCATGTACTTGTAGGCCTTGCGCCGCCGGGGCGTGCGCCGGAGAAACTCAAGAGCCGAGCCGGAACGCCGCGTACTGACGGCGTTCCGGCTCGGCTCGTTATGTCGCTGGCCTGCCGGCTAGG
The DNA here is from genome assembly GCA_044463185.1 of Nakamurella lactea. Taxonomy (GTDB): domain Bacteria; phylum Actinomycetota; class Actinomycetes; order Mycobacteriales; family Nakamurellaceae; genus Nakamurella; species Nakamurella lactea_A. The sequence continues at coordinate 9,832 of JBIQMQ010000087.1, read as the reverse complement.
GCGCGACTGTTTCGGTCGTCACAGGTTCGGGGCTCTGCGTGGTGGAGACCTGCGGAGCGCGATGCCGGGTGACCTGCGTGGGCATCGCCGGGCGGCTCGGACGTTCGGTGGCCTGCGTGGGCATCGCCGGGCGATTCGGATGCTGGGTGGCCTGCGTGGGCATCGCCGGGCGGCTCGGATGCTGGGTGGCCTGCGTGGGCATCGCCGGGCGGCTCGGATGCTGGGTGGCCTGCGTGGGCATCGCCGGGCGGCCCGGGCGCTCCGCGGTGCCCGTGGGGCTGGCGACCGTCACCGATGCGCGCGGTCCGATCAACTCGTCGCAGTAGGCGTTGACGACGTCCTGTTCGGTGGCATCCGTGGTATCGGTGCTATCGCTGTTATCGGTGGCTTCGGTAGTACCCGTGCTATCGGTGGCTTCGGTGGTATCGGCGCCCTCGTCGCCGGTCGATGCGCTGCCGGCGGCGACCGACGCCAAGGCGCGGAAGGCAGTGGCGTCCATCCACTTGCCCCGATCACCGGCGTGCATGGCGTGTGCCTGCCAGGCGTTGCACAGGCCGGCAATCTGCGCTGCGTTCGGTTCGCGAGTTGTCGTGGTCGATGTCGAGGGGGTCGCCGTCGCCGGCTCCGTTTCCGTCTCCGTCTCGTCCGCAGCAAGCGCCGCCTGGTCCGTCGTCTGTACCGGCGGCACTGTCATCGTGACGCGGGGCACCTCGTTCATCGCCGGTTGATCCGTCGTCGTCTGAACCGCAACAACGGACGAGTTGCCGGGGTCGACCGATGGCGGGGTGGTGGTGTGTGCCGCGAGTACCGTCACGCCGCCGACGGCCGCCGCTGTGGCGGCGCCCGCGATGAGTTTGGTCAGCGTGGCACCTGCCACGATTGCCTTGAGCATGGTGCGTTCCTTCTGTGGAGGTTGCTGCTGCTGCGACGCCGGGGCTTCCGCGGATCGGAAGACGGCGACCGCGGCCGGAAGACCATTCAGCTCGCCCGGATCGGGAGGGGCCATCGCGGCACGTACCACGCCGTCGAGGACACTGTCACCGGCTGCGATGCCGTTCAGCAGCTCCTCGCGTGTACCTCTGGACGGGGTCGCCCGATGTCGCTTCATGGTCACACCACATCAGCGTCCAGCGGCGCGTGCGCGTTACACATCATCGATGCGAACCTCGTCATGCTTCGTTTCGAGGCGCCGGGCCAGGGTCTTCAAGCCGCGATGGGCTGCCACCCGCACCGCGCCCGGACGCTTCCCGAGAACCCGCGCAGCAGACTGAGTATCGAGTCCGACGACGATCCGGAGCAGTACCGCCTCGGCCTGATCCTTGGGCAGCGAAGCGATCACCGCGATGGCCGCCCGCGTGGCCGCGTGCTCGAGGGCCTCGTCCGAACTGTCCTGGTCGGTGGGCAGGTCGGGCAGCTCGCCGGTCCCGGTCACGGAGCTCGGCCTCCGCGATCGGTATCGCGCCAGGTCGATGGCCCGATTGCGGACAATGCGCGCGGCCCAGCCGGCGAAGGCGTCGACGTCGCCCGTGAAGCCTCGGAGATCTCGCGCGATGTGCAACCACGCCTCAGACGTGACATCGTCGGCGTCCTGCCCGACGATCGCCGTCGCGTAACGAAGCAGTCGGGGCGCGAACTCGACGTACAGCGTCGTGAAACCGTGCTCGTCACCGGCCTGCGCCTTTTCCAGGGCTTCGGTGAGCATGGCCTGGTCCGCTGGTCCGCGTGAGGAGTTCGGATTGTGCGCGGACCGGCGCGTCACGGCACGAAACCTCCCCCTGTGAGCGAGCCGATCACCGCAAATTTCGAATTGCCCGCAATGATCAAGCGCTGCAGGGCGCCGATCCGTTACAGCCGACTGCATCCGTCAGGTGGGCCACGCGTGGATGACGCGGTTCGCGGCCTACGAGCGTCGGACTGCTAGTGCACCAACCCCGCCAGCTGGATCGCTAGCGTCGGCCGGCGGCCGGCTGGTCCCGTTCCCGGAGCGCGGTCGTATCGAACGGCAGGTCGCTGCCCGCCCGGGTGGTGGCGCGATACCAGTTGGCCAGTCGGCGCCAGTGCGACAGGAGCAGGTGCTCCACGCGCGGGGTGATCGCCCAGACCACGAGCAGCACCAGCGCGCCGTTCAGCCATCCGCCGACCACGTCCGTGGCCCAATGCAGGTTGAGAGCGGTCGTGCCGACTCCCACTGTGACGGACAGCACCACGGCCACTATCGTCATGAGCCGCCGATGGGCCTGCGGTGCGAGTAGCGCAATCAGGCCGTACATGACGACGGTCCCGGTGACATGGCCGGACGGGAAGATATTGCCGCCGTCCCAGACGGTGTGCGCGATGTCGGTGTAGCGCGGACCTACGCGGCCGGTGACGTGCTTCAGGGCGAGCACGCTGGTCACGAACCCGACCGCGGCCAGGCCGTACATCACCAGCGGCCGCACGCTCCGGGCGCGGCGGGCACACCACACCGCCACCAGCCCGGCGATGATCATCGCCGGTGCGCGCTGGCCGAAGAACACCCATAGCTGCACCGGGAGCCGCAGGTCCGAGTCGATCGGCACCAGGTGCAGGTCGTAGATGTATCCGTCGAGATCGGTGAGGCTGGAACCGGCCAGCACCAGCAGGGTCAGCATGGTGTAGGCCGCCGCCAGCGCGGTCACCGCGGGCAACCACCAATGCGGCAGGTCCCGCCGGAGCCAGGCAGCCCACGACCCGCGCGGGGCGCGCGTGGATGCGGGGCTGCTTTGTAGCACAACTCCTATTGTCCCATCGAGTCTGAATCGATAAGGGGGAGTTGTCTGTGACATCCATCCGAACTTGCCAAAGCGGCGGCAAAGCAAAGAAATGAAAGACGCGGAGCCGTTTACCGCCGTATTGCGCAGTACATAGCTCACGGACACGGGTCACGGAACTCGACACGCCGATCCCGGAGCGAGGCGACGACTGCGTTCGGTGGACGATCGTTCACGGAACATCCGGTTGGGGCGGCCCAGGCGACCCCAACCGGATGGCGTGATGATCTAGACGCAGGACAGTGCGGACCCGCAGCTGCGGGCCGATGATGCCTGGTTGTTGAAGGAGGCGAAGGAGTTGACCATCGCGTCGACGCCGATGAGATAGCTCGGGGAGCCCGAGGCGGTGTTGCCGTCGTAGAGTCGCATCTTGCAGCCGGAGTAGGTGTGCCCGGATTCGAAGTTGTTGTTCCACGGCGACTGGAAGTACGTCCAGGTGGCCGACCCGGTGGTGCCGCACACGAAACCCGCGTAGAACGTCAGGCTGCTGCCGCTACCGCCTTGTTCGGTCCACAAGATCGCATGCACATAGGTGGCCTGCGGGGAGGTCGGATTTAGCAGTCGGTCGAGGTCGGCCTGGCTCAGGTTCTCCGCGGCCGCCGCCGTGAGGTTCACAGCGCCGCCTGTCGCCACAGATAGCGATTCGGCCAGAGTGTCGAAGCAGTCGATGATGTCGGTGTTCGCCGATTCGACGCAGTGTTGGTCCTTCTCGGGCACGGTGGACGCGCTTGCAGTCGCCGCGGTCGCGACTGCAAGGCCGCAGATCGCAACGGTTGCGAGTAGAACCTGCCGAAGTCTGGACATGATCGTCCCTCCATTCGAGGTACTGCACGGGGTGATCGTTGAAGGGCCGCAACGTCGGCCGCCGGTATTACGTCACGGTTGGTGGGCCCAGGCGTGTAGGTCGATTTCCGCGATGATGTGCTCGTAGGTTTCCGGGTCGCCCGTCAGCGGTGTGCTGATCGACAGGGTCTGGTCGGTGAGCTGCCAGTATTCGGCGGTGTTGCCGCGGCCGTCGCACTGGATCTGGTATTTGACAGCCGGTCGTTTGTCGATGGTCACGGCAGGGTGGTAGGTCATGATCTGCTTGGCTCCGGGGCACAGATCAGGCGGTCGGGTAGTGATCGCGGCGGTCTGTCCATTCGCGGTGGCGGCGATCGTGAAGACCATCCCGCGGGCGCAGCTGGTGCCGCCCTGGTCGGCTTTGGTGAGACACACCTGCCGGGCGCCAGCACGTGGCGTCAGTTCCGTGACCGTCCAGGCGGGCGGGGTGGGGATCTTGATGCCGTCGATAACCGTCACACTCCCGGATGTGGGGAGCACGGCCCCGATGGTGACCGTGGGCACGCGCGTTGCCAGTGCTTGTGCGGTGTCGGGGCTGCGAAACGCGGTCATGCCGATACTGCCGCCGACCAAGAGCGCGACGACGAGGGCGGCCATTACCAGCGGGACGGGCGGCCGGCGGCGCCGCGGCCGGGGAAGATCCGGATGACGCAGCGTCGCAGGGGTGATCCCCGCGGCCTGCTCGGCGAGCGCTGCGCGAACCTTGTCCTCAGTTTCACAATTCATGATTGCCTCGGCAGGCTGGTTTCGATCGTATCCAGGGCGCGGCTGGCCGAGGACTTCACCGCGCCCGGGCTTACTTTCAGCACCGCTGCCGTCTCGGCGACCGACAGGTTCTGGAAGTAACGCAGCACGATTACCTCACGCTGCCGACGCGGAAGTGCTGCCACCGCGGCGCGGATTGCCGCGTGTTCGAAGCGGGCTAATACCGCCTCTTCGGCCGCGACCACCGGTGGGTGGGCTGCCAGCTGTCGATCGTGTCGGCGCTGCACGATCCTGCGACGAAGCGCCGACCGGGATCGGTTCACGACAGATGCGCGCAGGTAGCGCAGGGCGGCCGACTCATCGGGTAGTTTCCGCCAGCGGGACTGCATCGCGGCGAAAACGTCTTGCACGATGTCCTCGGCGGTCTCCCGGTCATCGAGCAGTAGCCGCGCCAGCCGCACCAGATCCAGGTAGTGCACCAGGAACATCGCTGCCGGATCCGGCTCGCCGGACCCGGCCAGCGCAGGCGAGCCCACGTCGGCCCCGGTGGCCGAGCCTGGTTGCGTGCCCATGGACTGATGATCCCGCATACCCGTACAGACGCCCGAGTCTCGGAAAGGTGGACAACAGGATTGTTTCAGATGGCGTGCGTGTAGATCAGCAGGCAGTAGGCGCCGAACCACCCCGACACCACCGTCGCGACCGCGACGGTGACGACTTGGGTGGAGGTGCGCAGCCGGGCGAGGCCGGTGGCGATCGGCAGCAGCAACGGCAGTGCAGGCAACAGCATCCGGATCTTCGAGTTCATCACCCCGTCACTCAAAAGCGCCATCGCGACCACCAGAATGCTGTAGAGCATCAGCGGCCACGGCAGGCGGATGCGCACCGCGGCCCACAGCAGGAATGGCACCGAGACGATCACCGCGACGGTGGCCGCTTCCATTAGGCTCCACGGCCCTTCCAGCTGTTTACCGATGAACACCACCAGCGCCTTACCGCCGTCGATGCGAGTATTCCAGCCGATCGACTGGATCTGGAACCACCCGGTCAACGCTCCGGTTCGCACGGCGACGAACGCCAAATAGCCGGCGAGGCCGACCGGCGCGGCCGCCGCCGACAGCCAACACACCATGCGCCGTCTGCCCCCGGCACGCCAGCCCTCCAACAGGGCACCCAGCACGACAACAGCGATGATCGCGCCTGCGGTCGGGCGGGTGGCCCCGGCGGCGACGGCCAGCAGCGCCGCGGCCGGCCACTGCCAGCGCATCACCGCGACCAGCGCCCAGATTGCCAGCGCGCAAAACAGCGCCTCGGTATAGGTCATGATGAACACCACCGACAGTGGTGACGCACCGACCAGGCCTACCCATAGCAAACCGGTGCGGCGCGACAAGCCGATCTGCCGGGCGAGTTCGGCCAGACCGAGGGCCAACCCTGCGCCCGCCGCCGCAGTGATCACGAAGCCCGCCGCAGCCAAACCGATACCGGTGAAGTCGCCCACGACCCGCGTCAGCCACGGATACGCGGGAAAAAACGCCATCGACGTATCGACCTGCCTGCTCAAAGGGCCCGGAGGTACCGGCGAGTATCCGCCCGCGGAAATACGAAGGAATATCTTCCCGTCCCACGAGGTCAACGCATCCAACATGGATCGATCTCGCACCGCCGCGACCACGGCAAACACGCCTAGAACAACCAAGCGTCCCCCGATCCACACCGCCACCGGCGCAGCAAATCGACCGCGCACACGCGGACCGGCAGGAAACGTCTCATGTCGAACTGCGTCTATAACCGTCACGGACAGTAAGACGCCCCAGCAGCCATAAGGTCGACAACCGTCCGACAGCTGCTACCGGGCGAGACTCGTCCCGGCGACACGCCTCGCCGGGCACTAACCGCCGTCAAGAACAGGACACTTACTGTTGCGATTCACATCCGCATCCGTAGGACGCGGCCGCCGGGGGACAATAACCGGGTGCTGGTGGCGGTGGCGTTCGGCGGGCGGGGCACCGCGAAGGTCGGTCGCTTCGCCGACGACGGTGACGAGCAGGCCCCGGCGCAGGACCTCGACGCCGGCGATCTCGTCGCCGCGTTGAGGGATCTGGAGCGGCGGCACCATCCGCGATGGATCTTCGACGATGCCGTGCAGGACTACGGCCGGCTCTTCGCCGGCGGGCTGCGACTGCGCCGCTGTCACGACATCGCACTCGTCGAGCGGATCCTGCTCGGCCGGGCCGGGCGGTTCGGCGAGCCGCTGCGCGCCGCCGCGGTGCTGGCCCGGGCGGCCGGCCAGCCGGCGCCGGACGACCCGCCGCCGACGGCGCCGGCCCGTGGCGGCGGAACCGAGCAGCCCCCGCTCTTCGGATCCGAGCCCGACGCCCCGGCGGCTGCGGCGTCATGCCGGGCGCTGGTCGACGCGTACCTGGACCAGCTCTCCCGCATCGACGACGCCGCGCACGCGGCCCCGCAACGTCGGGCGGGGATCGAGGTGCCCGCCGGTGCGTTGAAGCTGCTGCTCGCGGCGGAGTCCGGCTCGGCGCTAGTCGCCGCCGAGATGACCGAACGCGGCCTGCCATGGGACGCCGACGTGCACCGGCAGATCCTCACCGAGGTGCTCGGCCCCGAGCCGGTAGACGGTCAGCGGCCGGCCCGGCTCGCCGAGCTGGCCGCGCGGATCAGCGACGCCTTCGGCTTCCCGGTGAACCCGGACTCCCCGGGCGATGTGAAAGAGGCATTCCGGCGGCACGGCTTCGAACTGGAATCGACCCGGGCCTGGGTGCTCCGCGAGATCGATCACCCGGCCGTCGCCCCGCTGCTCGACTACAAGGATCGGGCGCGGCTCTACACCGCCAACGGCTGGCACTGGCTGGCCGAGTGGATCTCCGCCGAGGGGCGGCTCGCCGCGCAGTTCCTGCCCGGCGCGGTGGTGTCCGGCCGCTGGGCGACCCGCGGCGGAGGCGGGCTGCAGCTGCCGGCGTCGATTCGGCGCGCCGCCGTGGCCCGGGACGGGCATGCGCTGGTGGTGGCCGACGCCGCTCAACTGGAGCCGCGAATCCTCGCCGCGGTGTCCAAAGATGCTGCGCTGACGCAACTCTCGACCGGCCCCGACCTGTATGCGGCGCTGGCCGCGGACGGGTTCGGCGGCGATCGCCGGCACGCCAAGCTGGCCATGCTCGGTGCCATGTACGGGCAGACCAGCGGCGAGGCGGCGCGCCTCATGGCGACCATGCGCGTCCGCTACCCGGCCGCCGTCGGCCACGTCGAAGCGGCGGCGCTGCGCGGCGAGACCGGCGCGGTCGTGCAGTCCGTGCTGGGCCGTGCCTGCCCGCCCCCGTCCGACTCCTGGCGGCGCCTGGTCGGTAGCGGAGCCGACGGCGGTAACGGCGGGGCACGGCGCGCGGCGCGCGACCGGGGCCGCTTCACCCGGAATTTCGTCATCCAGGCGTCCGCGGCCGACTGGGCGGCCGTGTGGATGACGACGCTGCGACTGTCGCTGATGGACGAGGTGCCGGACGCCGAGATCGTGTTCTTCCAGCACGACGAGCTGGTGGTGCACGCGGCCCAGGGCGACGCCGACCGCGTCAGCGACCTGGTGGTCGCCGCGGCCCAGCGCGCCCGCGACCTCGTCTTCCCCGGCTCCCAGGTGTCGTTGCCGGTGCGCCCGTCCGTGGTGCGCTGCTACGCCGACGCCAAGTAGCAGACGCCGGGCAGACGTCCCGGGCGGGGCCGACCCGCGGCACGCGGCGGGCTGCGTCATGCCGGACGACCAATCGGCGGCCGGCCCTCGACTCGCGGGAACGCCCGGTTTATGCTCGCTGCACGATTGTCCGGGGTCGAACGTCGTCGTGGTGCGCCGCAGGCGGCGACACAGGAGGCGACATGGTCCAGGTGCTGGCGCAACGCAGGTGGCGGTCGGCGATCGCACCGATGGCGCTTCTGGCGACGGCGATCGCGCTGGTCGTGGGCGTGGTGGTGGCGCCGACGGCCGAGGCGGCGCCGGTGGCATCGCGACCGATCGGCTCCATCGGCGCGGTGGGCGCCGTGCCGGACGGCGTCGACGTGTACGACGGCAACACGGCAGCCCCGGCGCGCACTAGCGTGTACGGCACGGGCCGGGGCACCGTCGGAGTGGCGGTCTACGACGCGGCGCACACCCGGCTGTTGATCAGCGAATACCGGGCCGCGACCGGCGCGAAGGTCGGCAGCACCCGCACCGTCTCCGTCGCGGGCTGGCCCCGGTGGGGCGGCTTCTACGCCGCACCGGACGGATACTTCTACGTGCTGGTCGGACGGGACAACCCGCGGATGTCGAAGACGTATCCGGTGATCGCGGTACGGCGCTACACGTCCGCATGGGCGGCGGCCGGCGTCGCCTACATCCGGGGAGGCGCCACCCAGGGGCTGCCGGGCATCGTCGAGCCGTTCGCCGGCGGGGCCGCGCATGTCGCACTGGTCGGCCAGCGACTCGTCGTGCACACCTCCCGGCTCATCAACTCCGCGACCAGCTCCGGCCAGCATCACCAGGCCAACTTCACGTTCGAGGTCGACACCCGGACCATGACAGCGACACCGTTCGCGGACCTCGGCGGGTCGTCGTACTCCAGCCACTCGTTCCAGCAGCTGGTGGCGATGAACGGTTCGGACCTGGTGATGATCGACCATGGCGACGCCTATCCGCGTGCCGTGCAGATGGGCGTGATGGCCGGCTACCCCGAGCGACGAGCCGTGAAGGACTACAACCTCATCACCATCCCCGGCGCCATCGGCGACAACTACACGGGCGCCCAGCTCACCGCCCTGGTGAGTGGGAAGAGCGGCATCGGAGTGGTGGGCACGTCCGTCCCCACGGGCGGCGCTGCGCTTGCGCCGAAGACCACCACCCGCAACGCCTTTCTGATCACTGCGAACCCGGCCACCGGCAAGCACCACCTGCAGTGGCTGACCAAATACGCACCGGCCAGCAAGGTCCAGGTCACCTCGCCTCGGGCGGTGCAGGTCGGGCCTGACCTCTTCGCGGTGCTCTACCAGGTGCGCGGCCACGCCACCGGCGGCTACCTCACGGAATATCGGCTGATCAACTCAGCGGGCAAGATGCTCGCCGTGCGGCGCATCGCCGGAGTGTCGGCCGCGATCACCTCCGAGCCGGTGCTGGTCGGCACGACGATCTACTGGGTGGGCCAGGCCGTCGCGCAGCGCGGCGGCGTGTCCGGGCAGGGCTATCTGTTCGGGCTCGACCTGTCCCGCGCCTCGGCCCCGAAGCTCGTGCCCGGGGCGCGAATGACGTGATGCCGCGCGTCGCGGTGAGAAACCGCTAGGGGACGGTGATCTCGCCGGCGATGGCGCGCGCGGCGATGTCGGTGCGGTGCTGCGAACCGCGCAGGGACACCTTCGACACCAGCGTGTAGGCGGCGTCCCGGGCGTTCGCGAGCGTGCCGCCGGAGCCGGTGCACGACAGCACCCGGCCGCCGGCGCTGACCAGGTTGCCGGATTCGTCG
>JBIQMQ010000086.1:4755-10074 GCA_044463185.1 Nakamurella lactea | reverse complement strand
AGGCGACCAGCGAGCCGGCGGCCGAGCCGCGGCCGGGCCCGACCCGGATGCCGTGTTTCTTCGCCCAGCCGATCAGGTCCGCGGTGACCAGGAAGTAGCCGGGGAACTCCATATTGAGGATGACGGACATCTCGTAGTCGGCCCGTTCCCGGATCTCGGGCGTGATGCCCTGCGGGTAGCGGGATTCCAGGCCGCGATTGACCTCCTTGACGAACCAGGTGGCCTCGGTCTCGCCCTCCGGGACCGCGAACCGCGGCATCAGGTTGGCCTTCTCGTCGAACTCGGCGTGGCAGCGTTCGGCGATCGCCAAGGTGTTGTCGCAGGCCTCCTTCAGCCCGTACTTGTCGTCCCAGATGGCGCGCATCTGCGCCGGCGACTTGACGTAGTACTCCTCGCCGTCCAGCTTGAACCGCTTCGGGTCGTCCAGCGTCGCGCCGGATTGCACGGCGAGCAGCGCCTCGTGGCTGGTGGCGTCGGACTCGCTGGTGTAGTGCAGGTCGTTGGTGGCGACCAGCGGCAGGTTCAGGTCCTTGGCGATCTTCAACAGGCCGTCGCGGACGCGGTTCTCGATGGCGAGGCCGTGGTCCATCACCTCGACGAAGTAGTTCTCGGCGCCGAAGATGTCGCGGAACTCGGCGGCGGACGCCAGCGCCTTGCCGTAGTCGCCGAGCCGCAGCCAGGTCTGCACCTCCCCCGAGGGGCAGCCGGTGGTGGCGATCAGCCCGGTCGCGTATTCGCTGAGCAGTTCCCGGTCGGCGCGCGGCTTGTAGAAGAAGCCTTCGGTGGAGGATCGGGAGGCGAGCCGGAACAGGTTGTGCATGCCCTCGGAGGTCTCGGAGAGCAGCGTCATGTGGGTGTAGGCGCCGCCGCCCGAGACGTCGTCGCCGCCGCCGTCGGCCCAGCGCACCGGCGTGCGGTCGAATCGTGACGTGCCCGGCGTCACGTAGGCCTCCAGCCCGACGATCGGCTTGATCCCGGCCGCGGTGGCCTGCTTGTAGAAGTCGAACGCACCGAACAGGTTGCCGTGGTCGGTGATCGCGATGGCCGGCATGCCCAGCTCGGTGACCTTCGCCATCAGGTCGCCGACGCGCGCGGCCCCGTCCAGCATCGAGTATTCGGTGTGGACGTGCAGGTGGACGAAGGAGTCGCTGGTCACGCGCGAGCCTTTCTCGCCTCGGGGCGCACTCGCCACTCGGTACTGCCGACTTCGACCGTACCGTCTCGGCGGGCTGCCACCGGCGGGCCACTCCGCGGCCGGCTCACATCGTGCGCAGTTTGTCCAGCGCGGCGGCCAGATCCGCCGGGTAGGGGCTGGAGTACTCGACCATGCGGCCGTCCGCGGGGTGGGCGAAGGCCAGCGAGTAGGCGTGCAACCATTGCCGGGTGAGCCCGAGTCGGGCCGCCAGGGTGGGGTCGGCCCCGTAGGTCAGGTCACCGAGCAGGGGATGACGTAACGCCGAGAAGTGAACCCGGATCTGGTGGGTGCGGCCGGTTTCCAGGTGCACGTTGACCAGCGTCGCGGCGGGGAACGCCTCCAGCGTTTCGTAATGCGTGACGCTCTCCCGGCCGCCACCCATCACCGCGAACTTGTAGTCCGCCCTCGGGTGCCTGCCGATGGGCGCGTCGATGGTGCCGGCGGACGGATCGGGGTGGCCCTGCACCAGCGCGCGATACTCCTTGTGCACGGTGCGGTGCCGGAAGGCGTTCTTCAGGATCGAGTAGGCCGTTTCGCTGCGGGCCACCACCATGACGCCGGTGGTGCCGACGTCCAGCCGGGAGACGATGCCTTGGCGTTCGGCCGCTCCGGAGGTGGACACCGTGATGCCCATGGCGGCCAGGCCGCCGAGCACGGTCGGGCCCGTCCAGCCGGGACTGGCGTGGGCGGCCACACCCACCGGCTTGTCGACGACGACCAGGTCGCGGTCCACGTGGATCACGGTGAGCCCGTCCACGGATTCCGGTTCGATGGCCGGCGGCGCCGGCGGCGTGGGCAGGGTCACCTCCACGAAGGTCCCGGCGCGCAGTCGCTCGGACCGGCCGACGGCGGCGCCGTCGCACAGCACCTCCCCGGCGTCGAGCATGGCCGCTACGGTGGTCCGGCTCAGCCCCAGCATCTTGGCCAGACCGGCATCCGCGCGCAGGCCGTCCAGGCCCGACGGGACCGGGAAGCGCCGGAACTCACCCATCGGCGTCGCGGTCGCGTTCGTGGCTGCTGCCGTCATCGGCCGGTTCCGTCGTAGGGCGTGCCCCCGACCTGCCGTGGCGCGAGCCGTCGTAGTCGTATCCGAGCACGGCCAGCAGCACGAGCAGCGCACCGCCGACGGTGATCCCCGAATCGGCCGCGTTGAACGCGGGGAACACCTCGGCGTTGGGCGCGAACACCGAGACGAAATCGACGACGTGGCCCTGCATCACGCCGGGGGCCCGGAAGATGCGGTCGATCAGGTTGCCGATGGCCCCGCCGAGCACCAGGCCCAGACACACCGCCCACGGCGTGGACCGGAGCTTCGGGGCCATCCGGATGATGAAGGCCACCACGGCCAGCGCGATGATGGCCAGCAGCCAGGTCATCCCGGTCGCCATGGAGAACGCAGCGCCGGCGTTGCGGATCTGGGTGAGGTAGACCAGACCGCCCAGCACGCGGATGTTCTCGCCGGGCTGGATGGTGGCCACCACGAGCACCTTGGTGACGATATCAACCAGCACCACGGCCGCCGCGATCGACAGCAGCAGCACCGTCCGGCGGGCCGACCGACCTGCTGCGGCGTCATACCCGGCTGTCGTCGCGGGGGCGGCCTCGTCCTCGCCGTTGGTTCCGGGCGGAGTCTTGTCTGATTGCGTCACCTGCCTAGTCTCCCAAATCGGGAGTCGGGTGTCTGCCGCCGTGCTGCGTGCCGGCGAGCCAGTCGGCCAGCACTCCGCCGCGCGCGACGGCCCGGAGCCGCCGTTCGGTGGCCGAGCGCTTCCGCTCCGGCGTGACGATCAGCATGTGATCCCCGGCTTCCAGGCGCACCTCCGGGCCGATCGGCACCGGCGTCCCGTGCCGCACCACCAGGGCGATGGTGGTGCCGACCGGCAGCCGAAGATCGGACAGGTGCACGCCGCGCAGCCGTGACTCGTCCGGCACGGTCACCTGCAGGACGTGTGCGCCCATGTCCTCCAGTGCGGACACGTCGATCTGCATCTCCTGCGCGGCGCCGGTATCGACGACCTTGAGCAACCGCGCCACCGCCGGCAGCGTGGTGCCTTGCAGCAGGGTGTAGATGATGACCACCACCACGATCACGGCGACCAGCTCACCGCTGTGGGCCTGTCCCACGGTGAGCGGCACCAGCGCCAACACGATGGGCACGGCGCCGCGCAGGCCGGAGTACGAGAGGAACGCCTGTTCCCGCCAGGGCACCTTGAACGGCAGCGAGGCGGCGATCACCGACAGCGGACGGGCGAGGATCAGTACCGTCAAGCCGATGATCAACCCCGGGACCAGCGCGGCCGGCAGCTTGCTCAGGTCCACGTACATGCCCAGCACCACGAACAGGCCGATCTGCGCGATCCAGCCCAGACCCTCGGCGAAGGACAGCGTGGAGGCGCGCTGCGGGATGGTGCTGTTGCCCAGGACCAGGGCGGCCAGGTAGGTGGCCAGGAATCCGGACGAGTGGGCGAACTGCGCCACCGCGTAGGCGCCGACCGTCACGGCCAGCACGGCCAGCGGGTAGAGACCGTTGGCGGGCAGCGCACCGCGGCGCAGCCACCAGGCGCCGGCGAATCCCAACGCCAGTCCGATCACGGCGCCCGCGAGAAGCTCGTAGATCACCAGCAGCGGAGCGGTCCAGGGGATCTCGCTGCCGCCGGAGAACAGCAGCACGGCGATGACGACCGGCGCGTCGTTGAGGCCGGACTCCAACTCGAGGGCTGCGCCGAGTCGGCGCCGCACCCCCACGCGCCGCAGTACGGAGAACACCGCCGCCACGTCGGTGCTGGACAGCACGGCGCCCCAGGTGAGCGAGGTGAGCCAGTCGAATCCCATCAGGTAGTGCACGGATGCGGCGGCGACGGCGATGGAGACCACCACCGCCACCGTGGCCAGGCTGGCGCCCAGTCCCAGCGCAGGACGGACGTTGGCCCACCGGGTGGTCAGCCCGCCCTCGGTGAGGATCAGCACCAACGCGGCGAGCCCGAGGTGCTCGGTGAGCCACGGGTCGGACAGCTCGATGCCGAACACGTTGTTGCCCAGCAACATCCCGATGCCCAGGTACAGCAGCAGCGAGGGCAGCCCGAAGCGCCGCGAGATGCGCACCGCGATGACTGCGAGCACGAGGATCAGCGCGAACAGGCCGAAGACCACGGCGATCTGAAGGTCCACGCGGTCGCCTCCTCGCGCTCGTTGGGTGGCGCCACGGGACCGCGGCCGCCGATGCGGATGGTGTGCCGACCCTGGCTACCGCTGTGCCAGGGCGCCGCCGCCGGCGGGCACGTCGCCGGCGGCGCCGATGCCCAATTCGTCGAGCAGCGTCAGGGTGAGCGTCGACCGGTTGAACGTGTAGAAGTGCAGGGACGGCGCACCCATGTCCATCAGGTCGCGGCACATCATCAGGGCATGCTGCACGCCGATGGCTCGTGCCGCTGCCGGGTCGGCCGCCGCGGCCAGTCGCCCGGCCAACTCGCTGGGCACCGGCTGGCCGGAGAGCTGGCAGATCCTGGCAAGCCGGGCCGAGCTGGTCACGGGCATGACGCCCGGGATGATCGGCACGTCAACCCCCGCCGCCCGCGCCCGCTGGACCAGCGCCGCGTAGTCCGCGGCCGAGAACAGCATCTGGGTGACGACGAAATCCGCTCCGGCCGCTACTTTACCGGCCAGATGCCGGGTATCGGTAGCGATGTCCGGGGATTGCGGGTGCTTCGTCGGGTAGGCCGCGACGCCCACGCTGAACTCGCCCAGCGACCGGGTGAGCGTGACGAGTTCGTCGGCGTGGGTCAGTCCACCGGGTGTGGGAATCCACGGCGCGTGCGGGTCCGAACCGGGCGGGTCGCCGCGCAGCGCCAGGATGTTGTGCACGCCCGCGCTGGCGTACGCACCGATGATCCGTCGCAGCTCCGCGACGGTGTGGCCCACCGCGGTCAGGTGCGCCACCGGCAGCAGCGTGGTCTGCGCGGCGATCTGCTCGGTGACCCGGATGGTGCGGTCGCGGTGGGAGCCGCCCGCGCCGTACGTGACCGACACGAATGCCGGCCGGCGGGCCTCCAGGGATCGGATGGTGGTCCACAGCAGCGACTCCTCGTCGTCGCTGCGCGGAGGATAGAACTCGACGGAGAAATGGA
>JBIQMQ010000086.1:0-4655 GCA_044463185.1 Nakamurella lactea | reverse complement strand
CCGCCCGTCGAGGAGCTCGGCCATGGCGCTGGATCCGGCGTCGGACGCGAACAGCCAGTCGAGGATCTCGTCATCGGCGAATCCGGCGTCGGTGAGCAAGGTGATCGTGCCGGTCAGCCCTCGGACCACCTCGCCGTCGGCCACGAACTCAGCCGGGATGCGCAGGACCCCGTCCTGCCGGATCGCGATGATCGCCCGGTCCCGCAGCAGCTGGTGCACCTTGGTGACGCTCACCCGGAGCAAGTCGGCGATGCCCGGAACGGGGAGGAGACGCGGGCCGGGGGCGGGTGTCGGGCCCGACTGGGTGGTGTCCACGCGCCCACACTATCGGCCGTGCGGGCGGTCTCCGGCGCGGGCTGGCCGGACTGGCGGGACCCACTTCCTAGGATTGACCCTGTGCATGCGGACGGAGGTGGTGTCGACGTGATCGGGCAGATCCTGGAGGATCGGTACCGCGTCGACTCCTACCTGGCGCGCGGCGGCATGTCCACCGTGTACGAGGGTCTCGATCTGCGCCTGGACCGGCCCGTCGCGATCAAGGTGATGACGCCGCAGTACGCCGCGGATCCGACGTTCCTCAAACGGTTCGAGCGGGAGGCGCGCGCGGCCGCGAAACTCGACAACCCGCACGTGGTCGGCGTCTTCGACCAGGGTCGGGACGGCGACTCGGTGTTCCTGGTGATGGAGCTCGTGGACGGCGGCACGCTGCGCGACCTGATACACCAGCAGGGCCAGCTCTCGGTGCGGGTGGCGCTCTCGGTGCTGGAGCCGGTCCTGGACGCGTTGGCCGCCGCGCATCAGGCGGGCCTGATCCACCGCGACATCAAGCCGGAGAACGTGCTCATCTCGTCGCGCGGCGAGGTGAAGGTCGCCGACTTCGGCCTGGTGCGCGCGGTCACCTCGACCACCATGGCCACGGGCGACGTCATTCTGGGCACGGTCGCGTACCTGTCGCCGGAGCAGGTGGAGACCGGGGCGGCCGACGAGAGATCGGACGTGTACTCGGCCGGCATCGTCGGCTACGAGATGCTCACCGGCAGGCCGCCGTTCGTCGGCGACAACGCGATCTCGGTGGCGTACCAACACGTGCACGGGGATGTGCCGCCGGTCGCGGACCACGCACCCGGGGTGCCGAGCGCCATCGCAGCGGTGATCGACGAGGCCACCTCGCGGGACAGCCTGACCCGGCCCGCCAACGCCGGCGAGTTCCTACGCCGGCTGCGCGGCGCCCGGCTGCAGGCCGGATTGTCGCTGGCGGCGGTGCCGGTGCCGAAGGTCACCCGGCGCGCCCCGGCGGCCCACGGCACGGCCATCCAGCCGACGCCGCACCGACCGGACCGCACCCCGCCCCCGCCACGGGCCCGCTCCACCGTGCAACTGCAACGCCTCCGGCGCCGGCGGGTCCGGCTGGCGATCTTCCTGTCGGTGCTGGTCCTGGTGGCCGGCGCCGCCGCCGGCGGCATCTGGCTGGCGAATCGGTGGACCAGCGCACCGGACATCGTGCGCCAGCCGGAGAGCACCGCCGTCGGCGCCGTCGAGTCGGCGGGGCTGCAGGTGGCGCTCACCACGCGCTTCGACGACGCAGTGCCCAGCGGCAGCATCGCCGCGATGAAGCCCGAGCCGGACACCCGGATGCGCAGCGGCGCCGTGGTGACCCTCGTGGTGTCCTCGGGGCGACCAGTGGTGCCGGACATCGCCCCCGGAACCGAGCGGCAGGCGGCGGAGGCGGCAATCCGCCGGGTCTCGCTCACGCCGGTCGTCGACGCCTCGTCGAACGTCTTCGACGACACCGTCGCGGCCGGCACGGTGGTGTCCACCGAGCCCGCCGCCGGGCGGCCCGCGGCCATCGGGTCCGAGGTGCTGCTGGTGCTCTCCCGCGGACCCGAGCCGGAACTGGTCCCGGAGGTGTCCGGGAAGCTGACGGAGGATGCGCAGAACAAGCTGCTGGTAGGAGGGTTCACCCTCGGCCCGCTGATCACGCGGTTCGATCCCGACGTGCCGGCCGGCACGGTGATCGGCACGGATCCGCCGGCGGGCTCGGCGCAGCCGCGCGGGACGGCGATCTCGCTGGTGCTGGCGGAGTCCACCACGGTGCCCGCGGTGCCGCCCGGCCCGGTGGACGAGGCGGCCGAGGCCTTGCGAGAGGCGGGTTTCGTCGTCACCATCGGGACCCCCGTCTTCGACGCCGAGGTTCCCGGGGGCGACGTGGTGCGGGTCGAGCCCGCCCCGGGTACGCGGATCGATCCGAAGAATCCGACCGTCACACTCGTCGGCTCCTCCGCGGTCACGGTGCCGCCGGTGACGGGCATGTCCGTGCGGTCGGCGAAAAAGGCTCTGGGCGACGCCGGGTTGGAGGTGACGGTGCGGTCACTGTTCGGCAGTGATTCCGCGGTGGTCACCGACCAGCAACCGGATCGTGGATCCCTGGTGGAGCCGGGCTCCACGGTGCGGTTGAGCGCCTGGCCGTAGAGCCAGCCGGTGACCGCACCCGGGCCGTGGCTAGCTGCGGAGCATCTCCGAGACGAGGAACGCGAGTTCCAGCGACTGCTGGGTGTTCAGCCGCGGGTCGCAGGCGGTCTCGTACCGGCCGGCCAGGTCCGCGTCACTGATCTCCTGCGCCCCGCCGAGGCATTCGGTGACGTCCTCGCCGGTCAGCTCGATGTGAATCCCGCCGGGATGCGTGCCCAACTCGCGGTGCACCTCGAAGAAGCCCTGCACCTCGTCGACAATGCGGTCGAAGTGCCGCGTCTTGTAGCCGGACGGCGACTCGTGCGTGTTGCCGTGCATGGGGTCGCACTGCCAGATCACCTTATGCCCGCTGGCCTCGACCTTCTGCACGATGGCCGGCAGCACGTCCCGGATCTTCGCGTTGCCCATGCGGGAGACCAGGGTGAGGCGGCCGGGCGTGCCGTGCGGGTCCAGCCGCTCGACGTACTCCACGGCCTGCTCGGGTGACGTGGTCGGGCCGATCTTCAGGCCGATCGGGTTGGCGATGAGTTCGGCGAACGCGACGTGCGCCCCGTCGAGCTGGCGGGTGCGCTCCCCGATCCACAGGAAGTGACCGGACAGGTCGTAGAGGCGCGCCTCGTCGTCGGTCTCGTCGAGGCGCAGCATGGCGCGCTCGTAGTCCAGCAGAAGCGCCTCGTGCGAGGAGAACACGTCCACCGAGTGCAGCGAGTGGGAGTCCGCCCCGCAGGCGTTCATGAACCTCATGGCCCGGTCGATCTCCGAGGCCATCCGCTCGTAGCGCTGACCGGCCCGCGACGTGCGCACGAACTTCTGGTTCCAGGAGTGCGCGCTGGCCAGGTCCCCGGCCTCCGAGCCGGTCACGGCCCGGACCAGGTTCATGGCGGCCGACGCGTTGGCGTAGGCGCGGATCATGCGCGACGGATCGGGGATGCGAGCCTTCGCGTCGGTGTCCAGCGAGTTGATGATGTCGCCCCGGTAGCTGGGCAAACCGAGCGCGTCGATCGGCGAGGACCGCGGCTTCGCGTATTGCCCGGCGATGCGGGCCACCTTCACCACCGGCATGGACGCGCCGTAGGTCAGCACGACGGCCATCTGCAGCAGCGTGCGGATGTTGCCGCGGATGTGCGGCTCGGTGTTGGTTGCGAACGTCTCCGCGCAGTCGCCGCCCTGCAGCAGGAAGGCCTCGCCGTGCGCCACCGAGGCCAGTTGACGATGCAGTTCGTCGACTTCGGAGGCGACGGTCACGGGCGGCACCGATTCCAGCACCGTCCGGATCGCCTTGACCTGCTCCGGGTCCGACCATTCCGGCTGCTGCGCCGCCGGGAGGGCCAGCGCGGCGTCCAGCCGGTCGCGCAGGGCGGGCGGAAGCGGCGGCAGGGCCGGCAGCACGTCAGCGGGGATGTCCACAGTCCAGTTCACGCCCTCAAGGATATCGGCGGGGGCACCCACCTGGTCGCACCGCCCACCGGCCGTGGGCTGCGTCATACTCCGGGGTCAGACTCCGGGCGCGACGCGCTCCACCGCCAGCTCCGCCGCCCGGAACCGCGCGAATCCCAGCCGCGCATCGGTGAGCGCGTGGTGCCGCTCCCCCGCCGGCTGCTCGGTCGGCGGGCTGCCGGCCGCCTCCCAGAACTGCCGAATCTCGTAGGTCAGCCGCGGCAGCGCCCGGGGCAGCACCGTCATGTCGCCCCAGAGCTGCGCCAGCGCCACGTGGTCGTACGCGGCGCACCAGGCCCACAGTTCGATCGGCAGTCCGGGCGCCGTGAAGAATTCCAGCAGATCGTCGCGGATCGCGGCCCGGGAGCGCCAGGTGGGATCGGACAGCTTCGGCAGGTGCGGCAGCACGTGCCGGCGCACCCAGGGCCCTGCCTTGCCGGCATCGAATTCGGTGGAGATCGCGTAGTACTCGCGGCCGTCGTCGCACACGACGCCGATCGAGATGAGGTCGATCGTGCGTCCGTCCTCGATGAACTCGCAGTCGTAGAAGTAGCGAGCCTTCGCAGCGGGCGCCGTCATTGGTCGGACGCTGCCATCACATCGACCCGTCCGTCAACTGGCACGCGTGCCGGGCAGTTTCGTCACCGTCGCGGCCGGGCGCCCACCGGCGGCCAGTTCGGCCTTGCGCTTGGTGGCATACATGTCGACGTATTCCTGGCCGGACAGCTCCATGATCCGGTACATGATCT
>JBIQMQ010000085.1:9099-10167 GCA_044463185.1 Nakamurella lactea | reverse complement strand
CCCGGCGCGTCGCAGACCTGCGTCGCGAACTTACGGCCGTACTCGCCACCCACGGCGGGAAGAACAGAAGGAGTGAATATGGCGACGTCCGTTTTCGAGTCGGCCGCGGCCGCTGTTCGTCCGGTCGACCTCGCCGCGGCGGCCGCGGCGGACGCCCGCTCCGACCTGCTCACCAAGCCGCGCGGCTCGCTGGGGCAGCTGGAAGCGATCGGCTCGCAGCTCGCCGCCATCGCCGGGACCTGCCCGCCGCCGGTGCCCGAGCGCGCCACCGTGTGCGTTTTCGCCGGCGATCACGGGGTGCTGGCGCAGGGCGTCTCGCCGTGGCCCGCCGAGGTCACCGCTCAGATGGTCGCGAACTTCTGCGCCGGTGGCGCCGCCGTCACGGTCTTCGCCCGGCAGGCGGGCGCGGAGCTGCTGGTGACCGACGTCGGAGTGGCGACGCCCATCGCGGTCGACTCGCCGATCCTGCTGCGCCGCACCGTCCGCCCGGGCACCGCGGATCTGTCCATCGGATCGGCGATGAGCCTTGCCGAGGCGCGGGCAGCGCTCGACGTGGGGGCCGATGTGGCGGCCCGGGCCGTCGCCGCCGGCGCGGAGCTGCTGGTCACCGGCGAGATGGGCATCGGCAACACGACGCCGGCCGCCGCGCTGATCGCCGCGTTCACCGGACGCCCGGCCGAGGAGGTCACCGGCCGCGGCACCGGCATCGACGACGAGACCCTGCGCCGCAAAACGGATATCGTGCGCGCCGCCGTCGCCCGGCTCGCTCCGTCGGCGTCGCCGCTCACCGTCCTGGCGGAGGTGGGTGGACTGGAGATCGCGGCGCTGGCCGGGTTGATCGTCGGCGGCGCGGCCGCCGGAGTGCCCGTGCTGGTGGACGGCGTCATCTCGGCGAGCGCCGCCCTGGTCGCCTGCGCCCTGGTGCCCGAGGCCTGCGGCTATCTGATCGCCGGGCACCTGTCCGCCGAGCCGGGCGCAGCCGCCGCCCTGGACCGGCTGGGGCTGCCGCCGCTGCTGGATCTCGGCATGCGGCTCGGCGAGGGCAGCGGCGCGACGCTGGCGATCCCG
>JBIQMQ010000085.1:0-8999 GCA_044463185.1 Nakamurella lactea | reverse complement strand
GTGTGGCGGTTCCCCGAGCCGCTGCGCACGGTGTCCAGCGGCATGCTCGGCGGGGGCGTCGCGACCAGCGCGTGGGTGATCAACGCGCAGGTGCGCTCCGACTACGGCCGGATGGACCCTGCCGCTCATCTGGCGGCGATCGCCCGCGAGCACGGACTCGCCGCGGACCGCGGCGTCGGGCTGCTCACCGCCGCCCGGGTCGAGCGGGTGGCGACCGGCATCGACGGGCCGCAGGGCTGCGGCGTGCGCTGCGACGCCACGGTGGGCGTGTCGTATCCGACGTGGGCGGCCGCGCCGGACAGCGACCTGCTGCCCCAAACACCATGGCGCCCAGGGACTGTCAACGTCGTGTGCCAGTTCCCGGTGCCATTGACGGACGCCGCCCTGGTGGGTGCGGTGATCACCGCGACGGAGGCGAAGACCCAGGCCCTGATCGAGGGCGGCATGCCCGGCACCGGGACTGCGTCGGACGCCGTCGTGATCTGCGCCCCGCTCAGCGACCAGCCCGAGGATGCCCTTCCGTTCGCCGGACCCCGTTCCGTCTGGGGCGCCCGACTGGCCCGCGCCGTGCACCGCGCCGTCGCCGCCGGTCTCGACAGCTACCGGCAGAGCGGCGGGCAGTAAGGGCAGGCGGGCGACCGGCAAGGCGACCGATCGGCACGAGGCGTCGGCCGCCAGGATCAACCCTGGTGCGGGTAGCCGACCGAGGTCGGCGGTACGAAGTTCTCCTTCACGGACCGGGGCGAGATCCAGCGCATCAGGTTCGCCATGGAGCCCGCCTTGTCGTTGGTGCCGGACGCGCGCCCGCCGCCGAACGGTTGCTGCCCGACCACCGCCCCGGTGGGCTTGTCGTTGACGTAGAAGTTGCCCGCCGTGAACCGCAGCGCCTCGGAGGCCTCGGCGACCGCCGCGCGGTCCTGCGCGATCACCGCTCCGGTCAGCGCGTAGGGCGACGCGGAGTCCACCACCTGCAGCACGTCGGCGAAACCGGACGCGGTCGAGTCGTCGTAGACGTGCACGGCCAGCAGCGGACCGAAGTACTCGCGACCGAAGATCTCGTCGCGCGGGTCGGAGCCGAGCAGCACCGTCGGCCGCACGAAGTAACCGTGGCTGTCGTCGTAGCTGCCGCCGGCCAGCACCTCGATGCCGTCGGTGGCCCGGGCGCGGTCGATGGCGGCCTTGAGCTTCGCGAACGCCCGGTCGTCGATCACCGCCGAGGTGAAGTTCGCGAAATCCTCCACATCCCCGACCGACAGCGCCTCGGTCTCGGCGATCAGCGCGTCCTTGAGCGCCGGCCATAGCGACGCCGGCACGTAGGCGCGGGAGGCCGCGGAGCATTTCTGCCCGGAATACTCGAACGCCCCGCGCACCAGCGCGACCCGCAGCGTGTCCACATCGGCCGACGGGTGCGCCACCACGAAGTCCTTGCCACCGGTCTCGCCGACGATCCGCGGGTACGACCGGTATGACGCAATGTTCGCGCCGACCGTGGCCCACAGCTTCTGGAAGGTCGCGGTGGAGCCGGTGAAGTGGATTCCGGCCAGATTCGCGTCCGCCAGCGCCACCTCGGAGATGTCCGGACCGGCGCCCGGCAGCATGTTGACCACACCGGGCGGCATCCCGGCCGCCTCCAGCAGCTCCATGGTGACCGAGGCCGAGAGCTGTTGCGTGGTGGACGGTTTCCACAGCGCCACGTTGCCCATCAACGCCGGCGCGGTGGGCAGGTTCCCGGCGATGGAGGAGAAGTTGAACGGGGTGATGGCGTAGACGAACCCCTCCAGCGGGCGGTGATCCACCCGGTTCCACACGCCGCGCGAGTTCGCCTCGGGCTGGTCTGCGAGGATGGTGCGCGCGAAGTGCACGTTGAACCGGAAGAAGTCGGCCAGCTCGCAGGCCGCGTCGATCTCGGCCTGGTAGACGGTCTTCGCCTGGCCGAGCATGGCGGCCGCGTTCATCCGGGCCCGCCACGGCCCGGACAGCAGGTCGGCGGCGCGCAGCAGCACGGAGGCGCGGTCGTCGAAGGACAGCGCTCGCCAGGCGGGCGCCGCCGCGAGGGCCGCATCGATGGCGGCGCGGGCGTCGCCCTGGTCGCCGTGCGCGGAGGTGCCGAGCACGCGCTGGTGGTCGTGCGGCGCCACGACGGTGAACGGCTCGCCGCTGGGCATGCGCCGGCGGCCGCCGATCACGGCGGGCAGTTCCCGCGGCTCGGCGAATTCGCGCAGCGCCGCCTGGATCTCGGCGCGTTCCGGGCTGCCCGGCGCGTAGTTCAGGACGGGCTCGTTCACGGGCAGCGGCGGGCGGGTGATGGCGTCCATGGGACGTACTCCTTTGTCGGGTCGGGCGGCAGGGGTCAGCGGCGGGAGATCAGGGAGCGGAGGAAGAACAGCAAGTTCGCGGGTTTCTCGGCCAGCCGCCGGGTGAAGTAGCCGTACCAGTCGGAGCCGTAGGGCACGTACACCCGCACGGTCCGCCCGGCGCCGACCAGCCGGCGCTGTTCGTCGGTGCGGATGCCGTAGAGCATCTGGTGTTCGAAGTCGTCCGGTCCGCGCCCGGCGCGCGCGGCGAGTTGCCCGGCGATCGCGATCATCCTCGGGTCGTGCGAGGCGACCATGGGGTAGCCGTCGCCGGCCATCAGCAGTTTCAGGGCGCGCACGTAGGCGAGGTCGATCTCGGCCGCGTCGGTGTGGGCGACGGAGTCCGGTTCCTGGTAGGCGCCCTTCACCAGCCGGACCCGGGAGCCGGCGCCGACCAGCCCGGCCAGGTCCGACTCGGTGCGGTGCAGCATCGCCTGGATCGCCACTCCCACGTCCGGGAAGTCCTCGCGCAGCGCCTTGAGCGTCCGCAGCGTGGCGTCGACGGTGGTGTGGTCCTCCATGTCCAGGGTCACCCGGGCGCCGGCCGCGTAGGCGGCGCGTGCGATCTGGCGGGCCCCGGCCAGCGCGTACGCCTCGCCACCGGCCGGCACATCGCGGGACACGGCCAGGGTCGCGCCCACCGCGGACAGCTTGATCGACATCTCGGCGCCCTCGGCGAGCCCCGTGCGCGACAGCAGGTCCACCAGCTCGAGGTAGGCGTCGACGGTGGCATCGGCCTGGCGTGCGACGGTCGTGTCCTCACCGAGGTGATCCATGGTGACGTCGATGCCGGCGTTGCGGAGTTGGCGCACGGCGGCGACGGCGTCATCGGTGGACTCCCCGGCGACGAACCGGTCGACCACCGACCGGGTGGGGGCGAACCCCGTCATGGCGCGGCGTACCGCGGTCGACTTCGACAGCGCCAGGATCGGTCCGCGCAGCACGAACATCCTCGCCCCCTTGCTAATCGTTCGATCGTCCGATTAATGTCTGTTGGAAGGATAGCGGATCCGCCGCCGCGCTGTCTGCATGATTTCCTTGGACACGGTCGGCCAA
Organism: Nakamurella lactea; assembly: GCA_044463185.1. Classification (GTDB taxonomy): domain Bacteria; phylum Actinomycetota; class Actinomycetes; order Mycobacteriales; family Nakamurellaceae; genus Nakamurella; species Nakamurella lactea_A. The sequence goes on along the minus strand of JBIQMQ010000085.1, from coordinate 5,589 downwards.
TCCCCGATCTCCCGTCACCAGCGCCCACGGAGCAGGACATGCCCACCCCCGCCACCGCCGCCGCCGGCGCGCATCGCCCCCGCCGCCGCCGGCCGCCCGAGGTACGCCGAGCCATGATCATCGACGCGGCCCGCGAACTCATTGCGGCGCAAGGGATGCACGCGACCACGATCCGCGACATCGCGTCGGCCGCGGGGGTGGCCGTCGGCACCGTCACCTACCACTTCTCCGGCATCGCCGAGGTGCTGGCTGGGGTGCTGCAGGCGGAGATGACGCAGTACTCGGCGGGTGTGATGCGCGCCGCTGCGGAGGCCGAGACCGGCGCGGCCGGGCTGCGCACGCTCACCGACGGGCTGATCGCGGACGGGCCCCGGGCCGCCGAGCACTGGAAGCTGTGGCTCGACTTCTGGACCCTGGCCGCCCACCAGCCGCACTACGCCGACTGGCAGAAGGACGTGTACCGCGACCTGCACGCGCTGGCCGCCGACCTGTTCCACCGCGGCGCCGCCGAGAGCCCACAGCGGTGCGCCATCGAGTACATCGCCCTGATGGACGGGCTCGTCGTGCAGACGTACCTGCCCGGCTCGCGGCTCACCGCCGCCGAGGCGCGGGCCCTGCTCGAGGATTACGTCATCCACGCCTTCGCGCGCCGCACCTGAGCACCCGCGCCCGGCAGCGCGGCGTTACGCGCGGATGACGCTGCCCTCGTCGATGGCGACGTCGATGGGCGGCAGCGGCTGCTCGGCCGGGCCCTGCAACACCTCTCCGGTGAGCAGCGCGAAATGCGAGCGGTGGCAGGGACACAGCAGGATGTCGCCAACGACCACCACGGTGCAGCCCCGATGCGTGCACACGGCCGAGAACGCCCGCACCGTATCGGCTGTCGGCCGGGCGATGAAGGCAGGGCGCCGGTCGATGGTCACCGGAGCGACGCCGCCCACCGGAACCTCGTCGAGTGGGATCAGCGCCCCGCCCGGGCCGGTGGTGGTGACGGCGGGGTCGAACGAACCGCTGTTCGCGCACCCGGCCGTGACAGTGCCCATCGCCACGGCTCCGCCGGCGACCACCGCCCCGCTCGCGCGGATCACCGCTCGCCGTGAGACACGGCCCCGCTCGCCCGCCATCTGGTCCTCCTGCTCCTCCCACCCGCGGTCGACTGCCCCAGCGGACGTCATACGGTCCGCTCAGGCAGTCGACCGCGCGGGTAGCGTCTTGTCCCATGGACATCACTGGATCCACAGCCATTGTCACCGGTGCCGCCTCCGGGTTGGGTGCCGCCACCGCCGGGGCGCTGGCGTCCGCGGGCATGCGGGTGGTGGGCATCGACCTGGCAGCGGGCTGGCAGAAGTCCCCCGCCGCGGACGGCGTCACGCCCGTGGAGGCGGACGTGACAAACGAGAGCGACGTCGCCCGCGCCGTGGCGGCGGCCGCCGGAGATGGCGCCGCGCCGCTGCGGCTCGCCGTGAACTGCGCCGGGGTCGCCTGGGCGTCGCGCATCCTGGGGCGCACAGGCGTGCACGACCTGGAGCTGTTCCGCTCGGTGGTCGGCATCAACCTGATCGGCTCGTTCAACGTGCTGCGGCTCGCCGCGGAGGCGATGTCCCAGACCGACCCGATCGACATTTCCGGGCAGCGGGGGCTCATCGTGAACACGGCATCCGTCGCCGCGTTCGACGGGCAGGTCGGTCAGATCGCCTACGCCGCGTCCAAGGGCGGCATCGCGGCCATGACGCTGCCCGCCGCGAGAGACCTTGCGCAGCACGGCATTCGGGTGATGGCGATCGCGCCGGGGATCATGGACACGCCGATGATGGCGTCCATCACCGACGAGTTCCGGCAGGCGCTGGAGGCCACGGTGCCGTTCCCCGCGCGCCTGGGCCGCCCGCAGGAGTACGCGGCGTTGGTGCTCTCGATCGCCGCCAACGACTACCTGAACGGCGAGGTGATCCGGCTGGACGGGTCGCTGCGCATGCCGCCGCGCTGAGCGCACCACCCCTCGCCGCGTGTGAGTGAGTCCGGCGTATGTGCCGTCCTGGGTAACACGCGGCGAAGGGCGGCGACGCTATCGATGTGCGGGGTTACAGCTCGAGCGGCAGGCCGGCGTAGTTCTCGGCGAGCCCGGTGACGCCGGCGGTCGAGGACGCCACCCACCGAAGCTGGGAGAGCTGCAGCTGCGCGGTGAACGGGTCGCCGTCGGCGTGCAGCATCGTCGTCATCCACCAGGAGAAGTGGGTGCACCGCCACACCCTGGCCAATGCCCGATCCGAGTAGCTGTCCGCGAGGCCGCTGTCGCCCTGGCACAGGCCGCCCAGCGCCGCGGCCAGCAGTGCGACGTCGGCGATCGCCAGGTTCAGGCCCTTGGCTCCGGTGGGCGGCACGATATGGGCGGCGTCACCGGCGAGGAACAACCGCCCGCAGCGCATCGGTGCCTGCACCATCGATCGCATGGGCAGCACGCTCTTCTCGGTGATCGGGCCGTCGTGCAGCTCCCAGCCGGATTGACCGTGGCCGAGCCGCCCGCGCAACTCGGACCAGATCCTGTCGTCCGACCAGTCCGCGATGTCCGTGCCGGCCGGCACCTGCAGGTAGAGCCGGCTCACCGTCTGGGAGCGCATCGAATGCAGCGCGAACCCCTCCGGCGTCCAGGCGTAGATCAGCTCGTCGGTCGACGGCGGCACGTTGGCGCGGATGCCGAGCCAGGAATACGGGTATTCCCGCGTCCACCGCTGGGCTTCGGCATCCGGCAGGTAGTTGTGGCAGATGCCGTGCCCGCCGTCGCATCCCGCGATGGCGTCGGCCTCGATGCGCTGCCGAACGCCGTCGCTGTCGGTGAATTCGACGCTGGGCCGGTCGGTGTCGATGCCGCCGAGCGTCACATCGGTCACCTGGTAGTAGGTCTGCGCGCCCCGCGCGGCCGTGGCGTCATCCAAGTCGTGCTGCAGCTTGGTCTGGGCGTACATGTAGACGTGGCGACCCGTGAGCTCGGTGAAGTCGAGGTGGGTACGGGTGCCGGGCCACTGCAGGTAGATGCCGCGGTGCACCTCCGCGACCGAGTCGATGTGCCCGGCCAGACCGCACTGGCGCAGCAGGTCGACGCTCGACTGCTCCAGGATCCCGGCTCGCTCCCGGTCGGCGACATACTGCCGGCTCTGCCGCTCCACCACGACGGAATCGATGCCGCGCGCGGCGAGCAGGTGCGAGAGCAACAGCCCCGACGGCCCGGCACCGATGATGGCGACCTGGGTTCGGATGGACTGGGTCACGGCGCGGGGCCTCCTTCTCGGCACAGCACTGTTCGCTGCAGTGCCGCTAGTTCAACTGGCGGGCAATACCGTTGGCCGCGATCGACAGCACGGACACGTAACGACCGACATCCCGGCCGAGTTCGGGCACCACGACGCCGAGGGCGGCGCGCACCCGATGCTCGGCGTCCACCACGGGGACGGCCACCGAGCAGGCGCCGAGGCTCATCTCCTCGGCGGTGGTGGCGTACCCGTCCGTCCGCACCTGCTGCAGCTGCCGGGCCAACCGCCCGGGTTGGGTCACGGTGTACGGGGTGATGCGTTCGAGCCGAGTAAGGACATCTCCCGCGACGTCGGCCGGGGCGTGCGCCAGCAGGACCTTACCGACGCCGGTCGCGTGCAGCGGCAACCGCGATCCGATGCCGTTGCGGATCGCCACGTCGCCGTGACCGGCGCTGCGCGCCAGGTACAGCACCTCACCGCCGTCCCGCACGCCGAGCTGTACCGTGGCCCGGGTGGCGGCGTGGATGTCGTTGATGAAGGGCGCGGCGATCTGACGCAGATCCGATTCGGCGGGCGCGAGCAGCCCGAGCTCCCACAGCTTCGATCCGATGGCATAGCCCCCGGGTACCTTCGTCAAGGCACCCCACTCGGCGAGCTCACCGGTGAGGCGATGCGCCGTCGTCAGCGCCAGACCGGCGCGGCGGGCGATGTCGCCGAGGCTGAGATTGCGATGCCGCGAGTCGAACGCGCCGAGGATCGCCAGCACACGAGACGTGACCGTGCGACCTGGCGTCGCAGTGTTGCCGGCCATCTCTCCTCCAACGTGGGCCGTGCCGCCGGACGGCAGCAGGAACCGGGCGGGTGCCTTGTGCATCGGACACTACGACGATCACCGATGTTCGTCAAGCGAACGCTTGTGCGCAGAGTGGTCATTTGATTATGATCCCCCTAACGGACGGACAGGAGGCCTCCCCGTCGCTATCCACACCCGACAGCGAACCGGCGTCGCCTGCGCCGTCCTACACCACTACAGCACTGAAAGCCGGCCCATATGAGCATCACCATCTGCGACGCCGCAAGCGCCGTTGCCGACATCGCTGATGGCTCAACTGTTCTCATCGGCGGATTCGGGACCGCGGGCCAGCCGATGGAACTGATCGACGCCCTCACCCACTGCGGTGCCAAGGACCTGACGGTGGTCAACAACAATGCCGGCAACGGTGAGGAAGGCCTCGCCGCGCTGCTCGCGGCCGGCAAGGTCCGGAAGATCATCTGCTCGTTCCCCCGCCAGAAGGACTCGCACATCTTCGACGCGCTCTACCGCGCCGGGAAGATCGAACTCGAGGTCGTACCCCAGGGAAACCTGGCCGAGCGCATCCGCGCCGCGGGCGCCGGCATCGCCGGCTTCTACTCGCCGACCGGCGTGGGCACCATGCTCACCGAAGGCAAGGAGATTCGCAGCTTCGACGGCCGCGCCTACGCGCTGGAGTTCCCTATCCATGCCGACGTCGCGCTGATCAAGGCGCATCGGTGCGACGGCGTCGGCAACCTCGTCTACCGCAAGACCGCCCGCAACTTCGGGCCGTTGATGGCGACGGCGGCCACCATCACGATCGCGCAGGTCTCGGAGATCGTGCCCACGGGCGCGCTCGACCCGGAGTCCGTGGTGACACCCGGAATCTACGTGGACCGCGTGGTGGAAGTCCCCGCCGCCCGGCTTCCCCGGAGCGAGGAGAACGGCCAATGACCACACCTTCGGCCCACAGCGACGTCGTCACGGCCGCGGCTGCTTTCTCGGCACGGCTGGATCGTGCGGGCATCGCCCGGTTGGTGGCCGCCGACATGCCCGCGGGCGCCTACGTGAACCTCGGCATCGGGCAGCCGACGCTGGTCGCCGACTATCTGGACGCGCAGGCGGGCATCACCCTGCACACCGAGAACGGCATGCTCGGAATGGGCCCGACCGCGCACGGCGACGAGATCGACCCGGACCTGATCAACGCTGGCAAGATCCCGGTCACAGAATTGCCGGGCGCCTCCTACTTCCACCACGCCGACTCGTTCGCGATGATGCGGGGCGGGCATCTCGACGTCTGCGTCCTCGGCGCATTCCAGGTCTCGGTACAGGGCGACCTAGCCAACTGGCACACCGGCGAGCCGGACGCGATCCCGGCGGTCGGCGGCGCGATGGACCTGGCGACAGGCGCCAAGCAGACCTGGGTGATGATGACGCTGTTCGCGAAAGACGGCTCCCCCAAACTGGTCTCGCAATGCAGCTACCCGCTGACCGCTGCCCAGTGCGTGTGCCGGGTGTACACCGACTACGGCGTCTTCGATCTGGCCG
>JBIQMQ010000084.1:7347-10295 GCA_044463185.1 Nakamurella lactea | reverse complement strand
GGATCCTCGTAGTAGCTGTCGGGGGTGTCCAGGAACTCGACGCCCTCGTCGCGGAGCGTGTCAACCGTGCGCAAGATGTCGTTCGTGGCCAGCGCCAGGTGCTGGCAGCCAGGCTCGCCGTAGAACTCCAGGTACTCGTCGATCTGGCTCTTGCGCTTGCTGATCGCCGGCTCGTTGAGCGGGAACTTCACCCGGTGGTTCCCGTTCGCCACGACCTTGCTCATCAGCGCCGAGTACTCGGTCGCGATGTCGTCACCGATGAACTCGGCCATGTTCGTGAAGCCCATGACCTTGTTGTAGAACTCGACCCAGTAGTTCATCTTGCCGAGTTCCACATTGCCCACGGCGTGATCCAGCGCCTGGAAGATGCGCTTCGGCGCGCCGTCCCGTTTGCGGTACGTGGAGGTCGCCGCGACGAAGCCCGGCTGGTACGCGCCGGTGTACCGGCTGCGGTCGACCAGCGAGTGCCGGGTATTGCCGTAGGTCGCGATGGCCGCCCGCCGCACGGTGCCGTGCTCGTCGGAAAGGTCGTGCGGCTCCTCGAGGATCGTCGCGCCCATGGCCCGGGCATGCGCGATGCACTTGTCCACGTCCGGCACGTTCAGCGCGAGATCGATGACGCCGTCGCCGTGCTTGCGGTGCCGCTCGATGAGTTCGGAGGTCGGGTCCACGCCGCCCAGCAGCACGAAGCGCGCCGAGCCGGACTTCAACACGTACGCCTTGTGGTCGCGGTTGCCGGTCTCCGGCCCGGAGTAGGCCACCAGCTCCATGCCCCAGGCGGACTGGTAGTAATGCGCGGACTGCGTGGCGTTGCCGCACACGAAAACGACGGCGTCCATGCCATTCACCGGGAACGGGTCGGACGACTCGTCGTAGTCGACCAGGCCCACCAGCTTGGACAGCTCCTCCGCGGTGAGGTTCGCGGCTTGTTCGTCGGGCGTGAGCGTGACGCCAGCGGCCGCACGCGGGGCCGTCGTCGATCCGGAACCCGGGGTGGGGGACGAGTTCATGATCTGCCTCCTGATGTCGATGTGTGCGCTCAGCGTGCAGCGCCACATCGGACCAGGCAAGTCGTCATAAAAGCCTCGCGCAGACTGTACATAGTGTGCGGCGATTTTCGTCGTCTGCTATACATATTGCAACAGATGCGGGTCGCACCACTGAAGTTTCACGCCGTCGGCCTCGATGACAAGTATGGACCATCCATCCCGCACCGGGGCCGGGCCGTGCGATACCGGGTCACCTGCAGCTCAGCGCGCCGCACCGGGAAGGACTGGGATCCGCCATGCCGATCGACAACCTCGACGTCCGCCTGCTCGACCTACTGGCGGCGGAGCCGCGCGTCGGCGTCCTGGAAGCGTCGCGCCGGCTGCGAGTGGCCCGCGGCACGGTGCAGGCCCGGCTGGACAAGTTGCTGTCGCGCGGCGTGATCCGCGATCTGGCGCCCACGATCGACCCGGCCGCACTCGGCTTCCCGGTCACGGCGTTCGTGTCGTTGGAAATCGCGCAGCACGCCGGGCGCGCCACCGTGGTTCAGCATCTGGCGGACATTCCCGAGGTCATCGAGGCGCATACCGTCACCGGCGGCACGGATCTGTGGGTGCGACTAGTGGCACGCGACAACACTGATTTGCAGCGAGTGATCGACCAGGTGGTGTCCCACGCGGCCGTGACGCGCACCGTCACGGTCATCTCGCTGACCCAGGAAATCGCCCACCGCACCGGCCCGCTGATCCACGCCGCGGTGAGGGGCCGTCACCTAGACTGACCGCACCACACGCCCGACCGGCGGCCCGGCTGCCCACGAAGGATGACGATGACACACCTCGCCGGTTTCCTGCGCACCTATTGGACGCGCGGCAACCCGGGTCGGGCCACACCGCAGTCGGCCACCGTGCTGATGCTCCGCTGGTGGCTGGTGGCGTTCGTCTTCAAGCTGCTGGGCTCGTCGTGGGACGTGTCCTGGCACTTCAAGTGGCTCCGGGACGACTTCGCGCCGCCGCACTTGCTCAACACGGTGGGCACGGGCATCGCGATCGTCCTGGTGCTGGTGCACACGTTCACCGGTTATGGCGCGGACAGGCGCAGCCTGCGCATCATGCAGACCGGCACGATTATCTTCGTCATCGCCGGCCCGATCGACATCATCAATCACCGCGTCAACGGGCTGGACATCACGTCCTGGTCGCCGTCACACATGCTGCTGTACACGGGCACCGCGATCATGCTGGCCGGCGTGCTGCGCAACTGGTACGTCAGCTACCCGCGGGAGGGCCGCTTCGCCTGGCAGTACACGGCGGGGTTGACGGCGCTCGGCGCGCTGCTGTTCGAGAACGTGTTCTTCCCGAACTACCAGCAGGAGTACGGAATCCTGTCGGTCGGCGCATGGTTCCGCGGCGAGCCGTATGCCGAGGACACCCTGCTGAGCTTTGCCGCGAGCCAGATCGGCCGCCCCGTCGACGATGTCGCGGTGCAGAGCTTCGCGCTTCCGATCCCGGCCTGGGTGTACCCGGTGTGGACGATCGCGCTGTGCGTCGCCGTGCTGGTGTTCCTGCGAATCCTGGTGGGCCGTGCCTGGACGGCGACGGTCGCGGTCGGCCTGTATGTCGTCTACCGCATGCTGATCTGGCCGGTGCTGGCGTACACCATCTTCCCGCCCTCGTCGGTGCCGTTCTGGCTGATCGGCGTGGGCCTGGCGGTGGATCTGGTGTTCGCGATCCCGGCGCACCCCCATGTCCGGGCGGTGATCGGAGGGATCGTCGTGACCGCCGCCGGATATGGGTCGTTGCTGCTGCAGACGGTGGCCGAGCGGACTCCGGTCGCTCTGTCCACGCTGACCATCGAGGGCATGCGCGAGACGTATGACGCCGGATCCGCGCTCACCGCACCGCCGGTCGACTGGGGATCCGCCTGGTGGGCGGGGCTGCTGCTGATGGGCACCTGGGCGG
>JBIQMQ010000084.1:0-7247 GCA_044463185.1 Nakamurella lactea | reverse complement strand
CACGCGCTGGACTGCGAACGTCCCGATCACTGTCGATGGTCACACGTTCTTCCAGGACATCGCCATGGACGATTGCCCGGTCTCGGCCGAATTCGACGGCAAGCTACACCTCCAGCCGGCCCTATTCGAGTCGGATCGGCAGCGAGGCAATTACTTGCTGCTGGCCGGTCGAGACGTATTGCACTTCACCTGGAACATGGTCCACGACGAGCCCGACCTCTTCGTGGGGATGATGCGCCGCGCCATCGATCGGTACCGATGATGTGGTCGAGAAAGTGACGCAAGATTCAGAAATGACACTCGTTTTCCCAGTTGGCCGAGACCTGGTCGGAATCGAGCGCCGCTTTTTCGACCTAACGGGCTAGAAGGGCACTACCTCGGCGCGCGTCAACACCACCGCGACGGCGAACGCCACCGACAGCACGACGACTTCCCAGCCGCACCAGGCGGCGAACGCCGTCCGGCGGCCGGCCGTCACACCGGGCAGGATCTTGCGGCGCACGTGAATCGCGATCAGGGCCACCGCCGCGAGGCACACCGCCTTGGCGACCAGCAGCACGCCGTACCGCGTCTCCCACAGCGACGAGGGCAGCGTCGTGATCGGCGACAGATACAGCTCCAACAGGCCGTTGGCGACGCCGGAGATGCCCACCACGAAGACGCACCAGGTGGCCAGCTTCGAGAACCTCGGCAGCGCGACGGCCAGCAGATCGCGGTGCCGGGCCAGAACCACCACCAGCACCACCAGGCCGCCGGCCCAGGCGGACGATCCCGTGACGTGCAGTTCCATCGACACCATGGACAGGTCGTGGTAGTACCAGTTCGAGGCGTGGCCGGTCAGCGGCAACGGGAGCAGCCCGAACAGTGCCACGCCGGCCCGCAACTCGGCCGGCACCTTCTCCCCGTGCCGCAGCGTCAGCCGGCAGAGCCACCAGGAGATCGCTCCGCAGGCCGCCGACAGCAGCAGCCCCTTGCCCGCGGCGATCGACGTGACGTACCGCCACACGGCCGCCGGGGTCAGCCACTGGCCGGGAGCCAGTTCCGCGGTGAGCAGCACGATCGACACCAGCGCCGCCGCCACCCACAGCGCCGAAGCCCACACGGCCCAGCGTCGAGCGGGGGCCATCACCGGTTCGGTGCGCTCCGGGTGGTCGAATCCCATGAATTTCGCCAGCAACGCCAGCCCGACGGCCGCGGCGGCGCCCACGTCGAGCAGCAGTCGCGCCACGGGAATGCCCAGGCGCACGACCGGGCCCGAGGTGAATCCAGGGATCGCGGGGGTATCGGTCACCGCAGCGCCGACCACCACCGCGACGAGCGCTGCGGCCATCACCAACGCCGCGAACGCGCCCGCGCCCGTCAGCAGTCCGCCGAAGCGCACCGGGCCGTCAATGGCGGGAGGAGGCGGGGCCGAGGGCGGCGTCATACCCGCGGGGGAATCCGAACCGGAGGGTCGCGCGGGGGCCTCGCTGTCTGTCACAGCGCCCATGCTCCCATGAACGATGTCCTACGGGCGCTGGTTTCGCGATACCGTAGCCCACGTGACTGAACCGAGTATCGCAAAGATGATCAGTTTCAGCTGGCCGGACGCGCGGAAAGTGGAGTCGGTCCGGGTCGCCGTCTCGGGTCTGGCGTTGCGCGCCACCGGCTACATCGTCTCCACGCAGGAGCCGGCCTACGGCGCCTCGTACTCCGTCGTCGTGGACGCCGAGGGTCGCACCCGGCGCATCACCGTGCGCTGTGACGATGTGTCCGGAGAGCGCTCACTGTCGCTGACCCGCAGCCAGGGCGGCCCGTGGATCGTCGAATCGGTAGCGGGATCGTCGCCGCTGCCGGCCCTGTCCGAGGCTGTGGACGCGTTCATCGCCGACTCGGCGTTCTCGGTCTCGCTGCCGGTCCGCCGCCTCGCCATGCACCGCACGGTTGGCGCGCAGGCCGAGATCACGGTGGCGTCCATCAGCTTGCCAGACCTCACCGTGACGCCGCAGGTGCACCACGGGCGCACGGAATCCGTATCGGACGACGGGGCGATGATCCTCTACTCCGGCCGGAACCGGGAGCGGACCGTGGTGGTCGACGCCGACGGGTTGTTCGTTCGCGCCGAGGGCCTCAGCGAGCGGGTAGGCTGAGCATCCCTATCCGCCTCACCTTGGGGGCAATCATGGTCGACTTCGACGAGTTGAAGGACAAGGCCCAGGATTTCGTCGGTGAGCATGCCGACACGATCAAGGGCGGGATCGACAAGGCTGGCGATTTCGTGGCCGACAAGATCGGTCACGACGAAACCGTGGACAAGGTCGGCGACGCGCTGAGCGGGATCGTCGACAAGCTCGCCGGCGACAACGCCGACTAGCCGCCGTCAATCGGGCAACGCGGCGACCGCGGCCCGGATCCGTTTCGCGGAGACCGGGACGGCCGTCTTCATCGGCTGCGCGAACAAGGCGATGCGGTACTCCGCGATCAGGCGGCGCGCCGACGCGACGTCCGAGTCCGCCAGCCGCTCCGGGCGGAGCCTCGCTTCCCTGTCGTCCAAAAGCCGCTGCAGTCCTGCGATCTCGTCGCTGCGCTCCCGGTCGCGGTCCGGGCGGTCCCGGGCCCGTTCGGCCCGGGTCGCCAACGCCTGGAGATAGCGGGCGACATCTGGCAGGTGCCGCGCGGTGACCGCCGTGATGAAGCCGGGCGAGAGGTAACGGTCGCGTTCGGTTCGCAGCTCCGCCGCCAGCTCCGGGGCGGCGTCCGCGACGGCGGCGATCGCCGTGTCCGCCTCCGCCCCGGCTTTCAGCACGACCGCCGTGGCGGCCAGGATGTCGGCGACGGCCCGGTCCAGGTGCGCCGAAATCCGTGCGGTGAGCGCCCCGAACGACTCGGCATCCCACACCGGGCCGCCGGCCCACTCCAGCAGCGCATCGATCGCCGCGTCCGCCGCATCCGCCACCACGGCGGGCAGGCTGCCGTGCGGCGCGGTGGAGAGCACCAATAGATCTCGGGGAGCGAGCTCGGGCCTGCTGCCCGGCGCCGACGGACCGCGCGGGGCTGCCCAGTGTCGGACCTTGCCGGCGAGGGCCGCGATCCGGTCCTTCAGGGCCAGGGCCAGCAGCCGCCGGGTGCCGGATCGCATCGACCTGGCCTGGTCGGCCTCGTCGGTGAACACCCTCACCGACACCGTGTCGCCGGCGTCGACCAGCGCCGGGTAGCCGGTGACGTGCGCGCCGCCCGCCGTTCCGCTGGTCTGCCGCGCCAGCCCCTCGGGCGGGAACGCCGTCAGGCCGGTGCGTTCCAGCGTGGACGACACCTTCGCCACGGCGCGGCGCGTGTCCGGCGCCAGTGTGCGTTGGATGGCCGGCAGATCGTCCCCCGCCGCGACCGTCCGGCCCTGGTCGTCCACCACGGTGAAGCGCATGCGCAGATGGTCGGGCACCTTGGCGTAGTCGAAGTCCCCCGCCGCGACCACGACCCCGGTCAACGCGGTGAGCGCCTCCGCTAGCCGATCGGGCAAGGCGCCCACGTCGGCACCGATCCGGGCCAGCGCGGCGTCCGCGAAATCCGGCGCGGGCACGAACGCCCGGCGGAGCTGCTTCGGCAGCGACTTGATCAGCGCCAGCGCGAGCTCCCGGCGCAGGCCCGGCACCTGCGCGGGCAGCGACGACGGGTCGATCGACGCCAGCGCCGCCAACGGGATGGTTGCGGTGACGCCGTCCTCGGCTGCGCCCGGCTCGAAGACGTAGTCCAGGTCGAGGGTCGTTTCCCCTGCCGTCAACTGGTCTGGGTACTCCTCCCGCCTGGCGAGGTGCGCGCCCGCAGCGACCAGCATGTCCGGCGTGAACCGCAGCAGCGACGGGTCGGTCCGAGAAGCCTTGCGCCACCATGCTTCCAGCCGGCGGCCGGAGGTGACGTCGGCGGGGATGGCGCGGTCGTAGAGCTCGAACAGCGTGTCGTCGTCGATGACGATATCCCGCCGCCGGGCCCGCCGCTCCGATTCGGCGACCTCGTCCAGCGCCGCCATGTTCGCGTCCAGGAACGGCAGCGGCAGCGTCATCTCGCCGGCCACCAGGCCGTGCCGGATCATCAGTTCGCGAGACTGCTCGGGATCGATGGTGTCGTACGAGACGGCGCGCCCGGCAACAAGAGTCACACCCAGCAGCATCACCTTCTCGTAGGCCATCACGGCCTGCCGCTTGCCGCTCCAATGCGGCTCCGTGTAGCTGCGCTTGAGCAGATCCCCACCGACCGTTTCGATCCACTCCGGCTTGACGGCGGCCACGGTCCGCGCCCAGAGCCGGGACGTCTCGACCAGTTCGGCGGCGAGCACCATGGGTGCGCCCGGCTTGGACAGCACGGAGCCCGGCCAGAGCGCGAACGTGGTGCCGCGCGTGCCTTGATATTCCTTGAGCGGCTTACGTTTTCGATCCGCCCCCGCGGTGCGTTTGCCGTCGTGCTCGATCCGGGCGCCGATGTGGGAGAGCAGCCCGGCGGCCAGCGCGGTATGGATGGCCTCCTGGTCCACGGAGATCGCCTCGGAGCCGCGGACCGGCCCGGTCGGCGCGGCGCCATCTTTCTGCGTCGACGTGGTCTCCGTCCGCCCCCCGCTGCCTTGAACCGCCGGCCCGAGCGCCACCGACGCGTCGATGGCCATGCCGAGCGAACCGGCCGCCGAGGTGAGCTGCGCGTGCAGGTCCTGCCACTCCCGGATGCGAAGGTAGTGCAGGTACTCGGCCTTGCACATCTTGCGGAACCCGTTGCCGGACAGCGCCTTCGACTGCCTCTTGAGGTAATGCCACAAGCTGACGAACGCCACGAAGTCGGAGGTCGGGTCCAGGAACCGGGAATGCATCGCCACGGCGGCGTCCCGATCCTCCAGCGGGTATTCCCGCGCATCGCGGATGGCCAACGCCGACACGATGACGAGGATCTCGGCGAGACACCGCCGCCGGTCCGCCTCGACTAGGATGCGGGCCAGCCGCGGATCGACGGGGAGCTGGGCGAGCTTCCGGCCGATCTCGGTGAGGCGCACCGTGCGGCGCCCCGATTCGGCGGTGCCGCGACGTTCCAGCGCGCCGAGTTCCGTCAGCACCGTCAGGCCGTCGGTGATCTGCTTGGCCTCCGGCGGATCCAGGAATGGGAAGTTCTCCACCTCGCCGAGCCCGAGCGCCGCCATCTGCAGGATCACCGACGCCAGCGAGGTCCGGGTGATCTCCGGGTCGGTGAATTCCGGCCTCGCCTGGAAGTCCTGTTCGGAATACAGCCGGATGCAGATGCCGTTGGCCACGCGGCCGCAGCGCCCGGCACGCTGCCCGGCGGAGGCCCGCGAGATCTTCTCGATCGGCAGCCGCTGCACCTTGGTGCGCGACGAGTACCGCGAGATGCGCGCCATGCCAGGGTCGATCACGTAGCGGATGCCCGGCACGGTGAGCGAGGTCTCCGCGACATTGGTGGCGAGGACGATCCGGCGCCGGCCGCTCGGCGCGAACACCCGGTGCTGATCGGCCATGGACAGCCTGCCGTACAACGGCAGGACTTCGATGGCGGCGGACAGTCCGCCGCGCTTTTTGAGGTGCGCCCGAAGCGCGTCCGCGGTGTCGGTGATCTCGCGCTCGCCGGAGAGGAAGACCAGGATGTCGCCCATGCCCTCCGGCAGGAGCTCGTCGACCGCGCGCACGATGGCGGTCGGCTGGTCGATAGTGCCCTCCCGATTGGGCTTGCCGCCGATCGGGCGCGCCTGGGACCGGCCGTTCGCGCGGAGCGCGGGGGCGGCGTCATGCTCGTCGTCCTCATCCGGCAGGAGGTCGCCACCGTCGTCTAAGTCCTCGTCGTCCACACCGTAAGGGCGATAACGAATCTCGACCGGGTAGGTGCGGCCGGACACCTCGACGATGGGCGCGCCGCCGAAGTGCGCCGAGAACTTCTCCGGGTCGATGGTGGCCGAAGTGATGATGAGTTTCAGGTCGGGGCGGCGCGGCAGCAACCGGGTCAGATAGCCGAGCAGGAAGTCGATGTTCAGGCTGCGTTCGTGGGCCTCGTCCAGGATGATCGTGTCGTAGCGGTTGAGGTCGGGATCGGAGGCGATCTCGGCGAGCAGGATGCCGTCCGTCATCAGCTTGACCAGCGTGCGCGGGCCGGTGTGGTCACCGAAGCGGATGGTGTAGCCGATGGCCCCGCCGACGATCGTCTCGGTCTCCTCGGCGATCCGCTCGGCGAGCGTGCGCGCGGCGATGCGGCGCGGCTGGGTGTGGCCGATGAGGCCTTTGATCCCGCGCCCGAGCTGCAGGCAGATCTTGGGGAGCTGGGTCGATTTGCCGCTACCGGTTTCGCCGGCGACCACGACGACCTGGTGATCCCGGATGGCCGCGGCCAGTTCGTCGACTCGCGCCGAGACGGGTAGTTCCCGGGGGAAGGTGATCTGCGGCACCGCGTCCCGGCGGGCCTCGATGCGGTGTTCGGCTCGTTCGATGCGCTGGGCGAGCGCCGCCAGTTCCCGGCGGCGGGTGGCACCTTTCAGGCGGCGGACCTTCGACAGGCGCCGGCGGAGCCGGTGCGCGTCGTCCAGCGCCAACTCGCCGATGCGGGCGGCGAGTTCGGCGGGTCCGGTCTCGGTGGCCGCCGCCGGTTCGGGGGTGCTGTCGGCGGACGCCCCCACCCCCGCAATGCGTGCGGCGGGGCCGGAGTTGGCGGTTGAGCCGGCGCCCGCGGTGCGGCCGGAGCCGGCGCCGACGGCGGGCGCGGACCGGTCGGCTGCCGTGCGGTCGAGTTCAGTCATGACTCCGTCCAGGATAGGTGCCGGTCGAACGCGTTCTCGGCGACGGCGGGCCGCCATCCCGGCCGTGGCAGGCGATCGGACGGCGTCCGGAAGCGGCCTGACAGCGGCCGCCCGCGGACGACTTCCTTCTCACACCCACCCCGTCGCGGCCGGAAGTTTTCGCGGCAGCCGGGCAGCGTCACGAAAGATTCACCCGTGTGCGCGCGGAACGTCGGCAGATCTCCGCTTCGCCCCCTGCGTGTCCGATATCGCTGGTCAGACAATCTGAACCGGTTCCGTGCCACGGTAAACTCCTCCCCATGACCGAACTCCACCCCGCGTTGCAGTCCGCCTACGACGTCGTCCTGTCCCGCAACGGCGGTGAGGCCGAGTTCCACCAGGCGGTGCACGAGGTGCTGGAGTCGCTCAATCCCGTGGTGCAGCGTCACCCGAAGTACGCGGACCGGGCGATCCTGGAGCGGATCTGCGAGCCGGAGCGGCAGATCATCTTCCG
>JBIQMQ010000083.1:0-10482 GCA_044463185.1 Nakamurella lactea | reverse complement strand
TCGTCTCCGGCGCGCACGACGACGAGTCGCTGAGCCGCATCGAACGCGCCCTGCCAGTGGCCGCCCGGGCCGCCGCAGCCGCGCTCGACGACTGAGCCTGCGAGCGTTACGCGGCTGAGCCTTCCAGCGTTAGGCGGCTGAGCCGGCTGCAGCGTCCGCGGTCGAGCCTCCTAGCGTGAGGCGGCTGAGTCGCGGCGGCTGAGCTGCCAGCGTTTCGCGGGTGAGTCGGCGTTCGCCGTCCGCGGCGGAACCGCCCCCGGGGGTGCGCGGCGGAAGCCCCGCGCTACGCCGTCTCGCCGGATTCGGCGGATTCGGCGGCGAAGTCGGCGAACTCGCCGACGAGCTGCGTCATGGTGCGTGCCACACAGTCTGCGTCGCACCGACCTGCGAGATAGCCCCCGCCGCAGGCCGTCAGCTCCTGCAGTACGGGATAGAGCTCGGCGGATGCCGCGTCGACGGGTGTGCCGTCCCGCCCGTCCGCCTGCTCCGCCGCGACGTACGTCCGCACGGCGTCGAGCATGGTGGTGGCCATGGTGTCGGCGTCCACGTCGCCACGCAGGAACCCGGGACCGATCGCGACCGCCGACGCCACCGCAGTGCGGATCCGCTGGAGCTGCGTGGGTGCTGACGGTGCCGCTGCGTGAGTCATGTCGAGCCTTTCGTCGATCCCCGTCCGTCCTCATTCTGCGCGCAGTCCGAGAGCAGCGTCATACGTGAAAAACGTGAAAATTAGGTGCAGCCGGCCGCGAGGTGGCTACGCTCGGAAACCGTGATGCCTCTTAGCGACACGTTCGGCCGCGACCACACGGATATGCGTCTCTCGCTCACCGACCACTGCAACTTCCGGTGCTTCTACTGCATGAAGGAGGACCAGCGCTTCGAGCCGATGCGCCTGGAGCTCAGCACGCCGGAGCTCATCCGCATCGCCCGGATCGCGCGGGACCTGGGCATCGTGTCGCTGCGGCTGACCGGCGGTGAGCCGCTGATGCGCAAGGATGCCGTGGACGTGGTGAGGCAGCTTGCCGTGCTGGGCTTTTCGGATTTGTCCATGACGACCAACGGGTCCCTGCTCACCCGGGATCACGGCGGCGTGACGCTCGCCCAGGCCCTGCGCGACGCCGGGCTGCACCGCCTGAACGTCTCGTGCGACTCGCTCGATCCGGAGCGGTTCGCCCGCATCCGACGCCGCGGCGACCTGAGCGCCGTGTGGGACGGCATCCGCGCGGCACAGCGCGCCGGTTTCACGCCCATCAAGATGAACGTCGTGCTCATCGCCGGCGAGAACGACGACGAGATAGTCGATTTCGCGCGACTGGCCCGAGACAGTGCCGCGGCGGGCGCTCCGATCGTGGTGCGCTTCATCGAGTTCATGCCGCTCGGGGAGACCGGCGAGAAACAAGCGAACTGGACTCCAGAGAAGGTGGTCGACTCGCAGGACGTGCTGGCCGCCATCCGACAGCAGTGGCCGCTCGAGATCGCGACCCGGCAGGGCGATCATGCCCCGGCGTCGCGGTGGCGGTTCGCCGACGGACTCGGCGAGATCGGCGTCATACCCACCATGACCAACCCGTTCTGCGCCAACTGCAACCGGCTTCGGGTGACCGCCGACGGGTTCGTGATGCGCTGCCTGTTCTCCGAGAAGGAGTTGCCGTACTCCCTGCGGAACCTGATGCGGCGGCGCGAGGGGTCGACGGACGCCGAACTGGCGGAGGTGTTCCGCGCGGCGGTGCGCAGCAAGAAGGCGGGCCAGGACCGCGCCGTGCCGGACATCTTCACGCGCCCCGACGGCTACCTGGACGGGTCGAGAAACGTCTCCGGCGTCACCATGTCGCAGATCGGAGGCTGATCCGCTCTTCACCGGCCAGCCGCGGACGGACAGACGATCGCAGTCTGGAGGCTGACCCGGCCGCCCCTTCCAGCAGTGTGTGTTACCTAACAGGGGGACTCCCCGATTCGCGCCCGAATTTTACAAGCGGTAAAATTCGACAGGACGTAGTACTCGTCGGCGCCGAATCGGAAGGATCCAGCGATGAGCGACTTCCCGCTGTGGCTCCGGGCCACGCATCTGATCAACTTCTTCCTCATCGGGCTGCTCCTCCGGTCCGGCTGGCAGATCATCGCGACCCATCCGCGCTTCTACTGGCGCAACGACTGCGGCCCCGGCACCGAATGGATCAAGTTCACCAAGCGCGTCGTCCCGCCGGAGGAGGGCGCCTACACCGCGCACGACGACGAGCTGAATCCGCCGAGCTGGCTCACGCTGCCCGGCGGCGTGAATGCGGGGCTCGGTAGGCATTGGCACGGGCTCGCCACCGTGCTGTGGGTGCTCAACGGCGCCGTCTACGTGACGTTGCTGTTCGCCACCGGGGCCTGGCGGCGAATCGTGCCGACCTCGTGGGACATCTTCGGGGAGGCCTGGGAATCGCTGAAGATCTATGTCGGGTTCGGCGTTCCGTCCATCGAGCACTTCACGCCCTACGACGGCCTGCAGCAGCTCACCTACTTCGCGGTCGTGTTCATCGTCGCCCCGCTGATGATGGCCACCGGGCCGTGTATGTCGCCGGCGGTGATCGGCCGGTTCCCCTGGCTGCCGAAGCTCTTCGGCGGCCGCCAGGCGGCTCGGTCCATCCACTTCCTGGGGATGGTCTTCCTGACGTTCTTCATCGTCGGCCACGTCGCGCTGGTGTTCCTGACCCACGTCGACCACAACGCGACCAATATGGTCTTCGGCTCCTACGACCCGGCGCGGGTCGGGCAGGCGATCACCATTCTGCTGACCACGATCCTGCTGGTGGTGTTGGCCTGGTTGGCCATCAGCTATGTCTCGCGGCGTCATCTGCGCGGCAGCCAGAAAATGCTCGACGCGGCGCTCGAACCGGTTCGTGCGATGACTCTGAACCGGATGAAGCCGCGCGCCCGTCGATCGAAAGCCTATACGGAGAAGGACATCTCGCCCTACCACTGGACCAACGGCCGGCATCCGACGCCGGAGGAGTCGCCGGAGTGGACGCGGCTGGCCGAGAACGACTTCGCCGACTACGTCCTACAGATCGGGTCGCCGGACAACCCGACCTTGGTCACGTTCGACCAGATCAAGGCTCTGCCGCAGCAGGAACAGATCTCCATCCACGCCTGCATGCAGGGCTGGACCGGCATCGCCAAGTGGGCCGGCCCCAAGGTGATGGACGTGATGGCGCTGGCCGGGCCGCCGCCGGAGGATGCCAAATACCTGCTCGTCACCTCGTTCGGCAACGCGCAGCACATGTCGGACGGGCGCCCGCTCGAGCCGTTCTATTCGGCGATCCCGATCGAGCATTGCTACGAGGACGAGTCGATCTTCGCGTGGCAGATGAACGGCAAGCCGCTGCCTTGGACGTTCGGCGCCCCGCTTCGCCTGCGCATCGAATCGATCGTCGGCTACAAGATGGTGAAGTACATCCGGTCGGTGGAGTGGATCAGCGACTACGCCGAGTACGGCGATGGCATGGGCGGCACGCGCGAGGACTCGGGGTATCAGTCGATCAACGCGCGGGTGTGATCGTCGGGGAACCGCCCGCTGCGGCGTCATTTCCGTTTGTGACGTACCACCTGATAAACGTGACGTCGTTCACGGGCGGTATCTCCGTGCGATCACATATGCCATACTGTTGCGGTGCTATACACCGTGCTGCTGACCGCGAGACGCCATGTCGATTTCATGCGCGTCACCAGCTCGGGCTGTTGTTGCACACGGTAGTGCCGCGCACACCGTCGCCGGCCCTCCGGCGTGAGCCCGTCGCCGCAGAATAAAGCCTCGACACAGCCGATGCCCCGCCTGCACGGTGCTCCGTCAGGCGAGTGACTCCGGCAGCTCCGCCCATATCCCGGGCGAGTGTGCGCCATTCGGCCACCATTTCCGATCGGCCTGTTCGCCATTTCGCGGCGGGCGTCGAAGGATTTGCTGAAAAGGCCGAGAAATCCCCTTCAGACATTTCATCTGGCGCGTTCAATGCGCCCGAAAACGCATGCCCGAAAACTCGGTGATGAACACAGCGGGATATTCCCGCATGACGAAAGGCACAAGGACATGAGGCTCCTGAGAACCTCGATCGCACTTCTCGCCACGGCCGGCCTGGTCGCGAGCGCCGCGTGCGCTAGTGCGGAGGGCGGCACCGGCTCCGACGCTGCATCCGCCTCCGGGTCCGCCGCCGGTGCGGCCGACGGCGGGAGCGGCGACGCGGCCCAAGTCGCCAAGTTCGGCGTCTTCCTCCCGCTCACCGGGGAGAACGCCGAGAATGGCAAGCAGATCAAGGACGGGTTGCAACTGGCCACGGACCAGTACAACCAGGCCGATCACAAGTTCACCATCGAACTCGAGATCCGGGACGATCGCGGCGAGCCGAAGACGGCCACCAACATCGCCCGCGAATTCGCCGAGGATGACGACATCATCGGCGCCATCGGCAGTTTCACCAGCACCGCCGCGATGGCTGCGGCGCCGGTCTTCGAGCAGGCCGGCATCCCGCAGCTCGCGCCGACCTCCTCGCACCCGAAGTTCACCACGATGTCGCAGTACGCGTTCCGCGGTGTGCTGATGCAGGACATCGAAGCCAAGGACACGGCCGAGCACACCGTCAAGGTCTTCGGTAAGACGTCCGCCGCGATCCTGTACCGGCAGGACGACTGGGGCCAGGTGGCGGAAGCAGCGTTCCGTGAGGGCTTCGAGGCGAACGGTGGCACCATCATCGACTCCCAGGCCGTTCCGCCGGAGACCAAGGACTTCCGGACCATCGTCACCTCGCTGAAGAACAAGGGCGTGGACACCCTCTACCTCGCGCTGCACTATTCGGATGCGTCGGTTCTCGCGCAGCAGATGCAGGCGTCCGCGTGGAAGCCGCTCGTGGTGTCGTCGTCGCCGCTCTACTCGCAGGATCTGATCGACCTGGCCGGCGCCAGCGCCGTCGAGGGGTGGAGGCTTCCGACCACGTTCTACGCGGAGTCGCAGGATCCGAAGGTCCGCACGTTCGTCGAGGAGTACACGAAGCTGGCCGGCCATGAGCCGAACGCGTTCGGCGCGATCGGGTTCGATTCCCTTGCCGTGCTGGGCGCTGCGCTGGATTCGATCGACCAGGTGGGCGCCGCGGGCCGCACCGCGCTGGGCGATGCGATCTACAAGGTCAAGATCGAGGGTGTGACGGGCGAGACGAAGTACGACTCCGAGGGCAACGTCACCAAGACGCAGACCTGGCTGGAGATTCATGACGGGAAGTTCGTCCCGGCTGAGTCGTAGTAGCGCGATGCCGCCGGCCGGGCGTTCCGGCCGGCGGCGAGCGCCGCAGGGTTCTCAGCGAGCCCCCGTTCTCGGCGAGCGCCGCAAGGCTCGCGTCGAGCGCCGCGGGAATGCCGTCGGGTGCCACGGGGTACTCGGCCGGCGCCACGGGGGTGCCGTCGAGCGCCACGGGGTTCTCGGCCGGCGCCACAGGGCTCGCGTCGGGCGCCGACGGGGCGAGAAAGAAGTAGGGACTCACAGTGTCGGAATTCATCGCGCAGGTGGTGAACGGCCTCGCGATCGGGAGCGTCTACGCTCTCGTGGCGTTGGGCTTCGTGCTGGTGTTCGGCGTGGCCAAGATTGTCAACTTCGCCCAAGGATCCCAGGTCATGGCCGGCGCCTACCTCGTGTGGGCGGGCACGCAGTGGGGACTGCCGCTGGCGGTGGCGTTCGTCGTCGCGGTCGCCGGGTCCGTGGTGATCGCGCTGATCATCGACCTCATCGCCGTCGAATGGCTGGGACGGGCCGCCGAGATCGCCCCGCTGCTCAGCACTCTCGCGCTGGCATTCGCCATCGACCAGTTGGTCCGGTTGGTGTTCAGCCCGAACCCGGTGCCGTTCCCCAACCCGGTCGCCGACGCCAACGTGCAGCTGGGTTCGATGTTCATCGGGGCGACCGACGTGATCGTGCTCGGCACCACGGTGGTCTTCATGGCACTCTTCGCGGTGCTGCTGAAACGAACCTGGATCGGCCGCGCGGTACGAGCGGCCGCCCAGGACTCCGGGGCGGCACAGCAGGTCGGGGTGCGCACCGGCCGGGCGAAGTTGATCGTGTTCGCAGCGTCCGGATTCTTGGGGGCACTCGGCGGGCTGCTCATCGGCATGTACTTCCGCCAGATCGACCCGTCGATCGGTCTGCCGTTCGGGCTGAAGGGTTTCGCCGCGGCGGTGGTCGGCGGTGTGGCCAGCCTGCCCGGCGGAGTCGCGGGCGGACTGGTGATCGGCGTCTTCGAATCGCTGTCCGGCGCCTACCTGGGCTCGGAGTACCGCGACCTGGTGGCGTTCGCACTGCTGCTGGTGATCCTGATCCTGCGGCCGCAAGGCGTGTTCGGCTCCCGGGCGCTGCTCGGGCTCGGCGGCTCCCGCGGCGCCGGGGCGCTGCCCACCACCTCGCCGCTCGCCGACGACGCCGGATACCCGGTCACGGTCATGGGCTCGCGGCGCATTCCCATGCGCTGGACCGTTGCCATCACCGCCGCGATCGGCCTGGTCGGCACAGTGCTGCTGGGCAGCTATTGGTCGGGGGTGTTCGCCCAGGGCGCCATTTTCGCTACGGCCGCCCTCGGCATGATGGTGCTGACCGGGATGGTCGGGTTCGTGTCGATCGGCCACGGCGCGCTGATGGGGATCGGGGCCTACGCCTGCGCCCGAATCACCACGGAACTCGGATGGCCGATCGAAGCGGTGCTCGTTGCGGTGATCGTTCTGAGCGTGCTGTCGGGCCTGCTGTTCGTGCTGCCGCTGCTGCGCCTGTCCGGCCACGTCATGGCGCTGGCCACCCTCGCGCTCGGCCAGATCGGCTATTTGGTGATGCTCAACTGGATGCCGGTGACGCGCGGCCCGTTGGGGATTGGCGGCATCCCGGAACCCACCTTCGCCGTGCTGGGCGGCGGAAGTCTGAGCTTCCCCGGCAGCATGACGGCCGTCGCCTTCCTCGTGCTGATCGTCGGTTTAGGGGTGGTGCACCTGCTCTCCCGCGGCCAGCTCGCCCGCAACCTCTTCGCGATCCGCGAGGACCGGTTGGCGGCGGAAGCCTCCGGTGTCGTCGTGTCGCCGCACGTGATCGTGGCGTTCGTCGCCAGCAGCGTCGTCACGGGCTTGGCCGGCATGATGTTCGCC
This sequence comes from Nakamurella lactea, assembly GCA_044463185.1. Taxonomy (GTDB): domain Bacteria; phylum Actinomycetota; class Actinomycetes; order Mycobacteriales; family Nakamurellaceae; genus Nakamurella; species Nakamurella lactea_A. Next base: position 3,336 of record JBIQMQ010000083.1, on the reverse strand, counting down.
TACCAACAGTCCTACGTCAGCCCGGATTCGTTCCTGATCCTCACGTCATTCCTGATGCTGACGATGGTGCTGGTCGGCGGGGTGGTCTCGCCGCTGGGGGCAGTCGCGGGCTCCATCGTGCTGATCGCGCTGCCCGAGCTTCTGCGGGAGTACTCGGAATACCGCGACGTGGTGTATGCGGTGATCCTCATCCTGATCATCAAATACCTGCCGTCCGGGATCACGTCGCTTCGCGGCTGGCGCCGGTCGCCGCGAGGGTCTGCGTCCGGGCCGGGATCCGCGGAGTCGCGCCGAACTGCGCACGCGCAGGAATCCGCGGGGTCGCGCCGAACAGCGTCCGTGCCGGGATCCGCGGGGTCGCGCCGAACTGCGCACGCGCAGGAATCGACAGGGCCGCGCGCGACTGCGCTGCCGCAGGATTCCGTCATCCCCGCATCCGAGGCGGCGCGGCCATGATCTCCACCCTGCACCTGCGCAAGAACTACGGCGGCGTGCACGCCTGCGACGACCTGAGTCTCGCGTTCGAACCCGGACGGGTCACGGCGGTCGTCGGCCCGAACGGCGCAGGCAAGTCCACGCTGGTGCAACTGCTGTCCGGCGTCATCAAGCCGGACTCCGGACGCATCCGGCTCGGGGACGCCGACGTCACCGGCCGGTCCCCTGCCGCGCTGTTCGCCCAAGGGGTGGCGCGCACGTTCCAAACCGCGCGCACATTCCCGGGCCTGACCGTGTTGGACAGCGTGATGATGGGCGCCTACCACGGCGACCTGTACCGCTCCCGCGCCGGATCCTGGACGACGGCGCTGCGGGATATCGGCGGCTCCGTTTTCCGGCTGCCGTCCGCCCGCGCCCGCGAGGAACGCGCCCGCGCCCGGGCGCTGGAGGTGATCGACCTGTTCGGCGACCGGCTGCGTGGACGCCTGGACGATTTCACCTACAGCCTGTCGTACGCGAATCGGCGACGGGTGGAGATCGCGCGCGTCCTGGCGAGCAGGCCTCGCGTGCTGATGCTCGACGAGCCGACGGCCGGCATGAACCCGACCGAGACCGCAGAACTCGCAACGCTTCTCGCGTCGGTGAAGGACGACAACCCGGACCTGACGATCATTTTCGTCGAGCACAAGATGGACGTGGTCCGGCGCCTCGCGCAGCGCGTCGTCGTGATGGACGCCGGCCGTGTGATCTGCGACGGCACGCCGGACGAGGCGCTCAGCGATCCTGCCGTCATCGAGGCGTACCTGGGATCGGGGGCGCACCATGCTGCTTGAACTGGACGCCGTCGACGTCTTCTACGGGCCGGTGCAGGCCCTGCACGAGGTGTCCATCGAAGTGGATCGCGGCGAGGTGGTCGCCGTTCTGGGCGGCAATGCCTCGGGCAAGTCGACCACCATCAAAACGGTGCTGCAGCAGGTGAAACCCCGCAGCGGACGGGTCCGGCTTGACGGGCAGGACCTCGACCACGTCGCAACGCCGGACGTGATCGCGCGGGGCGTGGCGTCGATCCCCGAGTCGCGGCGGCTGTTCCCCGAGATGACGGTCGAGGAGAACGTCCTGATGGGCCTGTACGCGCAGCGGCGCGGCACCGGTCGGCGCGAGGCGCGACGCAGGCTCGACGAGGCGATCGAGCAGTTCCCCGTCGTTCGGGAAAGGCTGCACCAGGTCGCAGGCACCCTGTCCGGCGGCGAGCAGCAGATGGTGGCGATGGCGCGCGCGCTGATCCAGCGGCCCCGGCTGATCGTGATCGACGAACCGTCGATGGGCCTGTCGCCCGCGTACGTCGACGTCGTGTACTCGGTGCTGCGCACCTGGAAGGACGCCGGCACCACGATGCTCATCGTCGAACAGAGCGCCAACCAGTCACTGGCGCTGTCCGACAGGGCGTACGTATTGCAGGGCGGCCGGGTCGTCGTCCATGGAAGTTCCGACGAGCTGGCGAGCGATCCGCGGATCCAGTCCGCGTACCTGGGAGGAGTCGACGCATGACGAGCAAGGCCGAACGCTTCATCGGGGCGGCCCGAGGGGAGGCGGTCGACCGCCCGCCGGTGGGGGCGTGGGTCCACTTCGGCAGCGCGCTGTGGGCCCCGGAGCTGGTCGCCGACGTGCACGTGCGACAGTTCCGGGACTACGACTTCGACTACCTCAAGGTGATGAACGACTTCCGCTTCCCCACGGTGGACGGCATCACCGAGGCGCGCCGCCCGGACGACCTGCTGGCGGTCGGCGACCCGGGGTTGAAGTACCACAACATCGAGAAGCAGACGGAGGTGCTGCGGCGCATCCGTGCGGCAGCACCGGAGGCCGCGATCGTCGACACCGCGTTCTCGCCGTTCCAGACCGTCGTGCGAACGTTGGGCGAGTCCGCGGCGCCGCTGATGAAAGCGAATCCCGAGCTGACACACCGGGTGCTGCGGCAGGTTACCGACCGGCTCGTCGACGCGGTGCACGCCAGCGAGGGCATCGCGGACGCGGTGTTCTTCTCCGTGAATGGCGCTACCCGCGACGCGACGAACCTCGACTTCACCGAGGAGCAGTTCGCCGAGTTGGTGGCGCCGTACGACAAGGAGGTCTTGGCCGCCGCCGCGGGCCGCATCCGCATCCTGCACGCGCACGGGTACGACCTGATCCCGGAATGGTTCGACGGGTTCCCGGCGGAGGTGCTCAGTTGGTCGCACCACCAGACCAAACCGACCGTCGAGGATGTGGCGGCGGGTGGAAGACTCGTCCCGATGGGCGGTCTCGACGAGCTGAATTCGATGTACTGGCCGCCCAGTGCCGTCACCGACGCGGTGCTCGCGGCACGGCACGCAGCGGGAGACCGCATCATCCTCGGTCCGGGCTGCACGGTGCACTCGGACACGTCGCCGAACGTCATCCGCGCATTCGTCGAGGCGGCGAGGCGGCCGCTGTAACGGCCGTCCGCGCGGCGTCGTGCGCCGACCGGCGAGAACTACGTCATACCAACAACTGTCAGCAGAACGGAAACCCGACATGACCGAACCCCTGTTGGACCACGTCGTATTGGCCGGACCGGACCTCGACACGCTCGTGGCCGAGTTCCGGGACCGCACCGGCATCGACCCGAAGCTGGGTGGTCGCCATCCGGGCGGCACCCGGAACTACTTGGTGCGGCTCACCGAGACGGCGTACCTGGAGATCATCGGCCCCGACACGCTGGGGCCCGATATTCCGCTGCCCACCGCGTTCGGGATTCACACGCTGACCGCGCCGAAGATCGCGACCTGGCTGGTGCACCCGGTCGACATCGAGCAGACGATCGCCTCGGCGCTGGCCGCCGGCTACGACCCAGGCCCGCTGGGGCCGCTGTCCCGCGAGACG
>JBIQMQ010000082.1:0-10553 GCA_044463185.1 Nakamurella lactea | reverse complement strand
GGAGATCAGCACCAGATCGGCAATGGCGATCAGCGCCACGAACAGCCACGCCAGCTTTCGCGCCATCTGATCAGCTCGCTACCCCGTCGGCGTTCTGGTTCGGATCGGGTGCCCGAAATGTGTCCACTGTACCGGCCGTGTGCGACGCGACCCGAGCGCCGCGCCCGGACGGTTCGGCCCCCGCACCGCCGGAGCGATGCGGGGGCCGAACCGATGGTCGAACTAAGCGGAGGTGCGAACTCAGTGGTGATGTCCGTGCCCGTTGGCGGGCGCGGCCGGCTCCGGCTCCGGGATGTCCGTCACCGTCGTCTCGGTGGTGAGCACCATCCCGGCGATGGACGCCGCGTTCTCCACCGCCGACCGGGTCACCTTCACCGGGTCGATGACCCCGGCGGCCACCAGGTCGCCGAATTCACCGGTGGCCGCGTTGAAGCCGTGACCGGCCGGCGCGTCGGCGATCTTCGACACGATGACGGCGCCCTCGGCGCCGGCGTTCGTGGCGATCCAGTACGCCGGCGCGGTGAGGGCTCGGCGCACGATCGCCACGCCGACCGCCTGGTCGCCGGTGAGGCCCAGATCGCCGTCGAGCGCCGAGGCGGCGTGCACCAGCGCGGAGCCACCACCGGGGATGATCCCCTCGGCAACGGCCGCCTTGGTCGCGGCGACGGCGTCCTCGATGCGGTGCTTGCGCTCCTTGACCTCGGTCTCGGTGGCCGCGCCGACCTTGACGACGGCGACGCCGCCGGCCAGCTTGGCCAGCCGCTCCTGCAGCTTCTCGCGATCCCAGTCGGAGGTGGTGTTCTCGATGTCGCGCCGGATCTGCTCGGCGCGGTCCTTGATCGCCTCCGCGGTGCCGCCGCCGTCCACGATCGTGGTGGTGTCCTTGGTGACCACGACGCGGCGGACCGAGCCGAGCACCTCGGTGCCCACCTCGGAGAGCTTCAGCCCGACCTCGGCCGACACGACCTCGCCACCGGTGACGATCGCCAAGTCCTGCATGAAGGCCTTGCGGCGATCACCGAAGAACGGCGACTTCACCGCCACGACCTTGATCGTCTTGCGCAGGGCGTTGACGGTGAGCGCCGCCAGCGCCTCACCCTCGACGTCCTCGGCGATGATCAGAAGCGGCTTGGAGTCGGCGACGACCTTCTCCAGCAGCGGCAGCAGGTCGCTGAGCGCCGAAACCTTCTCGCGCACCAGCAGCACTGCCGCGTCCTCGAGCACGGCCTCGCTGGCCTCGGCGTCGGTGACGAAGTACGGGGAGATGAAGCCCTTGTCGAACTGCATGCCCTCGGTGAACTCGAGTTCGGTGTTCAGCCCGGAGGACTCCTCCACCGTGACCACGCCGTCGGAGCCGACCTTCTCGACGGCCTCGCCGATGAGCGCGCCGATCTCCTCGTCGCGGGAGGCGATCGAGGCGACCTGCTTGATGCGATCGTGGTCCCCGGCGACCGGGGTGGCAGCGGCGGCCAGCGCGTCGCCGACCGCCGAGGCGGCCGCGGCGAGACCGGCACGCAACGCCATCGGGTCGGCGCCGGCGGCCACGTTGCGCAGGCCCTCGGTGATCAGCGCCTGCGCCAGAACCGTGGCCGTGGTGGTGCCGTCGCCGGCCACGTCGTTGGTCTTGGTCGCCGCGGTCTTCGCCAACTGCGCCCCGAGGTTCTCGCGCGCGTCGGCCAGGTCGATGTCGCGGGCGATCGTCACGCCGTCGTTGGTGACGGTCGGCCCGCCGAATTTTTTGCCGAGTACTACATATCGGCCGCGCGGCCCGAGGGTGACCTTGACCGCGTCCGCCAATGCGTCGACGCCCCGCTGCAATGCCGCGCGCGCCGAACTATCGAAGCTGATCTGCTTCGCCATAGTTGTCTACCGATCCTTCTGCGCTAGAAAGTGGCCGTGGGGCCGATGGCGAACGCGCCCCGTCCGCGGCACGCGGAATCGGGGCGCGTTCACGCTTCGCCGGCGGCGGAACCTGTCGGCCACCGGCCCGGCTACGGCTTCGTTACTTGGTGACCTTGGCCAAGACGTCGCGCGCCGACAGGATCAGGTACTCCTCGCCGGCGTACTTGACCTCGGTGCCGCCGTACTTCGAATAGATGACGACGTCGCCCTCGGCCACGTCCAGCGGGATACGGTTCCCGTTGTCGTCGACTCGGCCTGGGCCGACCGCCAGCACGGTGCCCTCCTGCGGCTTCTCCTTGGCGGTGTCGGGGATGACGATGCCCGAAGCCGTCGTCGTCTCGGCCTCGTTGGCCTGGACGAGGATCTTGTCCTCGAGCGGCTGGATGTTCACGCTCGCCACGGTGTGACCTCCCCCTTCTGGGGTTCGCTACTTCAAGATGGACTGGTACATGTCTGCCGCCGTCCGGTTCGCCGTCGCGGGGGCCGAGCCGGAATACCACAGACAACTAGCACTCTAATAGCGAGAGTGCCAAGTCTCAACCACCGGGGAGGGTTGCGTCCCAGGCGCATCCCTGCATGACGCCACAGGCTCGCTTCGCTCGGCTACCCCTACGCGAACGCGGCGTCGCTACCGTTGCGCGAACGCGGCGTCGAAGGCCGCCTCCGGCGCGTCGAACGCCAGCCGCCGGACGAACTGCAGTGCCTCGGGCGCCCCCACCAGCCGATCCATCCCGGCATCCTCCCACTCGACGGAGATGGGCCCGTCGTAGCCGATGGTGTTCATCATGCGGAACGCGGCCTCCCAGGGGACGTCGCCGTGGCCGGTGGACACGAAGTCCCATCCGCGGCGCGGATCGGCCCACGGCAGGTGCGAGCCCAGTCGGCCGTTGCGTCCGTTGCCGATGCGGCGCTTGGCGTCCTTGCAGTCGACGTGGTAAATCCGGTCCTGGAATTCCCACATGAAGTCGACCGGGTCGAGGTCCTGCCAGACGAAATGGCTCGGATCCCAGTTGAGGCCGAACGCCTCGCGGTGGCCGATGGCCTCCAGGGTGCGCACGGTCGTCCAGTAGTCGTACGCGATCTCGCTGGGGTGCACCTCGTGCGCGAACCGGACTCCGACCTCGTCGAAGACGTCGAGGATCGGGTTCCACCGGTCGGCGAAGTCCTGGTACCCCCGGTCGATCATCTCCTGCGACACCGGCGGGAACATCGCCACGTACTTCCAGATGGCGGAGCCGGTGAATCCGATCACGGTCTTCACGCCCAGCTTCGCGGCCACCCGGGCGGTGAGCTTCATTTCCTCGGCGGCGCGCTGACGCACCCCTTCCGGGTCACCGTCGCCCCACACCTGCGGCGGCAGGATGGCCCGGTGTCGTTCGTCGATCGGGTCGTCGCAGACCGCCTGGCCCTTCAGGTGGTTCGAGATCGCCCACACCTTGAGCCCGTACTTGTCCAGGATGTCGCGTCGCGACTGCACATAGGCGTCGTCCTCAGCGGCCCGCCAGACGTCGAGATGGTCACCCCAGCAGGCGATCTCGAGCCCGTCGTATCCCCATCCGGATGCGAGCCGGGCGACCTCCTCGAACGGCAGGTCGGCCCATTGTCCGGTGAACAGCGTGATTGGTCGTGTCACTTCGTTTCTCCACCTTTCGCATGTCGCGCCGGCGCCGGCACCCCGTGGTTGCCGCGTCGGCCGTTTGTGACGTTGTGCCTGCCGGGTCCGCGATGGGGCCATCGGGTCCCGGCTAGTCGGCGACCGCCTGCCAGGAGCTGCGCGCGGCGGCGCTGTTCTCGACGGCCTGAAGGACGCGTTGCACCTGGAGTCCGTCGGCGAACGACGGATGCACGTCGCCGCCGGTGGCGATCGCGTCGACGAAGTCGCGGACCTCGTGGATGAACGTGTGATCCCACCCGAGGATGTGACCCGCCGGCCACCACGCGTGCACGTAGGGGTGTTCCGGCTCGGTCACCAGGATGCGGCGGAAGCCGGCGGCGGCTGCTGGGTCCGAGGTGCTGTAGTACTGCAGCTCGTTCATGGACTCCATGTTGAAGACGATGCTGCCGGCCGATCCGTTGATCTCGATGCGCAGCTCGTTCTTCCGCCCGGTGGCGAATCGGGTGGCCTCGAACGTGCCGATGGCGCCGGAGCCGAACCGCGCCAGGAACAGGGCGGCGTCGTCGACGGTAACGGCGCCGCGGTCGGTGCCGGCGACGGCCGCGAGCCCCGACGAGGCCTGCGGCAGTGGCCGCTGTTTGACGAACGTCTCGGTGAGCGCGGAGACCCCGGACACCGTGTCGCCGACCATGAACTGCGCGAGGTCGATGATGTGCGCACCGATGTCGCCGAGCGCCCCGGAGCCGGCGTGTTCCTTCTGCAGCCGCCACACCAGCGGGAAGTCGGGGTCGACGATCCAGTCCTGCAGGTAGGTCGCCCGCACGTGGCGGACGTCGCCGACCTCACCGGACGCCACCATGTCCCGGGCCAGCGCGGCCGCAGGGACCCGCCGGTAGTTGAAGCCGACCATGGCGCGGACGCCGGATGCCGCCGCCTCCGTCGCCGCGGCCACCATCGCCTCCGCCTCGGCGACCGTGTTGGCCAGCGGCTTCTCGCACAGCACGTGTTTGCCGGCCTGCAGCGCCGCGATGGCGATCTCGGCGTGGGAGTCGCCGGGTGTGCAGATGTCGACGATGTCGATGTCGGGGCGCTGTACGAGCTGCCGCCAATCGGTGCCGTATTCGGCGAAGCCCAGATCGACCGCGGCGGCCTTCACCTCCTGCTCGCGCCGCCCGACCACCATGGCAAGCTGCGGTTGCCGGGCGAGTGCGAAGAATCGCGGCGCCTCCCGCCATGCCAGCGCGTGCGCTCTGCCCATGAAGGCGTAGCCCACCATTCCGACCCGCAACGGGCTGTTGTGATCCATGACCTGCCTTCCGCGTACCGCCGCATTCCGTTATCCGTCGAGCCTGGGAGCGGCCCGCCCGAGCGCGGCGAGAACGCCGCTGCCCGGGCGGGCTAACGCCTTTTAGGATTCGAAGGCGTACGGCAGGTAGTCGGCGACGTTGTCCTTGGTCACGACGGCGGAGTACAGCGTGATGCTCTTGGGCACCTCGTGCTCCTCGAGCTCCGTCATGCCGCTGCCGAGCACCAGCAGCCGTGCCAGCAGCACGCCGGAGGCGGCCTGCGTGGACGGGTAGATGACGGTGGCCTTGAGCACGGTGTTGTCGGCCTGGATGTCGCGCATCACGTTGGCGGAGCCGGCGCCGCCCACCATGAAGAACTCGTCCCGCCCGGCGGTTTGGATCGCCGCCATCACGCCCACACCTTGGTCGTCGTCGTGGTTCCAGATGGCATCGATCTTGGGTGCGGCCTGCAGCAGGTTGGTGGTCACCTCGTTGCCGGAGTCCGCCGTGAACTCGGCCGACACCTGGTTGCTCACCTTGAATCCGAAGTTCGCCAGCGCGTCGGCGAAGCCCTGCGACCGGTCCTGCGTCAGCGGGAGGCTGGCGATGCCCTGGATCTCGGCGATCACCGGGTCGCTGACGCCCTTGTCCTTGAGCGTCTGTCCCACGTAGGTGCCGGCGTTGACGCCCATGCCGTAGTTGTCCCCGCCGATGTACGTCCGGTAGGCGAACGGCGTGTCGAAGACCCGGTCGCAGTTGACCACGACGATGCCCGCGTCCATGGCCTTCCGCGCGATGTCCGTCATCTGAGCGCCGTCGAACGGCAGCATGACGATGGCGTCGACGCCGGCGTTGATCAGCGTGTCGACCTCGGAGATCTGCTGGTTGACGTCGTTCGTGCCGTCCACGATGTTCGCCTCGACATCGTCCAACGTGCCGACGAGCTTCTTGACGTTATCGGTGATGGCGGCCATCCAGCCGTGGTCGGCAGCAGGTGCCGAGAAACCGATCTTGACCATCTTTCCCTCCGGATTAGGTGTGACTACTGAGCTGATGGCCGACTGCTGGCCGGTGGTGAGTGCTGTGCCGGTGGCGGTGCCGCTGCTCTCCGGGCTGGACGAGCACGCGGCGAGCAGCGCGGTGGTGGCCACGCCGAGGCTGCCTACCAGAAACGATCGCCGGCCCAGCACATTCGCCGCGTCCGGCCGGTAGGCCGGGTCGGGACCGATTGCCCTTGGGGACATCTCAACTCCTTCTTCAGTGGGAACTTCGGACTGGGGATTTCTCAACTGCATGGAATTCCGGGGCCGGACGGACGAGCCGTGCCGGGGCTAGGTGCGGGTGTCGCGGCGTGCCACCCGTTGCTGCAGCAGCACGGCGACGACGATGATGGCGCCCTTGGCCACCGCCTGGGTGGAGGAGTCGAGGTTGTTCAGGGTGAACAGGTTGTTCAGCAGCGAGAAGATGAGAACGCCGATGATCGTGCCGACGATGGTGCCGCGGCCGCCGAACAGCGACGTGCCGCCGATGACGACGGCCGCGATCGCATCGAGTTCGTAGCCGAGACCGAGGTTCGACGATCCCGCGGTGGTGCGCGCGGTGATCAGCACGGCCGCGATGCCCGCGCAGACGCCCATCAGCACATACAGCAGCACCGTGTGCCGGTTGACGTTGATGCCGGCCAGCCGGGCGGCTTCCGGGTTGCCACCGACGGCGTAGGTGCGCCGCCCGAACGTGGTCCGGTTGAGGATGACCCAGGCGACGACCGCGACCAGCGCGAGCACCAGCACCTGGGTGGGAATCTTGAGCAGGGATCCGTTGAAGAAGTCCTTGAACGAGTTGTCCCGCACCACCAGGGTCTTCTTGGCGGACACCACCTCGGCCAGTCCCTTGAACGCGGCCATCGTGGCCAGCGTCATGATGAACGGGACGATCGGCCCGTAGGCGATCAACAGGCCGTTCACCAGGCCTGCGACGGTGCCGACGACGATCGCCATCAGCACCATCACCCACCAGCTGCTGGACGCGGCCATGTCCTGCGTGAACTGCATGGTCGCGACGACCGAGCACAGGGCGACGAGCGATCCGATCGACAGGTCGATGCCGGCGCCGATCACGACGAACGTCTGGCCGATGCTCAGCACGCCGATGACGGCGGCGAGGCTGAGCACCACTCGAAGGTTGGAGACCGCGAGGAAGCGGTCCGGGACGGTCAGCGCACCGATCAGGATCATGATCAGCAGCGCCGCCGCGAGGCCGGTGTGGCGGCCCACGGGCGTGGACAGGAAGCCTCGCCGCCGGCGTTCGTGCGCCGGATCCGGCCCCGCCCCGGTGCCTGCCGGTTCCTTCACTGCCACGTCGCTCACGCAGCGTCTCCTCTCATCACCCAGTCGAGGACGTCGTGTTCGGTGACGCCGGCGGTGCGGCCCTCGTGCACGACACGTCCCTCCGCCAGCACGAGCACCCGATCGGCCAGCCCGAGGACCTCCTCGATCTCGCTGGACACGATCACCACGGCCACCCCGGAGGCAGCCAAATCCCGGATGATCCGGTAGATGTCGGACCGGGCGCCGACGTCGACGCCGCGGGTCGGCTCGTCCAGCAGCAGCACGGTGCAGCCGCGCAGCAGCCACCGCGCGACGACGGCCTTCTGCTGGTTGCCGCCGGACAGCCCGGCGATGATCCGCCTCTCCTGACCGGCCGGCAGTTGGATCGCGGCGAGCTCCCTCGTGGCGGCGCGCAGTTCGGCCCGGTCCCGGGTGAAACCGGCGGTCGCGAACCTCGTCAACGAGGCGATCCCGACGTTGCGATAGACCGGCTCCTGCAGCAGCAGGGCCTGGGCCTTCCGTTCCTCCGGGCAGAGACCGATGCCTGCGCGCACGGCGGCGCCGACCGAGCCTTTGCGGAGGACGCGGCCGTTGACCTTCACCGTGCCGCGGTGTGCGCGGCGGGCGCCGTAGATGGTCTCGACGAGTTCCGATCGGCCGGCACCGACCAGCCCCGCCAGCCCGACGATCTCGCCGGCGCGCACCGTGAACGACACGTCGTGGAACTCCTGCGGTCGCGACAGCCCCTCGACCTCCAGCACCACGGGCGCGTCGTCCGCCGCCTCGGGGCGGTCGGGGAACACGTATTCGATGGATCGGCCCGTCATCAGCCGGATCAGTTCGTGCGTCGATGTCTCCGCCGCCGGGAGATCGCTGCCGACCGAGGCGCCGTCCTTGAGCACGGTGATCCGGTCGCCGATGCGCTGGATCTCCTCCAACCGGTGCGAGATGTAGATGATGGCGACGCCGGACTGCTTCAGTTCGCCGATCAGCCGGAACAGGCCGGAGACTTCTTCCGGGTCGAGGATCGCCGACGGCTCGTCCATGATCACGATGCGCGCGTCGTAGGACAGCGCTCGCGCGATCGAGACGATCTGCTTCTGCGCCGCGGACAGCAGGCCGAGTTCCATCGACGGGTCGATCTCCGGGTGGCCCAGCCGCGCAAGGTGGGCTCGCACCAGGTCGATCGTCACTCCGCGGCGGCTGAATCCGCCCACGGCCCGCTCATGTCCGAGGTAGACGTTCTCGGCGACGCTCAGCCCGTCGACCAGATCCAGCTCCTGGTAGATCGCGGCGATGCCCCGCTCCACGGCGGACTGCGGGCCGAAGAAGTGGACGGGTTCGCCCTCCCACAGGATCTCGCCGGAGTCCGGCCGGTACGCGCCGGACAGCACCTTGATGAGGGTCGACTTGCCGGCGCCGTTCTGGCCCAGCAGGCAGTGCACCTCGCCGGCGCGGACATCCAGATCCACGCCGCGCAGCGCCCGCACCCCGGGGAAGGTCTTCACGATGTTCCGCATCGAAAGCAGCGGAACGCCGTCGGCAGTGGTGGCCATGCGGGAAACCATGACACCGTTTTCAACATGTGTCAATCGAAACTTACAGCTTTTGTCTATACTTTTGACCGTTGGCAATCAGAAGGGGTCATGCTTCACTGTGTCCATGCCTGTGACGGCGGCCGGCGCGCCGCTCCCCGCATCAGCGGGTGCGCTGTTCCAACATGTGCGCACGGGCGGACCCTGCACCCGGGCCGAACTGGTCGATGCCACGGGCCTGGCACGGTCGACGGTCAACGCGCGCCTGGACGCGCTCATCGACAGCGGGCTGGTGGGCCCGGTGGGTGCCGCCGCCTCGACCGGTGGACGCCCGGCCACGCGATTCGCCATCAACCCGCGCGCCCGGCTCACCCTCGCCATGGATATCGGCGCCACCCACACGACCATCGCGGTGACCGACCTGAGCGGCGCGATGCTGGCCTCCCGGACCGCCGAGATCGACATCTCCGCCGGCCCGGAGCCGGTGCTCGACCACGCCATCGCGACGGGCCGAGCGCTCCTCGCAGAGTCGGACGGCGGCGACGTACCCACCGCAGGAGTCGGCATCGGCCTGCCCGGTCCGGTGGAACACGCCACGGGCCGGCCCACGAACCCGCCGATCATGCCGGGCTGGCACGGCTTCGACGTGCCCTCCTACGTGCAGCGCTCGATCGACGCGCCCGTGCTGGTGGACAACGACGTGAACGTGATGGCCATCGGCGAGCACGCCACCGCGTGGCCGACCGTCCAGCACATGCTGTTCGTCAAGGTCGCCACGGGGATCGGATCGGGCATCATCTCCGACGGCCGCATCAATCGCGGATCGCAGGGCACCGCCGGCGATCTCGGCCACGTACAGGTGCCGGGCGCGCACGGTCGGCCATGCCGGTGCGGCAACATCGGCTGCCTGGAGGCCATCGCCTCGGGCCCGGCGATCGTGCAGCAATTGGCCGAGTCCGGCTGCTCGATCTCCACCCCGAAGGAGCTGCTCAACCTGGTCGAGGCCGGCGACCTGCGCGCGATCGACGCGGTCCGGCAGGCAGGCCGCGAGATCGGCGCGGTGCTGGCCTCCTGCGTCAGCCTGCTCAACCCGTCGGCGATCGTGGTCGGCGGCGTCATGGTCGGCGCCGGCGCGCACCTGCTCGCCGGCATCCGCGAGGTCGTCTACCAGCGCGCGCTGCCGATCGCCGCTAGCAACCTCACCATCGCCACGTCCGCCGCCGGGCGGTTCGCGGGGGTCCAGGGGGCGGCCTTCATGGTCATCGACGCGGCGCTGTCGGTCGAGTCCGTCAACCGACTCGTCGCGTAGGCCGGCCCCGCCCGATTTCCAGCAGCTAGGACAGGTGCACGGTATGCACCGGCAGCCCCGGGTCCGCGCCGACCCGCGCGTCGGTGGCCGGCGCACCGGCCTGGGCGACGTGCGCGCCCACCGCGGCGATCATCGCCCCGTTGTCCGTGCACAGCCCGATCCGCGGGATGCGCAGCGTCAGCCCGGCCGCCTCGCACCTCTCACGGGCGAGTTCGCGCAGCCGCCCGTTGGCGGCGACGCCCCCGGCGATCACGACGGTGTCGATGCCCAGATCCGTGGCGGCGCGCACAGTCTTCGCGGTGAGCACATCGGCCACGGCCTCCTGGAACGAGGCGCACACGTCGGCCACGGGGATATCGACACCGCGCCGCTGCAGTGTTTCAACATGACGGGCCACCGCGGTCTTCAGCCCCGAGAACGAGAAGTCGTAGCGGTGCGCCTCGGCGTCCTTCGCCCCGGTCAGGCCGCGCGGGAAGTCGATCGCCCGCGGGTCGCCGCCCGCGGCGAGCCGGTCGATGACGGGTCCGCCGGGGTAGCCGAGATCCAGCAGCCGGGCCACCTTGTCGTACGCCTCCCCGG
>JBIQMQ010000081.1:0-10681 GCA_044463185.1 Nakamurella lactea | reverse complement strand
TTGCGCGCCAGCGCGATCGTGCCGCCGCGGTGGAAGTCGCAGTCGATGCCCTCGGCGCGGGCCACGGCCTCGACCTCGCCGATGGCGCCGCGCATCGCGTCGCGCAGGGCGAGTGCGGCCTCCCGGCCGGACTCCTCGGCGATCCGCTGCCACGAGGTGGGAAATAGCGCGGAGCACCAGCCGCCGTTGCGGCCGGAGGCGCCGAACCCGGCGATCTCCTTCTCCAGGATCGCGATGGAGAGCGACGGATCGGCCCGTTGCAGGTAGTACGCCGTCCACAGCCCGGTGAAGCCGGCCCCGACAATGGCGACGTCGCAGCGGATGTCGCCCGGCAGGGCCGGCCGTGGGGCCAACGACCCGGGGAACCGGTCGAGCCACAGGCTTACGTCACGGTACGTCGTCATGCCGGTCTCTCACTCGATGGCGGCGTTCGTCCACATGCGTGCGAGTTTCGAAAAAGCGTGCCGAATCCGACACGCTTCCTCGAAACTCGCACGCGCCTGGGCCGGAACTCGGATCGGCTACAGGCTCTCCCACGCCGCGGTGAGCGCGTGCCGCAGTGCCTGCTCCATGAAGTCGAACTCCGCCTGGCCGGACACCAGCGGCGGGGCGACCTGGACCACCGGGTCGCCCCGGTCGTCGGCGCGGCAGTACAGGCCGGCCTCCCACAGCGCCGGGGAGAGCACGCCGCGCAGCACGCGTTCGGCCTCCGGCCCGGCGAACGTCTCCTTGGTGGCCTTGTCCTTCACCAGCTCGATGCCGTAGAAGTAGCCGTCGCCGCGGACGTTGCCCACGATGGGCAGGTCGTAGAGCTTCTCCAGGGTGCGCCGGAAGTCGTTCTCGTGCCGTAGCACGTTGCCCAGCAGGTCCTCCCTCTCGAAGATGTCGAGGTTCGCCATCGCCGCCGCGCAGGCCACCGGGTGCGCGGCCCAGGTGTAGCCGTGCGCGAAGATCGCGTCGCCGTGCGCGAACGGCTCGTAGAGCTTGTCCGAGATGATCGCGGCGCCCAGCGGCACGTACCCGGAGGTCAAGCCCTTGGCGGAGGTGATGATGTCCGGCTCGTAGCCGTACTTAGCGGAGCCGAACATGGTGCCGAGCCTGCCGTAGGCGCAGATCACCTCGTCCGAGACCAGCAGCACGTCGTAGGTGTCGCAGATCTGGCGCAGCCGCTCGAAGTACCCGGGCGGCGGCGGGAAGCATCCGCCGGCGTTCTGCACCGGCTCGGCGAACACCGCGGCCACGGTCTCCGGGCCCTCGGCGAGGATGGCCTCCTCCACCCGGTTCGCGGCCCACTGGCCGAAGGCCTTCTCGTCGTCGGCGACGAAATCCGGAGCGCGGTAGAAATTGGTGTTCGGTACCCGGATGCTGCCGGGGACAAGCGGCTCGAAGTCCTTCTTGAAGCCTGGCACACCGGTGATCGACAGGGCACCCTGGGTCACGCCGTGGTAGGCGATGTTCCGCGAGATCACCTTGTGCTTCAACGGTTTCCCGACGGCCTTGAAGTACGCCTTGGCCAGTTTGAACGCGGTCTCCACCGCCTCGCTGCCGCCGGAGGAGAAGAACACCTTGTTGAGGCTGCCGGGCGCGAGCGCGGCGAGCCGGTCGGCAAGCTCGATCGCGCCCGGATGGGCGTAGCCCCAGATCGGGAAGTATTCGAGCTTCTCGGCCTGCGCGGCCATGGCGGCGGCGATCTCCGGCCGGCCGTGGCCGGCCTGCACCACGAACAGGCCGGAGAGCCCGTCCAGGTACCGCTTGCCGTGGGAGTCCCAGATGTAGGCGCCTTCACCTCGTTCGATGATGGCGGGCGGCTTGTTCTCGTAGGTCGACATGCGGGAGAACTGCAGCCAGAGATGTTCGGTAGCGCTGCTCATTTCGTTCAGCTTTCGTGAAATGGGTGAGGGGGTGGGGTTCCGCGGACCGCGCCGGCCGGTCGTCGTGCCGGACGGGTCAGCGGGTGCCCCAGGTGTATGTCTGCTTGGCGAGCTTCAAATACACGAAACTTTCGGTGCTACGCACCCCCTCGATGGCGCGGATCCGCTCGTTGAGCAGGTGCAGCAGGTCGTCGTCGTCCCCACACACCACTTCGGCGAGGATGTCGAAGGAGCCCGCTGTCACGACGACGTAGTCGACCTCGTCCATATCGCAGAGTTCCTTGACGACCGGATCGAGGTTGCCCTCGGCGCGCAGCCCGATCATCGCCTGGCGCGAGAACCCCATCTGCACCGGGTCCGTCACGGCGACGATCTGAACCATGCCCGAGCTCACCAGGCGCGAGACCCGTTGCCGCACAGCAGCTTCCGACAACCCTACGGCGGCGCCGATGGCCGCGTAGGGCCTTCGGCCGTCTTCCTGGAGCTGCTCGATGATCGCCTTGGAGACGGCATCGATGGCCATCGGCGCCGGCTGGGTACGCGGCCGCGACGACGTGCGGTTCAGGGTGGTGGACGGACGGGGCATGCGCCCATCATGGGGGCCGGTGGGGACGGAACGCAACTGGTAGACCAACAATTTCGTTGCAAATCAGCGTGCGGACGACGAAATCCCTTGCAATCGGTCCCCTAACAGTGTCAGGATCGCCGCTAATCGCAGTCGACTTTCCGGGAGGCTACACGTGACCGATCGAAACCCCTTGATTCCGCCTGCCCTTCTCGGCCGAGCCGCGCTGTCCCGCCGCTCGGTGCTCCGCGGCGCGGGACTTGCCGGCGCCGCAGCATTCCTGGCCGCCTGCGGTGTCAAGGGCACCGGAGGCGACACGACGTCCACGTCCGAATCCGCCTCCAGCAGCCAGGCGGCCGGCGGCGCGACCGACGTCTCCGACACCGACAAGACGCTCACCTGGTCCAGCTGGCCGGAATATCTCGACGTGGACGAGAACGACGCGAACAAGCACCCGTCGCTCGACCAGTTCACCGAGAAGACCGGCATCAAGGTCACCTACGTCGAGGACGTCAACGACAACGACCAGTACTTCGCCAAGATCCAGCCGCTGCTGGCCGCCGGCCAGACCATCGCCGCCGACGTGTTCGTGGTGACCGACTGGATGGTCGCGAAACTGATGCGCCTGGGCTACCTGCAGGACATCGACCACGCGAACGTGCCCAACCTGAAGAACCTCAACCCGGAGCTGGAGAACGTCACGTTCGACCCGGGCCGCAAGCAGTCGATCACCTGGCAGTCCGGATTCGCCGGCATCGCCTACAACCCGGCCGTCACCAAGCCGATCGAGAGCATCGACCAGCTCCTCACCGACCCGGACCTCAAGGGCAAGGTCACGCTGCTCACCGAGATGCGCGACACCGTGGGCCTCACCCTGCTCGACTTGGGTTACGACTGCAGCGATTTCACCGAGGACCAGTTCAACGAGGCGATCGCGAAATTGCAGAAGGCCGTCGACGCCGGGCAGATCCGGCAGTTCACCGGGAATGACTACGCCCAGGGCCTGGTCTCCGGGGATATCGCCGCCTGCGCCGCCTGGACCGGTGACGTCGTCCAGCTGCAGGCCGACAATCCCGATCTGCAGTATGTGCTGCCGGAGAAGGGCTGCACGCTCTGGAGCGACAACTTCGTGATCCCGAAGGGCTCGAAGCACAAGAAGAACGCCGAGGCGCTCATCAACTTCTACTACGAGCCGGACATCGCGGCGGAGGTCGCCGACTACGTCAACTACATCTCGCCGGTGGTCGGGGCCAAGGAAGCGCTGCTCAAGACCGATCCGGACGTGGCCAACAACCCGCTGATCTTCCCTTCGGACGACGTCATGAAGCGCGCCAAGGTGTTCATGGCGTTGGACGAGGACCAGGAGCAGCGCTACTCGGCCGCGTTCGCCTCACTCATGGGCTCATGACCGCGGCAACGGCGACGAGTATGACGCAGCCCGCCGACGCTGTCGGCTCGGGCCTGCACGTTCGCGGTTTGGTGAAGAGGTACGGCA
This sequence comes from Nakamurella lactea, assembly GCA_044463185.1. GTDB lineage: Bacteria > Actinomycetota > Actinomycetes > Mycobacteriales > Nakamurellaceae > Nakamurella > Nakamurella lactea_A. Next base: position 6,750 of record JBIQMQ010000081.1, on the reverse strand, counting down.
TGTTCATGGCCGTCGACGGCATCGACCTGGACGTGCCGGAGGGGTCGTTCTTCGCGCTGCTCGGGCCGTCCGGCTGCGGCAAGACCACCACCCTGCGCATGATCGCCGGGCTGGAGGATCCGACCAGCGGCGCCATCTACATCGGCGGCGACGAGGTGTCGCGCAAGCGGGCCTACCAGCGGCCGGTGAACACCGTCTTCCAGAACTACGCGTTGTTCCCGCACCTCACGATCTTCGAGAACGTGGCGTTCGGCCTGCGCCGCCGCCGGGAGTCGAACATCGACAAGCGGGTCATGGAGATGCTCGAGCTGGTGGAGCTGGAGCATCTGGCCCAACGCAAGCCGGCGCAGCTCTCCGGCGGTCAGCAGCAGCGGGTCGCGGTGGTGCGGGCGCTGGTGAACCGGCCGCAGGTGCTGCTGCTGGACGAGCCGCTCGGGGCCCTGGACCTCAAACTCCGTCGGCAGATGCAACTGGAGCTCAAGCGCATCCAGATGGACGTCGGCATCACCTTCATCCACGTGACGCACGACCAGGAAGAGGCCATGACCATGGCCGACACCATCGCCGTGATGAACCAGGGCCGGGTCGAGCAGCTCGGCGAACCCGCGCAGCTCTACGAGAACCCGGAGTCGGTGTTCGTGGCGAACTTCCTGGGCCAGTCGAACCTGCTCCGCGGCACCGTATCCGGCACGGAATCGGACTGGATCACGGTGACCACCCCCGCGGGGCCGCTGCGGATTCCGGCGGAGCGCTCCGTCCTGTCCGGCTCCGACGTGCTGGTGGGGGTGCGCCCCGAGAAGATCCACCTGCACGAACAGGGCGACGCCGAGTCCACGGTGCCGGCCTCGCACAATTCGGTCGCCGGCCGCGTGCTGGACGCCTCGTTCATCGGCGTATCCACCCAGTACCTGGTCGATATCGCCGGCGATGAGCGGCTCACGGTGTTCAGCCAGAACACCGGGACCTCGCTGCTCCGGCCCGGCACGGACGTGGTGCTGCACTGGGACGCCAGGCACACCTTCGCGCTGGACGGCGCGCAGGATGTGCGTTCGGGGCTGGACGACTCCGAGGTCGAGTGACCATGCGCCGAACCAGCCAGGATGGAGCGCGACCCCTGCCGCGGAAGGGGCTGCGATGAGCATCGCCGCAGCGCTGCCGGCCGGCGGCGGCCACGCCGCGCGCCCCGGCGGGGGCCATTCCGGGCGCGGCAAACTGACCCCGTACTTCCTGCTGCTGCCCGCGGGGCTCGCCCTGCTCGTCTTCTACGTCCTGCCGACGATCACCCTGGCCACGACGTCATTGCAGACCGGCTCGCTGGAGCGCGGCTACACCCTCACCTGGAACTGGCCCACCTACGGCGAGGTGCTCACCCAGTACTGGCCCCAGTTCGCCCGCTCCTTCGGATATGCCGCCGGCGCAACGGTTCTCGCGCTCGTCATCGCCTACCCGCTGGCGTACACGATCGCGTTCAAGGCGGGCCGGTGGCGGAGCATCCTGCTCACGCTGGTCATCGCCCCGTTCTTTACGTCATTCCTGATCCGCACGCTGGCGTGGCGGCAGATCCTGGCCGACGAAGGCCCGGTGGTGGGCTTTCTGCGGAGCACCGGGCTGATCCACCTCACCGACTGGGTCGGGCTCACCCAGGGCCGCATCCTGGCCACGGGCACGGCGGTGGTGATCGGCCTCGCCTACAACTTCCTTCCGTTCATGACGCTCCCCCTGTACAACTCGCTGGAACGGATCGATCGGGGGCTGCTCAAGGCGTCGGAGGACCTGTACGCGAACTCGTGGACCACGTTCTGGAAGGTGACCTGGCCGCTGTCGCTGCCCGGCGTGGTGGGCGGCACCCTGCTCACGTTCATCCCGGCCGCCGGCGATTACGTCAACCAGCGGTTCCTGGGCACCATCGACAACACCATGGCGGGCAACGCGATCGACAGCCTGTTCCTGCAGCAGCGCCAGTACCCGCAGGCCGCGGCGCTCTCCCTGGTGCTGATGGTGGCGATCATCGTGCTGGTGTCGGTGTACGTGAAGCGGTCGGGCACCGAGGAGCTGGTCTAGATGACGGCAACCCTGCCCGGCAGTCACCGCGCCCCGGCGGCCGACGCGCGCGGCCGGTCCACCGCCGGGCGCTGGATCCGCGAGCATCTGGTCGCGTTCTTCGGCATCCTCGCTCTGGTCTACCTGTTCGTGCCGATCTTCGTCGTCGTGATGTTCTCGTTCAACAAGCCGACCGGTCGGTTCAACTACACCTGGGTGCGGTTCTCGCTGGACGCGTGGCGGGATCCGTGCGGCGTCTCCGGCATCTGCGACTCGCTGCTGATCAGCCTGAAGATCGGCGTGCTGGCCACGGTTGCCGCCACCATCCTGGGCACGTTCGCCGCGTTCGCGATGGCCCGGCACCGGTTCCGCGGCAAGGCCGTCGCGAACATCCTGATCTTCCTGCCGATGGCGACCCCCGAGGTCGTCGCCGGCTCCTCACTGCTAACCCTGTTCATCAACCTCGGGGTGCCGCTCGGCCAGACCACCATCTTCATCGCGCACGTGATGTTCTGCGTGAGCTTCGTGGTCGTCACCGTCAAGGCGCGACTGGCCAGCATGGATCCGCGGTTGGAACAAGCCGCCATGGACCTCTACGCCAACCGGGTACAGACCTTCGTCAAGGTCACCTGGCCGTTGGTGCTGCCCGGGATCGTGTCCGGCGCGCTGCTCTCGTTCTCGCTGTCGTTCGACGACTTCATCATCACCAACTTCAACGCCGGCCAAACCGTCACGTTCCCCATGTACGTGTGGGGCGCTTACCAGCGGGCGCTGCCGGTGCAGATCAACGTGATCGGCACCGCGATGCTGCTGGTGGCGCTGGTCCTCGTCGTCGGCGGCCGGCTGGCCGCGAAACTGCGATCCAAATAAGCGCGAAGCTGCGATCCAAACAACTGCGATCCAAACAAAAGGAGTATGCGGACCCCAGCACGGGACGCATCGAGCAAAGGAGCACCATGAACCCGCAATCGGCCCGGGCCTCCCGGGCCGCAGCGGCATTGGTCGACGCCGAACCGGCCTGCTGGTGGCTGGACGACGACGACCGCCCCGAGCCAGCACCGCCGCTCACCGGTACCCGACGATGTGATCTCGCCGTGGTGGGAGGTGGGTACTCGGGTCTGTGGACCGCCCTGCTGGCCAAGCAGCGCGACCCCTCGCGCGACGTCGTGCTGCTGGAGGGCCGGACCGTCGGCTGGGCGGCCTCCGGCCGCAACGGCGGGTTCTGCTCGGCGTCGCTCACCCACGGCCAGGCCAACGGCATGGATTGGTACCCCCGCGACATGCCCCGGCTGGAGCGGCTGGGCCGGGAGAACCTGGCCGGGATCATCCGCACCATCGAGGAGTTCGGCATCGACTGCGCGCTGGAGCGCACCGGCGAGCTGCTGGTCGCGACGCAGCCGTACCAACTGCCCTACCTTGAGGCCGAGTACCAGCGCGAGTTGGACTTCAGCGACAACGTGGAGCTGCTGGACCAGCAGGGCATCCGCGCCCAGCTCGACTCGCCCACCTACCTCGGCGCGGTGTGGAACCGGGATAGCACCGTCATGGTGGACCCGGCCCGGCTGGCCTGGGGGCTGGCCCAGGCATGCCGGGCGCTGGGGGTGGAGATCTACGAGCACTCGTACGTCACATCGCTCGCCGCGGACGGCGCCACCATGGTGCTGTCGACTGACAAGGGCACGGTGCGCGCCGGCCGAGTCGCCTTGGGCACCAACGCTTTCCCGTCGCTGCTCAAGCGGGTGCGCCCGTACATCATCCCCGTGTACGACTACGCGATGGCCACCGAGCCGCTGTCCGCGGCGCAGCTCGCATCGATCGGCTGGGCCAACCGGCAGGGCGTCGGGGACTCCGGCAACCAGTTCCACTACTACCGGCTCACCGACGACAACTCCATCATCTGGGGCGGCTACGACGCGATCTACCACTTCGCCGGCCGGATCGACTCGGCCCTCACCCAGCGGCCGGCCACCTTCGCCCGGCTGGCCGAGCACTTCTTCGACACCTTCCCCCAGCTCGAGGGGTTGCGCTTCACGCACACCTGGGGCGGGGTGATCGACACCTGCTCGCGGTTCTTCCCGTTCTTCGGATCCGCCTACGGCGGCCGGGTCGCCCACGCGACCGGCTACACCGGGCTCGGCGTCGGGGCGACACGGTTCGGTGCCCAGGTGATGCTCGACCTGCTGTCCGGCGAGAAGACCGAGCTGACATCACTGAAAACCGTTCGCTCCAAACCGATGCCGTTCCCGCCCGAGCCGCTGCGGTCGGCCGTCGTGCAGCTGACCCGGTGGTCGCTCGCGCGCGCCGATGCGAATCAGGGCAAGCGCAACCTGTGGCTGAAGACGCTCGACCGATTCGGCATGGGCTTCGATTCTTAAACCCTGCTGTACGCCTGCCGCCGGCGGGCGCCCGACAAGGAGGCACACACCATGTCCGACCGGATGATGTTCGGACCGGATTACACATTCCTGGGGGTGCCGCGCGCCTTTCTGCATGACGCCGCAGCGCTCCCGGCCGGCGGCGCGGTGGTACTCGGCGCCCCGTTCGACTCGGGAGTCTCGTACCGCTCCGGCGCCCGGTTCGGGCCCGGCGCCATCCGCGCCGCCTGCTATCTGCCGCACGACGGCTCCCGCCCGCACCTGGCGCTGCGCGTCGACCCGCTGGTGGATCTGCCGGTGGTCGACGCCGGCGACGTCACGATGCCGCCCGGCGAGATCCACCGGGCGCTCGCCGCGCTGCGCGGCGCGGTGACCACGGTGCTCCAGGCCGGCGCGATACCGGTGGTGCTGGGCGGCGACCACACCACGGCGATGGCCGACGTGCAGGCCCTGGCCGGACGCTACGGACCAGGACGGATCTCCGTCATCCATTTCGACGCGCACGCCGACACCGGCGATACCGAATTCGGGTCGCTGTACGGGCACGGGCAGCCGTTCCGGCGGCTCATCGAATCCGGGGCGCTGGCCGGAAACCGGCTGATCCAGGTGGGCCTGCGCGGCTACTGGCCGGAGCCGGAGACGCTGGAATGGATGGCTCGGCAGGGCATCCGCTCGTTCGAGATGGCCGAGATCGGCGCCCGCGGGCTTCCCGACGTGCTGGACGAGGTGCTGGCCGTTGCCGGCGACGGCACCGACGGTGTGTTCCTGTCGGTCGACATCGACGTCGTGGACCCGGGTACCGCTCCGGGCACGGGCACCCCGGAGCCGGGCGGGCTGACCGCCCGGCAACTGCTGGACGCGGTGCGCCGGATCGGGCGCGAGTCGAACCTGGTCGGCATGGAGATCGTGGAGGTCGCCCCGTCCTACGACCACTCCGACATCACGGCGCTGCTGGCCAACCGTGTGGTGATCGAGACGCTGTCCGGTGTGGCGCGCCGCCGCGCCGATGCGGCGGCCGGAACCCGGTGGGACGAAACGGTTCCCGTGCTCTCGTCCCGGGCGGCGCCGGCCCGGGCGGCCCTGCGCGGGGCGGGATCGGGCAGGCTCCGGGTGCTGCTGGTGGGCGCCGGCGGCGTCGGATCGGCGATCGCGGTGACGGCCGCCCGGCGCGACTACCTCGAGGCGATGGTGGTGGCCGACTACGACCTCGACCGGGCGCAGAGCTGCGTCGACCGGGTCGCCGACGGCCGCTTCGTCGCCGCGCAGGTGGATGCCACCGACACCGACGCCGTGGCCGGGCTGCTCACGCGCTACGAATGCGACCTGCTGCTCAACGCCACCGACCCGCGGTTCGTGATGCCGCTGTTCACCACCGCCTTGCAGTGCGGGGTGCACTACCTGGACATGGCGATGTCGCTGTCCCAGCCGCATCCCAGCGACCCGTACAACCTGCCCGGTGTGAAACTCGGCGACGAGCAGTTCGCGCTGGCCGCCGACTGGGAGAAGGCCGGGAAGCTGGCGCTGGTCGGGATGGGCGTCGAACCGGGCCTGTCCGACGTATTCGCCCGCTACGCCGCCGATCACCTGTTCTCGCACATCGACGAGATCGGTGTGCGCGACGGCGGGAACCTGCAGGTCGAGGGCTACTCGTTCGCGCCCACGTTCTCCATCTGGACCACGATCGAGGAGTGCCTCAACCCGCCGGTGATCTACGAGGCGGGGCGCGGGCACTTCACCACCGCGCCGTTCAGCGAGCCGGAGGTCTTCGACTTCCCGGAGGGCATCGGCGAGGTCGAGTGCGTCAACGTGGAGCACGAGGAGGTGCTGCTGATCCCGCGCTGGGTCGACGCACAGCGGGTCACGTTCAAATACGGACTCGGCCGAGAGTTCATCGAGATGCTGAAGATGCAGCACACCCTGGGCATCGACCAGGTGGAGAAGATCCAGGTCGGCGACGTCGCGGTGTCCCCGCGTGACGTGATCGCCGCGCTGCTGCCCGATCCGGCCACGCTGGGCGACAAGATGCACGGCAAGACGTGCGCCGGCACCTGGGTACGCGGCACCGGCGTCGACGGCTCGCCCCGCGAGGTGTACCTGTACCACGTGGTGGACAACGACTGGTCCATGCGCGAGTACGGGTCGCAGGCCGTGGTGTGGCAGACGGCGGTCTGCCCGGTGATCGCCATGGAGCTGATCGCGAACGGAACCTGGTCCGGCGCCGGTGTTCTCGGCCCGGAGGCGTTCGACGCGCAGCCGTTCCTGGATCTGCTCACCGAGTACGGCTCGCCGTGGGGCCTGCGCGAGCAGACCCCGCAGCCCTGACCGCGCGTGTTAC
>JBIQMQ010000080.1:0-10690 GCA_044463185.1 Nakamurella lactea | reverse complement strand
ACGGGTCCTCACCCGCTCCGGTCCTGGCGCGGGGGAAGTCGCGTCAGGGCCGAAGTGGGTGCGGGCCGGCCGGCAGGGGGCCGTCATGCGAGGTCCAGGTCGTCCGGGCCGGCATAGCCGGCCTCCTGGGCGGCTTCGTAGCGAGCCCATCGTTCGGCGTTCCAGACCTCCATGCGCCGCCCCTGACCGGTGAGCACCACGTCCTTGCCGAGGTCGGCGTAATCGCGCATGCGGCTGGTGAGGGTGATGCGGCCCTGCGCATCGACGGTCTGGTAGTCGCTGTTGGCCAGCATGTAGCGGGCGGGCCCGATGCGATCCGCGTCCGTCACCGGCGCATTGATGGCGTCCTCGGCGAACACCTCGAAACCCTCGGTGGTGAACACGTACAGACAGCGGCTGACGCCGCGCACCACCATCGCGCCGTCACTGAAGGCCCCCCGATACCGCGCCGGCAGCGTGATGCGGCCCTTGTCGTCGAGGCGTGGCGTGAAAGTGCCGTAGAAACCACCGGCCATACGCCCCGCCTCCCTTCCGTCCGGGCCCGTCGCAGTGTCGCTGTGCCGGCGCCGCGTCGCGGGCCGCGGCATACCGCCGGCCGCATCACTCGCCGATCTGCTGAGGCTACCCCATTTTCCCCCACTTCTCCCCAATCAGATGCAATTTTGCCCCACTTAGCGTGTCCGGCGGGCCACTGTGCGGATTTTTCCGGCGAGGCGGCCCCGGGGGCCTGCTCACTGGCACACTGAGAATCGGCTGTGGTCGCGACACGGCACGGCGGGAAGGGATCCACTTGTGACGCAAGAACTGAACGTGGGACACGTGGCGGCGCATGCTGCGGCCGCGCCGATGACCGCAGAATCCGTGGCCGAGCACGCCGCCCGCATCAGCGAGGCGATGTCCCGCGTCATCCTGGGCAAGCCCGCCGTCATCCGGCTGGCTCTGGTCGCGCTGCTCACGGAGGGCCACCTGCTGATCGAGGACGTCCCGGGCACCGGGAAGACGAACCTCGCCAAGGCGCTGGCCCGCTGCGTCGATGCCACGGTCAGCCGTGTGCAGTTCACGCCGGACCTGATGCCCTCCGACGTCACCGGGGTGAGCATCTACAACCGCACCACGTCGCAGTTCACGTTCCAGCCTGGTCCGGTGTTCGCGAACATCCTGGTGGCGGACGAGATCAACCGTGCCTCGCCGAAGACGCAGTCGGCGCTGCTCGAGGCGATGGAGGAACGCCAGGTGACGGTCGACGGCACCACCTACGCGCTGGCGCGGCCGTTCCTGGTGCTGGCCACCCAGAACCCCGTCGATATGGAAGGCACCTACCCGCTGCCGGAGGCCCAGCGCGACCGATTCCTGGCGCGCACCGCCCTCGGCTACCCGGATCCGGTCAGCGAGGCCGCGATGCTTGCGGACCGTCAGACGACCGATCCGCTCGCCGAGCTGCGGCCGGTGGTGGACACCGCCACGGTGACCGGCATGATCGACGCGGTCAACCAGGTGCACCTGGCGCCCGCCCTGCGGCACTACATCGTGGCGATCATCGGCGCCACCCGTTTCAAGTCCCAGGTCCGGCTCGGCGGGTCGCCGCGCGCCATCCTGCACCTGGGCCGGGCCGCCAAGGCAGCGGCCGCGCTAGCGGGACGCACCTACGTCATTCCCGACGACATCGCGCAATTGGCCGCGCCCGTGTTGGCGCACCGCCTGCTGTTGACCGTCGAGGCCCACGCCGCGCATCAATCGGCGGAGCACATCATCGCCGAGATCCTGTCCAGCGTCGCGGTACCGGCAGGGCACGGCCGCTGACATGGCCGGCCGCGTCCGCGCCTCGAATCCGGTCGGGCCACGCCCGGAACGGGGCCTGACCACGCGGGGCCGGTGCCTGATAGCAGGCGGCGGGGCGGCGATCGTGTGCGCCTACCTGCTCGACGAGCGCGATCTGCTGCGGGTCGGGATCCTGGCCGTGGCACTCCCGCTGATCGCGCTCCTCGTCGTGTTCGGCCACCCGACCCGGCTCACCGCGGAACACCGGGCGACTCCGAACCGACTGCACCCGGGCAGCACGGGCACCGTCGAGGTCCGCATCGGCAATGCGGGCACCAGCCGCTCCCGAGGCGTCACGGTGACCGATGCACCCACGCCAGGCCTGACCGACGGCGTACGCTGCGCGCTCCCCCCGCTGCGGCCACGTGCCGCCGCGGTCGTTCGCTACCGGTTGCACGCGACGCGGCGCGGCCGCTACACCATCGGAGACGTCTCGGTGCGCATCGCCGATCCGCTGGGGTTGTGCGCCCTGCAACGGACGATCCCGGCCGGCACCGACGTGCTGGTGGTCCCACTGGTGACCCCGCTCAGCGGCGTGCCCGCCATGTCCGGCATGCGATCGGCGGCCGGGGACACCGCGGGCTCGAGTGCCGCCGGCGGGGATCCCGACGTCAGGATGAGGCCCTACGTGCCCGGCGACGATATTCGGACCATCCATTGGCGGGCGTCGGCACGGCGGGGCGATCTCGTGGTGCGGACCCGCGAGCCGGTGTCGCACGGCAGCGCCACGGTCGTCATCGACCACCGTGCGGCGGCGCACCAGGGCGACGGGCCCGATTCCAGCCTGGAGGCCGCCGTGTCGCTGGCCGCCTCCATCAGCGTGCACATCCTCATGAGCGACTACCAGCTGCATCTGGCCACGCACAGCGGCGCGGTCGTAGCCAGCGGCGGCGACGTGATCGACGACGTGTTGGTGGGCCTCGCCGAGCTGCAGGCAGACGCCGGATTGTCGTTCGCGGGCGTACCGTCCCACGACGCCGGAACGGTCATCGCCGTCACCGGCTCGCTCACGGCGCGCGACGTCCGCCGTCTCGTGGCGAGCAAGCCCGCCGGCAGCCGCGGCCTGGTGTTCGTCCTCGATACCGGCGCCTGGCCCCGGGCCGAGCGGTCGAGCCACGGCCAGGATGCCGAGGCCGCGCTCGGCGCCGACGAGGCGGCCTCCGCGTTGCGTGCCGGCGGCTGGGCCGCCATCGTGGCGCGGCGCGGAGACGACCCGGCGGTGCTGTGGCGGGCCGGCATCGGAGCCGGCATGGCGGTCGGGATGGGGGCCGGCGGCGACGGGGCACTGCGCGCGGCGGAGGCGACCGCCGGCCGGAGGGTGTCATGACGACCACGGTTCGTCGCGCCGCACCGCCGTCGGTCCGGCGCGCTCCCACCCCGAGGACCCCGATCGACTCGTTCGCCGCCCCGACCGCGTTCGGCGCGCTGGCGGTGATCGGCGGCGCCACGGCCCTGACACCGCTGATCCTGGGCTGGTCCTGGCTCGTTCCGATCGCCGAAGTGGTCGCGGTCGTGTGGCTGGCCGGGGTCGGCAGCCGCCTGGTCGGCCTGCCGGCGTGGGCGGTGTCGCTCCTGCAGGTCGCGGCGTTCGCGTGCAGCGTCACCGGGCTGCACCTGACGACGGGTGTCGGCGGCATTCTGCCAGGTCCGGCGGCCTTCGGCGAAGCGGCGTCCACGGTGCGGGTCGCCTGGGAGCAGGTCCTGACGACGGTGCCGCCGGTCGCGGTGACACCGGAGCTGGGTTTCTTCGTCACGCTGACGATCGGCGCCCTAGCCGTGGTGGTCGACCTGCTGATCGCCGGCGCCCGCGCCCCCGCGCTGGTCGCCCTGCCACTGTTGGGGCTCTACTCGGTGCCGGCCGCGATCGCCTCCGGCCTGCTGCCCTGGTACGCGTTCGTGCTTCCGGCCGCTGCCTTCGCCGGGGTGCTGGCCACGGCGGAACCCCGGATCGGACGACTGCCGCACCGGGCCCTCACGTCCGTGGTCGTCAGCAGCGCGGTGATCGCGGTGGTCGCGATCGGCGCGGCGGTCACGCTGTCCGATGCCGCCGTGGGAATCGGCACCGACGGCCGCCTGCCGCACACCGGCGGACCCAGCGGCGAGGTCAGCCTGAGCCCGTGGGCCCGCTTGCACGGGGATCTGACCGACTCGAACCCGGTCGACATGGCGCGCATCAGCGATCTGACCGCCCCGCAATACCTCCGGACCTTCGCGCTGGAGAAATGGGAGTCGGGCACCGGGTTCGTGCTGGGCACCGTCCGCGCGGACAATCGCAACATCGACGGCAGTGACCTCGGCGAACCGGCCGTGGCGGACGCCGATACCGTGTCGATCACCCCGGAGCACTACCGGGACAAGTACCTGCCGATCTACTTGGGCGCATCCGCCGCCGCCGGGCTGGAGTCCGGGTGGAACTTCGACGCCAGACTGCGGACGGTGTTCCGATCCACCGCCACCACCCCCACCCCGTACAGTGTCACGACATCCGCCACGATCCCGACCGAAGCGGAGCTGCGGGCCGACACCGTCAGTGGGCACCAGGAGCTGACGGTCACCGGCGACCTGCCCGAGTCGGTGTCCCGGCTCGCCGAGCAGCTCACCGCCGGCGCGACGAACGATTTCGACCGGGTCGACGCGCTGCTGACGTTCTTCACCGATCCGGCGAACGGGTTCCGCTACTCGCTGCACACGCCGACCGGCGATTCCGGCGACGCGCTGGTCGACTTCCTGACCAACAGGGTCGGATACTGCGAGCAGTACGCCGCCGCGATGGCGATCATGGTCCGCGCCCTGGGCATCCCGGCCCGGGTCGGCATGGGATTCACCCAGGGAGCCCGGCAGCCGGACGGCAGCTACCTCATCACGTCGAACAACGCGCACGCCTGGGTGGAGGTGCCGTTCGACGGTGCGGGATGGGTGATCTTCGACCCGACGCCGAGCGTCAACGGGCAAGGCGGGCTGCAGGGCTTCGCCGCGGGCGGCGTGGAGCCCGGGCAGACCACCGGAACCTCCGTCTCCCCCACGAACTCCTCGGCCGCGGACGCCTCGTCAACCACGGCCACCGCCCAGCAGCCGGGCGCCACCGTGACGCGCACCGAGATCGCCCCCGCCGACGGTTCGTCGCTCTCCGGGTGGGCCCGCTTCCTGCGATGGGCCGGCCTGGTGGTGCTCGTCGCCGCCCTGCTGGCGCTCGCCGCGGCCGCGCCGTCGCTACTGCGGTCGGCGCGACGCCGCCGCCGGCTGGCGCTCGCGGCGACTGGCGGTCCGAACGCGGCGTCCGCGGCCTGGCGGGAGATCGTCGACACTGCCATCGATCATGGCGTCACGATCCACGTGGGCGACTCGGCGCGTCAGATCGCCAACAGCATCGCGCGACGGGCGGGTCTGGCCGAGCCGGCACGCACCCGGCTGCGCACGGTCGTGACGAGCGCGGAACAAGACTGGTACAGCGCGACGCCCGACGGCGCGTCGCCCGATCTCACGCCCGGGGTTCGCGCCGTGATCAACGGGCTGCAGCACGCTTCCCCGCTGACACGACGCAGCCGATGGTGGCCGCCGTCGCTGCGGCGTCGTGGGTAAGGATTGCTCGGCGTCGAGGGCGGTCGAGGGTGTACGAGCGCACGTCGACGCTTATTCGTCGTCGAAACGGCGGCGGAAACGCTCTTCCATCCGGGACGACAGAGGGGATGTCACCTTCTTGCGGGCGACGTGGCTATCGGCGGAGCCGTGGCCGCCGGGGATTCCGTAGACCAGCAGCCCGACGCCCGCCACCATGGCGATGAAGCCGACCACGGCCAGCGGAATACCCACGGCCGGCATGGCCAGCGTGGCCACGATCGCGCCACCCACGAGTGCGGCCAGGCCGGCCAACGCCACGGCCACCGCCAGCACAGGACGGCGGCGGCGTAGCCGCGCAACGTCGATATTCGAAGCGAACTTGGGGTCGTCTTGGAACAGGGCCTGCTCGATCGCGTCGAGCATGCGCTGTTCGTGCTCGGAGAGCGCCATGGCCTCCTCCTGTCGACAACCGGTCGAGCCGTCGACGATGGGTCTGGACGACGGCCCCGCCGCGGGTGGCGGTGTATATCTCCACCATAGAAGGTCTGTCGGCGCCTTACCAGCGCCGTGCGGTCATCCTCACTGCCGGGCCTCCCCGTCCGGCCGTGTCGGGCGCGCACCGGCGCTGCGCGCGGGCGGGGCGCGACGCGGCTCGACGAGGGCGGCGGGGCGCGGCGCGGCCGGCCCGAACCGGTCCGCCAACGCATCCACCGCCTGTCTGGCCGCGCGCCAGCCGGGCCGGGACGGATCGTCGCCCAGGCTCATCTGCTCTTCCACACCGTCGGCGGGGCCGAGGTTGTCGACGCGCACCCCGAGCAGCCGGACCGGTCTGGTCCCGCGGGACACCCGAGCCCAGTTGCGCAGCGCCGCGGCGTAGATTTCGCGGTCGTCGTCGATGGGCGTGGCCACGGACTCCGAGCGGGTGATGGTGGTGAAGTCGTCGAAGCGGACCTTGAGCACGACGGTGCGGCCGACGTGGCCCACCTGGCGCAGTCGTCGCGCCGCGGTGGTCGACAGGTTCAGCAAGGTGCGGCGGATCACGGCGTCGTCGGAGACGTCCCGGTCGAAGGTGCGCTCGGTGCCGATGGTCACGTCGACCGTCTCCGGCGTCACGGGCCGGTCGTCGTGGCCGTGGGCCAGCGCGTGCAGGCTGTGCGCCGCGGACCGGCCGACGATGGCCGCCAATCTGGCCAGCGGCGCGTCGGCGATGTCGGCGACGGTCCCGAACCCGCAGGACCGCAGTTTGTCGGCGGTGCGCGGCCCCACGCCCCACAGAGCGCTCGCCGGCAGCGGTCGGAGCAGTTGCGCGACCTCCTCCGGCGGCACGATCAACAGCCCGTCCGGCTTGGCCAGCGACGACGCCAGCTTCGCGACGAACTTGGTGGAGGCGGCCCCGACCGTGGCTGGCAGGCCGAGCTCGTCGCGAATGACGCGCCGGATGTGCGCCGCGATCGTGCCCGGCCGTCCCAGCCGTCGGGTGGATCCGGCGACGTCGAGGAAGGCCTCGTCGACGGAGACCGCCTCCACGACGGGGGTGATCTCGCCGAGCAGGGACATCAACCGGACGGATGCGTCGCGGTAGGCGCGGTGATCGGGCGGGATGACGGTGATGCCCGGGCACAGGGCCATGGCTCGGTGGGTGGGCATTGCGGAGCGCACACCGAATTCGCGGGCCTCGTAGGTGGCCGAGAGAACGACACCTCGGCCGCCGACGCCGGCCACCATCATGGGCTGACCAGCCAGCTCGGGTCGGCGCTGCAGCTCCACCGCGGCGAAGAAGGCGTCCATATCGACGTGCAGCACGGTGCAGCGCGCATCGTCCACGGCCGCGGGATCCGCGGTGACGCGGCGCGGGGCGGCCCGTGTGCTCACCGCGCCGGCGCCAGTCCCAAGCCGTGCAGTTCCCCGCCGATCTGCCCGAGGACGGGGTGTCTGCCGAGCGACCATTCGAGGTCAGCCGCGTGGTCGTCCGACGCCGCACGGGGTCGCCCGGCCATCAGGGCCGCGACGATTCCGACTCCGGTGATGGATTCGACGACGACGCCTGCCTGCTCCATGAGCGACCGCAGCGACGGAACGTCGAATGTGCGGTCGAGGGCCGGGTCGCCGCCCATGACGGCGAGGGCTTCGGCGGACCGGCCGGCCAGGGCGTCGACGAGCACCGCGGACAGCCGCCCGGGCACCAGGATCGACAGGTAGCCGCCCGGTCGCAGCAGGGCCGCGGCAGCGGCGACCGAGCGCGCCGGGTCGTCGACGTCCTGCACGACCTGGTGGTAGAGCACCAGATCGGCGCTGGCGGGCGGCAGCACGGCGTCGAGCTGGTCCGCGTCCGCCTGCAACGCGGTGATCCGCTCGGACACCCCGGCGTCGGCGGCGCGTCGGGCCAGGCTGGCCAGGGCATCGGTGGAGGCGTCGACCACCACGACCCGACAGCCGGCCTTCGCCAGCGGGACGGCGCGCGTGCCACTGCCGCCGCCGATGTCGACCACCTCGGCATCGGGGCGCTGCGCGACGATGCGATCGAGGTAGCGCCCAACCACATCCACCGGGTGATGATCCATGGCCCCTTGCCTTCCGCGCGCCGTGCCTGAAAGCCTAACGGCCGCGCGTCCCCGACCGCCCGTGGGAAAGCGTGAGCTCGACGAGGCCGAGGAACTCGGCGGCGGCGCGCACCATGTCGTCCGCCTCCCGAGCCGGCACCACGACTCCGACACCGGCCGCGATGGCTTGCCGCCGGCGCGCCGACGCCGCGAAGAACGACGCCCACTCGGCCAGCTCGGGGGCGATCCGGGTCAAGAGTTCCCATGCATTGCCGTGCGCCTGCCGCCGCGGCCGTGCCCGGGTCGCCAGCACCGCGGCCGCGCCGCGCAGCGCGGCCAGGTGCGCCAGGGCGAACCGCTCGCGGGGTTCGGCGTCGGCCATGGCGCGGCCCAGCACCAGTGCCGCGTCCGCCGCCAGTTCACGCGCCGACCGGGGCACCGGCGCGGCGCGGCGCGGCGCCCGCGGCTCCGTTCCGGGCGGGTGCCGCCGAGCGGCCGCGCCTTGCCCGGGCACGCCGCCGTGCTCATACCCGAGCACCTCGGGCTCACCGAATTCCAACACCATGGATCTCGTCATCCTTCAGCCCTCCACCTTGCGATCCGAACCTATGTTCGATGCTACGACAGGGGTCCGACAATCGCCACCCACCTGCGAACTCCCGCTCGGCGGCGCAGTGTGGTGTGATGGGGACATGAGCGCCGCGGTCGACCGGGTCACGTCCGCGCTGGCGGCTGCCGGCGTCCGCGGCGAGGTGCGAATCCTCGACTCGTCGGCCCACACCGCGGCGCTCGCCGCGGAGCAACTCGGCGTACCGGTGGGGGCGATCGCGAACAGCCTCGTCTTTTCCGCCGGCGGGCAGCCGCTGCTGATCATGACGTCCGGCGCGCACCGCGTGGACACCACGCGGGTGGCCGCAGCATTGGGCCTGCCGTCCGTCGGCCGGGCCGACGCGGATTTCGTGCGACGGCACACCGGGCAGTCGATCGGCGGTGTCTCGCCGGTGGGCCACCCGGCGCCGATCCGCACGGTGGTGGACCGTTCGCTGGCGCACTACCCGCAGATCTGGGCGGCGGCGGGCCACCCCAGCACCGTGTTCCCCACCACCTACCAGGAACTCGTGGCCATCACCTCCGGGATCGAACTCGATGTCGCGGGCGACGGCTGACCCGGCCGGGGTGCCCATCGCCGTGTTGAACGCCTCGGCGTTCGCGGCGGCGCTACCCGAGTTGCTGTCCATCTACGCGGCGGCGATGAGCTACGCCCCCAGCGTCGCCCAGGGCCGCGCCCCGCTGTGGCTGGACCACTCTCGCCGCGTCGGATTCCGCTGCGTCGTCGCGGTCGCCCCGAAGGCCGGCGATGACGCAGTCCCGGGGTCGATCACCGGATTCGGCTACGGCTACCGCGGCGCGATCGGCCAGTGGTGGTTCGGCGAGGTGGCGCGCGGACTCGGCGATCCGCACAACCCGTGGCTGGCCGACTACTTCGAACTCACCGAACTGCACGTGCGGCCCGAGTTCCAGGGCCACGGAACCGGCGAGGCCCTGCTCAAGGCGCTCGTCGCCCCGGCACCCAACCGCGCCGTCCTGCTGTCCACACCGGAGGGCGAGAACCGGGCGTGGCGGCTCTACCGCCGGCTCGGATTCACCAGCGTGCTGCGCGACTTCCTGTTCTCCGGGGACAGCCGTCCGTTCGCGGTGCTAGGCCGCTCATTGCCGCTCGGCGCATAGCTCGGCGCGTAGCTCCGCAGCGCGGAGCGCCGCCCGCCGCGTTGCCGCCGGTGGCCAACCGACCCAAGATGGAGAGGGATCCGCACTGTCGAGCCGGTCGCGCACGCCGCGCGGGCAGCATGCAGGATATTCACGAGACACCCGATATGTGCGACAGGTCACGACGCGATCGAAAGGTATGACCACGATGACGCATGCCGACAACACCAATATCTCGAATCTGCTCAACGAGCAGCGCACCTATCCCCCGGACCCCGAGCTCACCGCGCAGGCCAATGCGCAGCCCGGTTTCTACGATCAGGATCCGGACGAGTTCTGGGAGCGCGAGGGTCGCGAGCGTCTGAGTTGGTTCACCCCGTTCCACACGCTCAAGGAATGGAACCCGCCGTACGCGAAGTGGTACCTGGGCGGCACGATCAACGCCTGCTACAACGCCGTCGACCGTCACGTGGAACGCGGCCTGGGCGACAAGGTCGCCTACTACTGGGAGGGCGAGGACCCGAACGACAGGCAGACCATCACGTATGCCGACCTGCAGCGCCGTGTCGTCAAGGCCGCCAACGGGTTCAAGAAGCTGGGCATCACCAAGGGAACGAACGTCGGCGTCTACATGGGCATGGTGCCCGAACTGCCGGTGACGATGCTCGCACTGGCGCGCATCGGCGCCCCGTTCACCGTGGTGTTCGGCGGGTTCTCCGCGGACTCGCTCGGCGGCCGGCTCAACGACATGCAGTGCCAGTATCTCATCACGCAGGACGGCGCCTGGCGCCGCGGCAAGCCGTCCCCGCTCAAGCCGATCGCCGACGAGGCGATGGCAATGGCACCGGTGACCACGAAGTCCGTCGTCGTCAAGCGCGCCGGCAACGATGTCGCGATGCAGGACGGCCGCGACTTCTGGTGGTCCGACGTGGTCGACGGCGAATCGGACGACCCGGCGTCGGTGCCGTGCGAGCCGATGGACTCCGAGGACCTGCTGTTCCTCATGTACTCGTCGGGCACCACCGGCAAGCCGAAGGGCATCATGCACACCACGGCCGGGTACCTGG
>JBIQMQ010000079.1:9537-10707 GCA_044463185.1 Nakamurella lactea | reverse complement strand
CGGCCGTCTTGCGGTGGTCCGGATCCGGCCACGCGCAGCTCATGCAGTCGAAGCCTTCCTTCTGGTTCATCGCCGTGAGCAGCTTCGCGCTGCGGGTCGCGCCCATCTCGCGCACCGCCGGCCCGACGGCGTGCAGCACGCCGGGCACCCCGCCGGCCCACGATTTCGGCTTTCCCACGGCGATATCCGCGTCGGTGACGTCGTCGACGAGCGGCTTCCTCCTGGTCATGCCGCGCTTCCTTCCCCGGCCGCGGGCCGCGACCCGATACGTTCGGCACCGGCGTAGATCACCATCGAGTCGCCGCGCAGGAACCCGATCAACGTCATGCCCGCCTCGCCCGCCAGATCCACGGCGAGCGACGACGGCGCCGACACCGCGGCCAGGACGGGGATGCCGGCCATCCACGCCTTCTGGGTGAGTTCGAAACTGGCCCGGCCGGACACCATCAGCACGGTGCCGGTGAGCGGCAGCCGGCCCGCCTGCGCGGCCCACCCGACCACCTTGTCCACGGCGTTGTGCCGGCCGATGTCCTCCCGCGCCACGAGCAGCTCGCCGGTCGTGGCGTCGAACAGGCCCGCCGCGTGCAGGCCGCCGGTCTTGTCGAACACGGCCTGCTCACCGCGCAGCCGCTCCGGCAACTCGGCCACGACGGCGGCGCTCACGATCGTGTCGTCGTCCGAGATTCCATATGCGGAGCGGTTTCTCACGGCGTCGATGCTGGCCCGCCCGCACAACCCGCAGGAGCTCGTGGTGTAGAAGGCGCGCGCCAGGCTGGGGTCGGGTGCGGCGACGCCGGGCGCGAGCGCAATGTCGAGCACGTTGTAGGTGTTGACGCCGTCCTCGGTCGCTCCGGCGCAGTAGCGCCCGGCCTGGACGTCGTCGCCGGAGCGGATGATGCCCTCGGAGATCAAAAAGCCGATCGCGAGTTCCACGTCGTGGCCGGGGGTGCGCATGGTGATGGCCAGCGCCGTCCCGCCGACCCGGATCTCCAGCGGCTCCTCGACGGTGACGGTGTCCTCGCCGCGCTGCGGCAGTGCGCCCACCTGCTGCCGGACGACCCTGCGCCGTGCCGTGATCCTGCCCATCGCGACTACCTCGACTTCCTGGTTCGCCGATCAGCCGTGCTGGACCGCCGCGGGTTCCGGCGGCGCCTCGGCCGCGGCGATCGG
>JBIQMQ010000079.1:3895-9437 GCA_044463185.1 Nakamurella lactea | reverse complement strand
CCGGCCGCGCGCAGCCGCTCCAACCGGTCGAAGTGGGTGCGCCGCGAGCCCATCGCCCCCACATAGGCCACGTCCAGCTTCAAGGCCACCTTCAATGCGGGCACGTCGAACTTCGGGTCGTGGGTGAGCACGCAGATCACGGTGCGCTGGTCCAACGCGCCGGCCTCCACCTGTTTCTCCAGGTAGCGGTGCGGCCAGTCGATGATCACCTCGTCTGCGTCGGGGAACCGCTTCTTCGTCGCGAAGATCGGACGGGCGTCGCACACCGTCACCCGGTAGCCGAGGAATGTGCCGATGCGGGCGACCGCGGTAGCGAAGTCGATCGCGCCGAACACCAACATGCGGGGTGCCGGGGCGAACGCCGACACGAAGACCTGCAGCCCGGTGTCCATCCGCTCGCCGTCCAGCCCGTAGGTGAGCGTGGCGGTGCGCCCGGAGGCCAGCAGACCCAGGGCGTCGGAGCGAACCGAATGGTCGATCCGCTCCGATCCGAGGGATCCTGCGGTGCGGTCCTCCCACAGCACCAGGTGCCGGCCCACCTGGTCGGGCCGGCCGGCGACGATGGTCGCGAGCGCCACCCGCTCGTCGGCCTGGATGGAGGCGGCCAGCTCCCCGAACTCCGGGAAGTCGACCCGGGACACGCGCTCGGTGAAGATGTCGATGATCCCGCCGCAGGTGAGCCCGACAGCGAAGGCGTCCCCGTCGGAGACCCCGAACCGGGTGAGCACGGGAGGTTGACCGTCCCGGATCGTCGACGCCGACTCGTACACCGCGCCTTCCACGCAGCCGCCGGATACGGAGCCGACGGCGGTGCCCTCCGGGCCGACCGCCATCGCCGCCCCGGCCGGCCGCGGCGCGGACTTGAATGTGCCGACAACCGTTCCCACGCCGGCGGTCTCGCCGTCTTCCCACCACCGCAGCAGGTCGTCCAGAATGTCACGCACCGCGGATCACCTCCAACAGTTCCTCGAGCGTGGCGAGCGAATGCCCGGCCACGAAGTGGTCCACATACGGCAGCGCCGCAACAATCCCGGACTGCACCGGAAGGTACCCGTCGCGGCCCTTGTGCGGGTTGACCCACACGACGGTCTTGGCCAGCCGGTGCAGCCGCTCGACCTGCTCGGCCAGCAGACTGCACGAGCCGCGTTCCCACCCGTCAGAGAACACGATCACCACGGCGCCGTGCGCGGTGCCCCGCTGCCCCCACCGGTCGTTGAACGCTTTGAGCACCTCGCCGAGCCGGGTGCCGCCGGAGAAGTCGGGGATGACGCCGCTCGCGAGGCGCAGGGCCTCATCCGGATCCCGTTGGGTGAGCGCCCGGGTGACCCGGGACAGGCGGGTGCCGATGGTGAAGACCTCGGTCGTCTTCGGCCGCTGGCGCACCAGCACGTGCGCGAAGCGCAGCAACGGGTCGGAGTAGCTGGCCATGGAACCGGACACGTCGATCAGCAGCACGACGCGCCGCGGCCGCACGCCGGCCCGGTGCCGCGGCGGGCGGACGGGCTCTCCGCCGGCGGCGAGCATGGCCCGGATGGTGCGGCGCCGGTCCGCGGCACCCAGGTGCGACGGGA
The DNA here is from genome assembly GCA_044463185.1 of Nakamurella lactea. Classification (GTDB taxonomy): domain Bacteria; phylum Actinomycetota; class Actinomycetes; order Mycobacteriales; family Nakamurellaceae; genus Nakamurella; species Nakamurella lactea_A. The sequence continues at coordinate 7,866 of JBIQMQ010000079.1, read as the reverse complement.
ACCGGCGGCGGGACCGGCGGGTGGGCAGGCCGGGGCGCATCAGGCCGATCATGGCGGCGAGTTCGGCGCGCTCGGCAGCACTGAGTCGTGCGATGTCGCGCTGCCGCAACACGTCTCGCGTGCTGGCCTTCGCCCGAACGACGGGGGCCTCCTCCCCTTCGCCGTCTTCGCCGTCGTCGCCGGTGTCGTCGGTGGCCGGCATCAGCACCGTCGTCGGTTGCAGCGCGCGGGTTCGGGGCTGCAGGCCGCGCCGCGACTGCCCGGAGAAGTAGGCGGCGAAAACCGCGTCGTAGACGGGTAAGTCGTCCGGTTCGCTGGCCAGTGTGGCGCGCCCGGCCCAGAAGACGTGCCGCGGGTCGGTGACGTCGAGCGCGTCAATGGCTTGCAGGAACATGGCGGTCTGACCGGGGCCGACGTGCAGCCCGGCCCGACCGAGCGCCCGGGCGAATTCGGTGAACAGCGCCACCGCGTCACGGTTGTCGCCCAGCGCCGGTGCGGCGTGGCCGTTTCCCAAAGCCGCTGCACCGCGGCCAGGTGCGCCGGAACCGGCGCCGCCCGCGGTGGCGTCATACTCGCTGAGCCGCACCGTTTCTCACCCGCCTCCGCTATACGGCCAGGAGTCGCTCGAGACCGCCGGCCTGCACCCGGGCGGAGTCTTCGCGGTACTTGAGCACCGCCCCCAGGGTGAGCGCCGCGACCGTGGCATCCAGCCGCTCGGCCCCCAGCGCGTACAGCGCCCGAGCCCAGTCCAGCGTCTCGGAAATGCCCGGCGGCTTGAGCAGGTCCTCGCGGCGCAGGGCCGCCACGGCGGTCGCGACATCCCGGGCCAGCGCCTCGGACACCTCCGGAAGACGCGAGCGCAGAATGGCGATTTCCCGCTCCAGGGAAGGGTTTTCGACCCAGTGGTACAGGCAGCGACGCTTGAGGGCGTCATGCACCTCGCGGGTGCGATTGGACGTGAGCACCACCAGCGGCGGCTCCGACGCGGCGATCCGACCGAGCTCCGGGATGGTGACGGCAAACTCGGACAGCACCTCCAGCAGGAACGCCTCGAATTCGTCGTCGGCGCGGTCGATCTCGTCGATCAGCAGCACCGCATTCGGGGTGCGCAGCGCGGCCAGGATGGGTCGGGCCAGCAGGAACCGCTCGCCGTACAGACTCTGCTCGACGTCCTCGAGATCCCGCTCGCCGGACTCCAGCGTGCCGACCGCCTCCAGCGCGCGCAGGTGCAGGATTTGCCGGGGGAAGTCCCAGTCGTACAGCGCCTGGGTGGCGTCGATGCCCTCGTAGCACTGCAGCCGGATCAGCTCCGACCCGCGGACCTTCGCCAGCGCCTCGGCCAGCGAGGTCTTGCCGACGCCGGCCTCGCCCTCCAGGAACAGCGGGCGGCCGAGCGCGTGCGCCAGGTAGGCCACCGTGGAGATGCCGGCGTCCGGCAGGTAGCCCACCTCTTCCAAGGCACGGGCCAGCGAGGGGGGATCGGTGAATGCACTCACCCTCCCACTATGACCCATCTCACCGGGGGCCCGCTCGGCAACTGTCCATAAACCGTGCGCGGGAATCCGGGCTAGGGTGGCGGCATGACCCAGGTTCACACGCAGCGGGCCGAGGTGAGTGCTGTGCCGACAACAACGGATATGACGGAATCGCCGGTTACTTCCGCCCCGGACGGGGTGGTCTCGCCGACCGTGACGGTGACGGTGCGCTACTTCGCGGCGGCGCGCGCGGCGAGCGGTGTGGACGAGGAGCGGCTGGCGGTGGCAGCCCCCGCGACGGTGCAGTCGGTGCTGGCCGCGGCGGTCGTGGCGCATGGCGACGACCTGGAGCGGGTGCTCGAACGCTGCAGTTATCTGCGCAATACCGTTGCGGTGCATGGGCTTTCGACGCCGCTGGGCGACGGGGACGCGCTGGATGTGCTGCCGCCGTTCGCGGGCGGCTGAGCGACTGCCCCGACTTGCACAGCCCTCACGAGATCCCGTCTCAAGCGCGAAACCGCCCTCACCATGCCCGCACCCGCGTCCGCCCAGAGCCCTCACCGGCTCTCGTCGCGCCGACCGCACGCCGCGACATGCCCGATTTGTGCGGGATCACGGTTGATCGTCACGGCGGGCATCGCTGGGGCGTTCTGAGCGTGTTGTCTTCCCACAGCAGCGCGCACCCACTACCGTCAGCACAAGTTGCGTAGCGATTCAGCGCTGTGCTGGGTATCACATCGTGGAACCGGCGAATCGCCTCGCGACCGCAATGCCCGAGGAACGACGACGAATCCGATGACTGGAGGTCTCTCGTGACCGAGCCCACATCCGGCGGGCAAGGCCCGTCCGATCCGAACGCCGGCGGCGTGCCCCCTGCGCCACCCCCTCCGGCGCAGCCCGCGCCACCTCCCCCGGCTCAGCCCGCGCCTCCTGCAGCGGCACCCGCTGCGCCTCCGCCGCCGCCCCAGGGCCCGCCCCCGGGCGCGCCGGCCGCGCCACCACCGGGATACGCGCCGCCACCAGCAGCGCCCCCTGCCGCACCTCCGCCGGGGTATGCACCGCCGCCCGGGGGTTATCCGCCGCCGCCCGCTGCGGGGGCACCGGGCCAGCAGCCCGGTTACGCTCCCCAGCAGCCCGGCTACGCTCCCCCGCCGCCCGGATACTCGCCGCCGCCCTCCGGGGAGGCTCCGCCGCCGGGATATGCTCCGCCGCCCGGCGGGTACCCGCCTCCCCCGGCCGCGGGTTACGGGCCTCCGGGGCAGCACGCCGCCCCCGGCAGCACGGTCCAGTTCGATGCGTCGAAGGCGACCACCAGCGACTGGATCATCATGGGCGCCGGCGTGCTGTTGTTCATCTTCAGCTTCTTCGGCTGGTGGTCGTGGAACCTCGGCGGCCTCTACTCGGCGTCGATCGGCGCATGGAACGAGTACTGGTGGATCGCCACGGTTCTCGGCGTCGCCGTCGCGGTGATCGTGGCGCTGCGGGTGTTGCTCTCGCAGCCGCTGCCGCAGATCAAGCCGCAGTTCCTCATGTTCGGTGCGGCCGGCGGCTTCCTGATCACGCTGATCGCATTCATCGAGATCTTGGCGAGCGCCGGCGGCGGGCCTGGCTTCGGCATCATCGTCTGCCTGATCTTGTCCGCGGCTCAGACGTATTTCGTGTGGCTGTGGGGCCAGAAGCAACCCGGCTGGACGCTGCCCAAGCTGCCAGGGCCGGCCAACATGTAACGAACGGCGTCATAGTCGACGCCTACCTGCGGCCGCGGCACCCTCACGTGGAGGGCGTCGCGGCCGCTTTGTTGTGTGGCAACCGCGACGGCGCAGCCCACGCGCGGCAAGATGGCTGCATGACGCCTGCCGACCCCACGCCCCTGTCCGTGTATGACGCCGCAGCGTTGTGGGACGTGCGTCCGGGATTCCTGGACAGCTGCTCGTACGGTCCTCCCCCGCGACCGGCCTGGGAGGCGATGCAGCAGTCGTTGGACGAGTGGCGGGTCGGGGCGGGACCGTGGCAGCCGTGGGCCGCGACGGTGGATCGCTCGCGCGAGCTGTTCGGGCACCTGGTGGGGCTGAGCGCGGACCAGGTGGCGACCGGCGCGACCGTGTCGCAGCTCCTCGCGCCGGTGGCGGCCGCCCTGCCTGACGGAGCGACCGTGCTGGTGCCGGATATCGAGTTCACGTCCGGGGTGTTCCCGTTCGCCGTGCACCAGGATCGGGGCATCCGGGTGCGGACGGCCCCGCTCGCCGACCTGGCCGACGCGATCGACGAGTCGACGGCGCTGGTGAGTTTCTCCGCCGCGCAATCGGCCACCGGCGAGGTCGCGGATATCGCCGCCATCACGGAGCGGGCCGACGCCGTGGGGGCCGTGACGCACATGGACGCGACGCAGGCGGCGGGCTGGCTGCCCATCGACGGGACGGCCGTCGACATCCTCACCTGCCACGCCTACAAGTGGCTGTGCGCCCCACGCGGGTCGACGTTCATGACGCTGCACCC
>JBIQMQ010000079.1:0-3795 GCA_044463185.1 Nakamurella lactea | reverse complement strand
GCGCTGGCGAACGCGTTCCGCGCCGGGGTCGGCCTGCCTGCGAGCAACTCGGCGATCGTGTCGGTGGCGCTGCCGGAGGACGCGGTCGAGCGGATGCGGGCGGCCGGGCTCCGGTTCACCGTGATGGACGGCCGCGTGCGGGTTGCCTTCCATCTCTACACGACGCAGGCGGATGTGGACGCCGCGCTCACCGCGATCCGCGGCTAGCGCCGCCGCCGCGGGCAGCCGATTGCTTACAACCCCTCACGACCCTGATGCTCGGGCGCACGCCGCTTCGGCGGCGGAGGCACCGTCTTGGCGCGGGTCACTTTGATCAGTGGCACAACTATCTCGCCGTTGCGCGTGTCGACGACACAGCTACCAGCGTCGATGGCTACCAAGTAGCCGAGCGCGTCATGGAAGCCGTCGTCCTCGCGGCGCCGCACAACGACCCGAGTACCGATAGGCAGAGTTCTCAGGAATGAAATGGCAGCGGGTCCTTCGGGCACACGCCCACGCTACCGGCGCTACGTGAACGCCACCTCACCTTCACCGCGCAGAGCGTCCGAGCATCACCGAGATGACGCGGTCCGCCTCAGCCTTGTTCTTGATGATCGGGTCCTTGCCAAAAATGGCGCCGCCAGCCCCTCGAAACACGACCTTTTTCGCCGCGGCGTCCTTTTTGCGTTCGGCGCGTATGCGATCAGACCTCGTAGCCATCACGACCTCCTCCAGGTTGCCGCAACGGTATCGTTCCGTACCGACAATGAAGCCGCTGACAGACGGCTATCACCAGGTTCACGGCAGCAAACGCGAGCAGTACCAACCATGTTACCGATCGGGCTGGCTCCCAGACGGGCACGCCAAGGAATACCGCCACACCTGCGGCGAGCATCGCCGACGCCATCAGGGATCGTCTGGCATTGGCCAGAATCTGCGAGGTCGTCCAATCTTCCGGTGCGCGGGCAATCCAGGTCATCAGCAGGCCTGCTCCGGCGACAAGGGCGGCGGCCGTCCCGCTTCCAGCCGGCACAAGCGGCAAGATTCCCTGCGCGCGAGCGAGACGAACCGCGAGAATCAGGGCGAGCGTCACAAACACCCCGAGTGCACCGATCCATGCAGCGCTCATGGCCCCGTAGGGCCGAGGGGCCAGCCATACCCTGACGATTGCGTGGGCCGCCCTGTCGTTAGGCTTCGCCACTAGGTGGCAGGTGGCTGCGGGCGCGGAAAGTGACGCGAACACGGTCGGTTGTACTTCGGCCGTTTGAGTCGACGAGTCCGCTGAAGTCGCCGCGGAGATGTATGCGTCAACTACGACCATTAGCGGTGGGGGCGAAAGTTCGAAGTGGGTGCTGGCGGCGGCGCCGAACTCTGGCAACTCAAATTCAAACAAGGGCCGAAGTGGCCGCAACTCGCCTTCGTTCCTGGCTTCGCGATACGTATACTTTACGATGGTGCGGCGGTCGATTACTGCCGCGTCGAGTTCCACGACAAGCAGAAAGAATCCAGCAAATTGTTTGACGAGCTGGATCAGCGACTCTCGTGCGATTCTGTCATCGCCTGCGCCGCGGACAATAGACGCAAGTTCGGCTATGGAATTCCCGGTTTGGCCGGGTTCCCCTAGCACGATGTCCGATACCAGTTCCTCGAAGCGTACCCAGTCGACGACCGTGTTAGCAGTGACGTTGCGCGCCAAGGCGGAGATAAGGGATTTCGACACGCGTGCGTTCGCTGAAGTCTCGAGCACTGGCACCGCTTGACCGTCCGGCCCAGTAACGCTAAAAGATGCTAGCGGTCCCTTCCGCATCAGGCCCAACGGTACGAGGACCCGTTCATTGTGCACCGGGACTGCGAATTCGGAGGGCAGGGTGAAATCGATCGAAATGTGCCTTCTACATTCGCCTGTTGGCTCGATAACGACGCGTTCGACGCGCCTGTGAACCCATACATTTGATTCGAGAACTAGGGCACCGAAGTGCTGGCCTTCCTCTTTGCCTAGGTACTCCTTGTACACGCCGTTGTCTCTGCCTTCGCCTCGTCGATCTCTTCTTCAAATACCCAGGCGGGTCCCGCCTTTCGACTCGATGCTAATGCATGGGTGAGACATCGTTAGGGCATTTAGAGTTGACGAGTCCGTACCCGAACTGCGGTTCGGGTCACGGCACGAAGGTGAGCAATAGCGCGCCCCTAGCCGGATCGGGAAATGGTGCTGACCGAGGAATCTAGGCGCGCGCCAGGGCCTTGCGCAGCGGCACCCGTGAGCCGATGTGGATCACGGCGTTGCGGTAGATCCGCCCGGCCAGCGCGGCCAGCAGCGGAATCGTCGCGAGGGCCAGCACCAGCGACAGCGCGGCCTCCCAGGCGGGGACGCCGCCCATGGCCAGGCGCATCGGCATCAACGTCGGCGCGAACAGCGGGATCATCGACAGCACCTCGGCGAACGAATTGCCGGGGTCGGACGGCAGCACCGTAATGCCGACGACGTAGCCAACGATCACGAAGCTGGTGATCGGCATGATCACCCCGGACGCGTCCTCCATGCGCGACACCAGCGCACCGGCGGCGGCGAACGCGAACGCGTACATCACGAACCCGACCAGATACCAGATGATGAGCCAGACGACGGTGCCCGCCGCCGTGCCCACCGATAGCGTCAGCGTGCCGAGCGCGCTGGCCAGGCCGACGCCGACGACGCCGTAGAGCGCGATCTGGATCAGCCCGAGGGCGCCGATGCCGAGCACCTTGCCGGTCATCAGCTCCCAGGGCCGCACGGTGGCGAGCAACAGTTCGACCACCCGGCTGGACTTCTCCTCGACGACGCCCTGCGCCACCAGTTGGCCGCCGATCATCAGTGACAGGTAGATCAGGATGCCCGCGGCGCCGCCCAGCACGAGCTGTTGCACGTTGTACTTCTTCGGCGGTTTGATCGCGTCGACGTTGACGCCGGCATGCGCGACGGCGGCGCTGATCTCGGCCGGGTCGCCACCCAGCGACCGGATCGCGTTGTCCTGTACGGCATTTCGCGCGGCGACGGTCAATGCGGTCTGCAGCGTGGGCGACAGCTCGGATTCGACCACCACCTTGATCCTGCCGCCGGCCTGCGGCACGGCAAGCGCGTCCAACGTGCCGTCGGCCACCTGCGTCCGGCCGTCGGCCTCGTTCGCGACGGTCACCGTGTCGATGTCGGCGCCGACGGCGGTCGCCGCCGCCGAGATCTGCTGGCTCAAACCGGAATCCGCTTGCAGCACACCGACTTTCGACCCGCCGGAGCCCAAGCCCGGCAGCAGGTGGAATGCCAGCACGGCGCCGACGATCACCAGCAGCACGATGGCCGTCATCACCCGAAACGCCTTGCTGCGCATCCGCGTGCTGAGCTCGCGGCCGGCGATCAGTCGGATCGCCGTCACGGTATTCACGCCGGGTCCGTCGCCCGCCGGGTATGTCGCTGCCGAGTTCGCCGCCGAGTAGGGCGAGTAGGACGCATATGACGCAGCCCCTGCGTTGTTCCGCTTCCGCGCGCTCATGCCGCCTCCTCCGTCGTCACGACGTGTCGGAACAGTTCCACGAGATCGGGTGTGCGCCAAGAGAACTCGGTCACGGGTCCGGCGGCCAGCGCCGCCTTCAGCACCATCTGGTCGTCGACCCCCGGCGCCAGACTCAGCGTCACCGTGTCGCCCTGAGCCGCGAGCGGCGTCACCCCCGGCAGTACCGCGGCCCAGCCGGCCGGGACGCCCGGGGTGGTGACCACCAGGTGCGCACCGGCGCGGGACCGTAGCTCGTCGACGGCGCCGATGGCGACCATGCGCCCGGCCTTGA
>JBIQMQ010000078.1:0-10724 GCA_044463185.1 Nakamurella lactea | reverse complement strand
CGGTCACCGGCGACAGGGCCACGGGCCGCTGCGGGGACGAAGGACTCATGCCATTACTGTGCCAGCCTGGCGGCGCCGAAAATGCGTCACCTCGAAGGCGTGTCGCACACACCCGCGATGGCAATCCGATCCGACTCGCCAGCGCCGTGCTCACCGCAGCCGCTCGGCCGCCCGCGCGGCAACGAGCAGCGACTCCACCAGTTCAGTGAGCTCCGCCCGCGACGCCGATTCGGCCAGTGCCGTGGCGACATCCTCTGCGGCGCAGACCATCTGGAATAGCCGATCGGCCAGGTCGTCGCGTTCGGCCGCGGAGATCACCACGGCATCCGCCGGCAATTCGTGACGCTGCCGCGCGTTGCGGTCCTCGTACGCCCGCTGCCGGCACGACTGGCCGCAGTACTTGCGCCGCCGGCCGGTGCCGTCCCGCTCCGGTAGCTGTCGGCCGCACCATTCGCAGCGCCGCGGCACCTTCCGGGCCGCCGCTCCCCCGCCACTTTCAGCTCCGGAGCTGACGCCGCCCTCGTGCGGAACGTTGTCGGCGCGGTGGGGCGCAGTCGAAGGGCGGGCCATGGTGCGGCCCAGTCTACGGGGCTCGGCCAGGCCCGAGGGCTGCGTCATCCCCGCCACGTGGCGCGCATCTGTCACACTCACACGGTGAGCTTCCGCGAGACCCCGGGCCACCGCGCCTTCGCGCACCGCGGCTGGCACACCGACGACCTGGCCGGGCTGGAGAACACGCTGCCGGCATTCCGCCGCGCCGTCGCCGAGGGCTACCGCTACCTGGAGACCGACGTCCGGTTGTCCGCCGACGGGGTCCTCGTCGCCTTCCACGATTCCGTGCTGGACCGGGTCACCGACGCCCGCGGGCCGGTGGCGAACCGGACCTACCGCGAGCTGCGTCAGGCGCTGGTCGGCGGCCGTGAGCCGATCCCCACGCTGTCCGAGGTGCTGGAGGCGGTCCCGGACGCGATGATCAACATCGATCCGAAGACCGACCGGGCCGTCGAACCGCTGATGGAGCTGCTCGGCCAGCAGAACGCCTGGGACCGGGTGTGCATCGCCTCGTTCTCGGACCGGCGGCTCGCGGCGATCCGCAGCGCCGCGCCGCCTGACCTGGCGACCTCGCTCGGGCCGCGCGCCGCCGGCCGGCTCATCGTGGGCGGCCTGGCGGGAGCTGGCGCGGCACCGTCGGACGCCTTTGCCGCACAGCTCCCAGTGCGGTGGCGCGGCGTCCGCATCGTGACGGACTCGCTGGTGCGCCGCGCACACGCGCGGGGCCTGGAAGTGCACGCCTGGACCGTCGACCACCCGGCGGAAATGGAACGGCTGCTGGATGCCGGTGTGGACGGAATCATGACCGACCGACCGGACGTCTTGCGCGCCGTGCTGGACGCCCGCCGGCTATGGTGACGCCGCTCGCGGCACGCAGCACGTAAGGTGCCAACCGTGACCTCCGCCGACCCAGCGCACTCCGACCCCGGCAGCTACCCGGAGGGCAACGATCCCTCCTCGCACGACGGCGCCTCCGCGCTGTCCGCAGTGCCGGCCGCGGGCTCCCGCCGCGGCATGGCCGTCGCCGGCAGCATCAAGTTCTTCTACGGCCCCATGGACTGCGGCAAGTCCACGCTGGCCCTGCAGCTCGACCACAACCATTCCCGGCAGGGGCGGCAGGGCCTGCTGCTCACCCGGCTGGACAGATCCCGCGCCGGCCAGATCACGTCGCGGATGGGCCTGAGCCGGCCCGCCGTCGAGGCCGGCGACGACCTGAACATCGCCGAGCTGGTGCGTAGCTGCTGGGCGGCCGGGCGGCGCGTGGACTACGTCATCGTCGACGAGGCGCAGTTCTTCACAGCCGAGCAGATCGAGCAGCTTGCCCGGCTCGCCGACGAGGTCCAGGTCGACGTGTACGCGTTCGGCATCGCCACGGACTTCCGCGGCCGCATGTTTCCCGGTTCCATGCGGTTGTTCGAACTGGCCGACGAGTCGATTCCGCTCCAGGTCGAGGTGCTGTGCTGGTGCGGCCGCCCGGCGCGGTTCAACGCGCGCGTGGTGGACGGCGTGGTCGCCACCGAGGGCGAGCAGGTCGTGGTGGCGGACACCGCCGGTGGGCCGGCCGACGTGCGGTACCAGGTGCTGTGCCGCGCACACCACCGCACCGGGAACCTCGGACCCGCCTCCGGAGGCGGCACGCTGCCGCTCGTCGACGGAGCCTGAAGACCGAAGCCGCATGGCGTAAGATGGAGCCTTGCGTCAGGTCGCCGCGCGGCGACAGCGTGGGCGCGCCGGCCCCCTGACCATGACGTCCCTGCGCCACGTCGCAGCATCACGCTGTTGCCTCGCATGGCACGATCGCATCACAGCGGGAACACGGGCGGGGCGCCGAACGTTACGACAGCGGGACCACCGCACTCGAGGAGGATCGATATGGCCGACCGCGTCCTGAGAGGCAGCCGTCTCGGATCGACGAGCTACGAGGCCGATCGCAACCACGATCTGGCACCGCGGCGCACCGCGACCTACCGCTGCCCGCGCGACCACGAGTTCGCCGTGCCCATGGCCGACGACGCGGAAGTGCCACCCGTGTGGGACTGCCGGATGCATGGTCTCGAATCCACCCTGGTGGACGGCTCGGTGCCGGACACCAAGGCCGTCAAGCCGCCGCGCACCCACTGGGACATGCTGCTGGAGCGCCGCTCGATCGAGGAACTCGAGGAGATTCTCAAGGAGCGGCTGGACGAGCTGAAGGCCAAGCGCACCGCGCTGTAAGACTTGTCCCGCCGCGAGCGGCCCCTACCGCTGGCGCGCGCGGACCCGCCCCGTCAATTGCCGCCAGCGGTGCGTCAGGCCCCAGCGCGCGATGCTGGTGAACGCCTCCGTCATGATCGACCGGCTCATCTTCGAGGTCCCGATCTCCCGTTCGGTGAACGTGATCGGCACCTCCGCGACCCGCAGACCCGCCTGGATGGTGCGCCAGGCCAGATCCACCTGGAAGCAGTACCCCTGGGAGGCCACGTCCGTGAGCGGTAACCTACGCAGCGTGTCGGCCCGGTACGCGCGGTAACCCGCCGTCATATCGTGCACCCGGGATCCCAGCGCCAGCCGTGCGTACAGGTTGGCGCCGCGGGACAGCATCTGGCGATGGGCCGGCCAGTTGACGACCGAGCCTCCCGGGACGTACCGGGAGCCGATCACCAGGTCGGCGTGCGCCGCGGCCCCCAGCAGGCGCAGCAGTTGCTCCGGGGCGTGCGAGCCGTCCGCGTCCATCTCCACCACGACGTCGTAGCCGCGCTGCAACGCCCAGTCAAACCCGGCCAGGTACGCGGCGCCGAGGCCGTTCTTCGCGGTGCGGTGCATCACGTGCACCCGCGGATCTGCCGCGGCGCGCTCGTCGGCGATGCCGCCGGTGCCGTCCGGCGATCCATCGTCCACCACCAGCACGTCGACGCCGCCGACCGCCGCGAACAGACGGTCCAGGATGCGTGGCAGGTTGTCCCGCTCGTTGTAGGTGGGGATGATCACCAGCACCCGGCCGCTGGACGGCAGGTCGGCGAACACGCCCGGATTCGAGGCGGCGGACTGGCTCATGAACTGTTCCTTCTGCCGGCTGCGCGGGCCTCCGGCGTCGTCTTCCCACGGCGGCGCGATGCCACCAACACTGCGGCCAGCGCCAACGGGCAGGCAGCCGTCAGCACGGCGCGGATGGGCGCTCCCAGTACCGTACCTGGAGTCGTGGCGCTGATCAGCGGCACGTCCGCGACCCGGTGGCCGGCCGTGAACAGGCCGATCGTCGACTCGACGCTGCCGTCCGGCCGGATCACCGCGGACACCCCGCTGGTGGCTGCGATCAGTACCTCGCGCCCGTACTCCACCGCCCGGACACGGCTCATGGCCTGCTGCTGGTAGGTCTCGTTCGTGTAGCCGAACGTCGCGTTGTTGGTCTGCACCACGACCACCTGGGCGCCGCCGGTCACCACGTCCCGCACCAGCGCATCCTCGACGACCTCGAAGCAGATGACGTCGCCCACCGGCACCCCGGCGATCGTCAGGTTGCCCGGCCTGTCCCCCGGCAGGAAGTCGGAGGTGACGAGGTCGACCTTGCTGGAGAAGTTCCGGAAGAAGCTGCGCCACGGGATGTATTCGGCGAACGGCACCGGGTGCCGCTTGGTGTAGGTCTGTCCCGGGCCGCTCGCCGGGTCCCACACGATGCCCTGGTTGTACAGGTGGCCGGGTTCATCGGCCAGCGTCACCGCTCCGACCAGGATGGGCACCCCGATGCGACGCGCCGCGGCGGAGATCACCTCGGCGGCGTCCGAGTTGCGGTACGGGTCGATGTCCGATGAGTTCTCCGGCCAGATCACCAGCCGCGGCGCGGCCACCTGGCCCGCCTTGACCTCCTCGGCCAGCTTCTCGGTTTCGGCGGCATGCATATCCAGCACCGCGCGCCGTCGGGCGTTGAACTCCAGCCCCGGCTCGGGCACGTTCCCTTGGATGACGGCGATCGGCGCCGTCGGCGCGCCGGCGCCGGTCTGCACCGCCGGTCGCGCCGCGAGCCCGGCAAGGAACGGCAGCATCACGAGGCCCAGCGATACCCACACGGCCACCGGCGCCCAGCGGGCGCCGCGGGCGGCGTCATGCCCGTCCGGCCCATCGGCAGATCGCGTCCGCCTGACCCGGGCGTGCCACACCAGGCGGCACAGCTCACCGAGCGAGAAACCGGCCACGGCGGCGGCGAACGTCAGGCCCGACTCCCCCAGCACCGCAGCGACGGGAAGCAGAGGCCCGTCCGGCTGGGTGAACGCCACCGTGCCCCAGGGGAATCCGCCAAACGGAAACAGCGCCCGCAGCGTCTCCCCGGCCACCCAGGCGCAGGCCGCCCACAGCGGCCATAGCGGCAGTCGGCGCGAGACCGGACCCATGAGCGCGGTGGCCGGGGCGACCAGCACGGCCTCGGCCAGCGCCAGGGCCAGCCACGGCAGGGAGCCCACGTAGATTCCGGTCCAGCTCAGTAGGGGCAGGAATTGCAGGCTGCCGAAGACCACGCCCAGCCCCGCGGCGGCGCGCCAGCTACTACCGTGCACCGCGAGGGCCAACAGCGCGAAGCCCAGGATCGGCAGCCACCACAAAACCGACGGGGCGAAGCCGCCGAACACGGCCAGCCCGCCGAGCGTCGCCGCGAGAAGGCGCAGCACCCCGGCGCGGGTGGGGGCGGCCATGGGCACGGCTCGGCGCGCCACGACCCTAGGCACCGAGCACACCCCAGTAGGCGGATGCGATGTCGGCGCCGAACACAACGCCGGCGGCGACGCCCAGCAGCATGAAGGGCCCGAACGGCAGGGCGGTCCGCCCGGTGCCGCGGCCGGTAGCGAGAACGCCCACGGCCACCACCGCGCCGAACACGAATCCCGCGAACGCCCCGACGACGAGTGCCGCCCAGCTCACGAACCCGAGCACCCCGCCCAGCACGCCGGCCAGTTTCACGTCGCCCCAGCCCATGCCGGCCGGGTAGACGAGCACCAGCAGCAGGTAGAACGCGAACAGCGCCGCCGCCCCGATCGCGGCGCGGCCCAGCGCCCCCCAGTCGCCGGACCACCATGCCGCGGCGGTGAGCAGGACCGCCACCACCGGGTACGACGGCAGCACGATCGCGTTCGGCAGCCGGTGCACATCCAAGTCGATGGCTGCCAGCGCCACGCCCGCCGCGGCGAGGTACAGCAGCACGGGCAGCAGCGGGCCGCGGCCCGCCGACAACGCCCACGCCGCCGCGGCGGCGAACAGCAGACCGGTCAGCGCCTCGACCACCGGGTAGCGGGCGCTGATCTTCGCCCGGCAGGACGCGCATCGACCGCCGAGCAGCAGATACGAGACGATCGGCACGTTGTGCCGCGGGCGGATCGGCGCATCGCACGCCGGGCAGTGCGACCGCGGCCGGATCACCGACTCGCCGCGGGGCACCCGGTGGATCACCACGTTGAGGAAGGAGCCGATCACCACGCCGACGAGGGCAGCGATGGTCACGAGCGCGGCGTACACGCCGTCGATCCTGCCATCCGGGACGCGTCCGGCGCGAAGTGCGCGCCGTCATCTGACAAGCTTGTCGGGTGACCACCGACCTGGAGCATGCTTCGTCACCGCAGCGCCGGCCGACGGGCCTGACACTCGCCGAAGTGGCCGAGCGCGCCGCGGCGGGCCACGTGAACGCCGCGCTCACCGGCACCTCGCGCTCGGTGTGGGAGATCGTCAAGGCGAACGTGTTCACCCGGTTCAACGCGATCCTGGGCGCGCTGTTCGTGCTGATCCTGATCACCCGGTCGTGGGCGGACGGCCTGTTCGGCCTGGTGCTGATCATCAACTCCGCCATCGGCATCGTGCAGGAGTACCTGGCCAAGCGGAAACTGGACCGCCTCGCCCTGCTGCACGCCCCGGTGGCGACCGTGGTGCGCGACGGCGCGGTGTTCTCCGTGCCCACCGCGGAGGTGGTGATCGACGACTTGGTGGAGCTGCGCACCGGGGATCAGGTGCCGGCGGATGGCACGCTGGAATCGGTGGCCGGCCTGGAGGTGGACGAGTCCAACCTGACCGGCGAGTCCGATGCCGTCGCCAAGGCCGTCGGGGACGAGGTGCGGTCCGGCACCACCGTGGTCGCCGGCACCGGGCGGTTCCACGCCGCGGCGGTCGGCGCCGACTCCTACGCCAACCGCATCACCGCCGAGGCGCGTAAGTTCACGCGGACGCACTCGGAGATCCAGTCGTCGATCAACAAGCTGCTGAAGTACATCACCTGGGTCATCGTGGTGGCGCTGCCGCTGCAGCTCTTCTCCCAGGCCCGCGCCGTGGGCGACCAGGGCTGGGAGCAGGTGGTGATCCGGTCCACCGGCGGGCTGGTCGGACTGGTCCCCGAGGGCCTGGTGCTGCTCACCTCGATCGCCTTCCTGCTGGCCGCGGTGCAGCTCACCCGCTCCCAGGTGCTGGTGCAGGAACTGCCCGCCGTGGAGGGTCTGGCCCGGGTGGACGTGGTGTGCCTCGACAAGACGGGCACCCTGACGGTCGGCGACATCGCGTTCGAAGACGCGATCCCGGTCGGCGCGGACGGCGACGGGCATGACGCAGCCCTCCGCGAGGCGCTCGGCGCGATGGCCGACGACGCGAACGCCAACGGCACCCTCAAGGCGATCGCCGCCGCCATTCCGCCGCCGGACGGCTGGGCGCGCACCGTGACGGTCGCCTTCAACTCCGCCCGCAAGTGGTCGGCGGCCACGTTCGAGGGTCGCGGGAGCTGGATTCTGGGCGCGCCGGACGTGCTGTTGCCCGACGACGACCCGCTGCGCGACGAGGTCGCCCGGCTGGCCCACACCGGCCGTCGGGTGCTGCTGCTGGCTACCGCGGCCGGCGCGGTGAGCGGCGCCCAGCTGCCGGAGGGCATCCGGCCGGAAGCCCTCGTCACGCTGACCGAACAGGTCCGGCCCGACGCGGCCGAGACGCTGCAGTACTTCCGCGAGCAGGGTGTGGACATCAAGGTGATCTCGGGCGACAACCCGATGACGGTCGCCGCGATCGCTCGGCGGGTCGGGCTCGACGTGACCGAGGCGGTCGACGCCCGCACCTTGGGCACCGATGTCGAGGAGCTCCGCGAGATCGCCACGCGCACCACCGTGTTCGGGCGGGTGTCCCCGGAGCAGAAACGCGCCCTGGTGCGCGCCCTCAAGGCCGAGGGGCGGGTCGTCGCCATGACCGGCGACGGCGTCAACGACGCCCTCGCGCTGAAGGACGCGGAGATCGGCGTCGCGATGGGCAACGGCGCCCAGGCGACCAAGGCGGTGGCCCAGCTGGTGCTGCTGGACGGCAAGTTCTCGCACCTGCCGTCGGTGCTCGCCGAGGGCCGCCGGGTGATCGGCAACGTGGAGCGGGTGGCGAACCTGTTCCTGGCGAAGAACGTGATGAGCCTGGTGGCCATCGTGTCGGCGGCGCTGTTCGCAGTCGCGTTCCCGTTCCTGCCGCGCCATCTCACCCTGGTCTCCAGCGTGACGATCGGCATTCCGGCGTTCTTCCTGGCGCTCGGCCCGAACAAGCGGCGCTACCTGCCGGGGTTCCTGGGCCGGGTGCTGCGGTTCGCGGTGCCGGCCGGGGCGGTCGCGGGCGTTACCGTCATCGTGTCGTACCTGTGGGCGAACGGCGCCTACGGCATGCCGGTCGCGGAGCGGGCCGCGCGCTGCGCCATCGAGCCGGGCCAGGTGGGCGCGCTGGATCCTGCCTGTTCGCAGCCCTCCACGGCGGCGACGGTGTCGTTGCTGGTGGCGGCGTTCTGGATCCTGGTGGTGCTGGCCCGCCCGTTCCGCGTGTGGAAGGCATGGCTCGTCGCGGCGATGGTCGCGATCAGCGTCGGGTCGTTCCTCGTACCGATGGCGCGGCAGTTCTTCGACTTCTCGCTCCCGGCGGCGCTGGCCTGGCAGTCACTGGCGGTCGGCGCGGTGGGGGCGGTACTGATCGAGGTCGTGTACCGCGTCGCCCACCGCAATCCGGCGCACTAGCCGCCTGTGCTCGAGGACGTCGAGGGTGCGACGGTGCGGCCCTCGAACGGCGTGGACAGCACCACCGTGGTCCGGGTGGTCACGTTGACGTTGCTCCGCAACGACGCCAGCAGGCCCTCCAACGCTGCCGGCGACGCCACCCGCACCTTGATGATGTACGACTCCACCCCGGCCACCGAATAGCAGTCCTCCACCTCGGGCAGCTCCGCGAGCTTGTGCGCGTAGTCGTCGGGCGCCGCCGGGTCGATCGGGGTCAGCGAGATCAGCGCCGTCAGTGGCAGCCCGACCTGTTCCCCGTCCAGCCGGGCCGTGTAGCCGCGGATCACACCGCGCTGTTCCAGCCGGCGCACCCGCTGATGCGCCGCGGACACGGACAGACCGACGCGTTCGGCGAGATCCGTGTAGCTGCACCGCCCGTCGCGCGCGAGCTCGGACACGATTTTCGCGTCCAGCGGTTCCAGTGGCTCGGCCACGATCAGTCCTCGTCCCCGCCGATCACCGTCAGCTCGGTGGACGCCGTATTGCACAGCACCGGCCCGGTGTCGCCGACAACGACGATGTCTTCGATGCGCACACCGAACCGCCCGGGCAGGTAGATGCCCGGTTCCACGGAGAACGCCATGCCGGGCTCCAGCACCTGCGTGTTGCCGGACACCAGGTAGGGATGCTCGTGCACCTCCAGCCCGATGCCGTGTCCGGTGCGGGTGATGAAGTGTTCGCCGTAGCCGGCCTGCTCGATCACTCGGCGGCTGGCCGCGTCCACCGACTCGGCGGTGACGCCGGGACGCGCCGCCGCCACGCCGGCCGCTTGCGCCGCGCGCACCACCTGGTAGACCTCGCGCAGCTGCGGATCGATCTTTGCGCCGCCGGTGACGTAGGTGCGGGTGCAGTCGGAGTTGTAGCCGCTGGGCGCCGGGCCGCCGATGTCGACGACCACCGGTTCGCCCGGACCGATCACCCGGTCCGAGGCCTCGTGGTGGGGGCTGGCACCGTTGGGCCCGGACCCGACGATCACGAAGTCCGCCCGCTCGTGCCCCTCCTCCACGATCGCGGCGGCAATGTCCGCGGCCACCTCGTTCTCGGTGCGGCCGGGGCGAAGCCACTCGCCGATCCTGCGGTGCACCCGGTCGATGGCGGCGCCCACGGCGCAGAGCGCGGCGATCTCGTCCGCGCTCTTGCGCATCCGTAGCTGCGCGATCGCCTCGCCGGCCAGGCGCAGCTCACTGCCGGGCACCGCGGTTTGCAGACCGAGCGCGTGCATGGCGGGCATGTAGTGATCCACCGCGAGTACCCGGGCGTCGCCCGGGAGCAGCGCGGCGGCCCTGGTGTACGGGTCCTCGCCGTCGGCCCACGTCGCGAAGCTCAGCCCGAGCTGCTCGGCCGGGGATCCGGTCCAGCCGGGTCGCTCCAACAGCGGCACCAGCATCCGCGGGCTGCCCTGCGCCGGCACGATCAGGCAGGTCAGCCGCTCGTGCGACGCCACGGCGAAGCCCGCCACATAACGCATGTCCGCGCCCGGCGAGATCACAACCGCATCGACCCCGGTGCGCGCCGCTTCGGCGGACAGCGCCGACAGACGGTCGGACAGGTCGGCCAGGGAGGCGCGGGCTGTCAGGGCAGGGTCCATAGCGGTCAGCGTATCGCGCACCCCCGCTGCCCCAGGGCCTCCCCCGTTACCGCGGCAGACCGACCTTGTAGGTGCCGCTGTCGTCCACGATGGTCACCGTCACCGACTTGTCCGCGCCGTCCTGGGTCAGGGTGCAGGTGAAGGTCGCCCCCGCGGTGACCTCCACCCCGGACGGGCAGACGACGTCGTCGATCCCGTCGAGACCGTAGCCAGCGGGATCCTCGGTGGGCGCATTCGTCAGGATCGTCGTGACGCCGTCCTGCACGGCGGCCTGGTCGAAGACGGTGCTGTTCAGGTAGCCGGGCTTGAAGAACAGGACCACCGCGGCGGCAGCGAGCACGACGAGCACCAGTATCACTCCGACGATGACCCCGGCGTTCGATTTCTTTGCGGGCCCGGAGTCGGCGGGCGGAAGGCCGCCGACCGCGGTGTCGAAGCCGGGCTGGCTGTACGCCGGCGCGGCATAGGCCTGCGCCGGGCCGCCCGAGGGGGCGTACCCCTGCTGGGGATATCCCGTGCCGCCGTAGCTCTGGCCGGGCGCGACCGGTGGGGTGTACGCCTGCTGCGGCTGT
>JBIQMQ010000077.1:8849-11042 GCA_044463185.1 Nakamurella lactea | reverse complement strand
TCCTTGATCACCTGGTGGAACGGGTTGCGGCAGCGGTCCAGCAGGTCGGAGGTGATCTTCTGGAACTCGGCGCGGGACAGCGACTCGTCCAGGAACAGCGGGTTCTTCTCCGAGTCCACCGTGATGTACGGCAGGTTGATGGAGGTCTGCTGCGAGCTGGACAGCTCGATCTTGGCCTTCTCCGCCGCCTCGCGGATGCGCTGCATGGCCATCTTGTCCTTGGTCAGGTCGATGCCGTGCGCGGCCTTGAACTTCTCCACCAGGTGGTCGACGATCCGGTTGTCCCAGTCGTCGCCGCCCAGGTTGTTGTCGCCGTTGGTGGCCTTCACCTCGACGACGCCGTCGCCGATCTCCAGCAGCGAGACGTCGAACGTTCCGCCGCCCAGGTCGAACACCAGGATCGTCTGCTCCTTGTCGCCCTTGTCCAAGCCGTAGGCCAGCGCGGCGGCGGTCGGCTCGTTGACGATGCGCAGCACGTTGAGGCCCGCGATCTCGCCGGCCTCCTTGGTGGCCTGCCGCTGGGCGTCGGAGAAGTACGCCGGCACGGTGACGACTGCGTCGGTCACCGTCTCGCCCAGGTACGCCTCGGCGTCACGCTTCAGCTTGCCCAGGGTCCGGGCACTGATCTCCTGCGGCGTGTACTTCTTGCCGTCGATGTCGACGGTCCACGTGGTGCCCATGTGGCGCTTCACCGAGCGGATCGTGCGGTCCACGTTGGTGACGGCCTGCCGTTTGGCGACCTCCCCGACCAGCACTTCGCCGTTCTTGGCGAATGCCACGATGGACGGGGTGGTGCGGGCACCCTCGGCGTTCGCGATAACGGTGGGTTCGCCACCTTCCAGCACGGCGACCACCGAGTTGGTGGTCCCGAGGTCGATTCCAACGGCACGCGACATCTGAAGTCCTCCTTGTAACGCTTTACCTGTTCACGTCGTGTTCGTGGCACGGCACGGCCGATGCTTGTGGCCCGTGCCCGGGGCACTGCGAGCTCACCACTGCACCGTGCCATTCTACCTGAGCCGGTCCGACTCAACCACTTCGAACCTGAGTCGACTACACTCAACTTTCGCCGGTTGCAACGGCTGCGGCGTCAAACCTATTCCCAGTTGGCGGCGCCAACGCCACGTCGCCGACGGGTATGACGCCGTTCGCGGCTCCGCCGGCCGGCCCGTCCCGGGCGGGAATTCCGGCACACTGGAAATCGCGAGGTGACGACGGATTCGCGTCCGCCGCCGCGCCATACGGAAGAGGAGAACTGATGCGCCGAGGTACCTGGATCGCCGCCATCGCCCTGGCCGCCTGCCTGTCGCTGGCCGCTGCGCCCGCAGCCGTGGCGAACCCCGCAGGCAGCGCCGGGTACGTCACTGCCTCCGGCGCCGGTGCAGAGCACGCCACCGTTGGGGGAGTCGCGGCCCACGCCGCGGGTGCCGGGTACGCGCAGACGGCGTACGTGCACACGGCGCCGGTGGATGTCGGCACGGCGCAGATCGTCGACGACGCGGGAGTCGGCGCCGACACGTCCGCCGCGAAGGACGCCCTCCAGTCGCTACGCGACAACGCCCACGTCGGGCTGTTCGTGGTGCTCGTCGACTCCTTCGACGGCGTGGACTCGCAAACGTGGGCGCAGCAGTCGTTCCAGGCCTCGAATCTCGGCGACAACGACGTGCTTCTCGCGATCGCCGTGCAGGACCGCCGCTGGGGCGGCTACGTGACCGACGCCTTCCCACTGAGCAAGTCGGAGGTGAGCGCGCAGATCAACGCGAGGGCCACGTCGGCGATGGGTGCCGGCGACTGGTCCGGTGCCATCGTGGCGTCGGCCGAGGCGATCGGCAACGCCGTCTCCTCGGGCGGATCCGCGAGCGGCGGCAGCTCCACCGCCGGTTCGTCCTCCGGCAGCCTCGCCTGGTTGTGGCTGGTGCTGATCCTGGCGGTCGGCGTCGTCGGCTTCCTGTGGTTCCGGGCGTCGCAGCGGAAGCGGGCCGCGGATGCCGAGGCGAAGGAGAACGCCGGGCCGCCGCCGGAGCCGTACGAGCAGCTCTCCTCGCGGAGCGTCAATGCGCTGATCCAGACCGACAACGCCGTGCAGTCGTCCGACAGCGAGCTGCAGCTCGCCGAGGCCGAGTTCGGCCAGCAGGCCACCGCCGAATTCCGCGCGGCGCACGACGCGGCGAAGGCCAAGCTCACCAAGGCGTT
>JBIQMQ010000077.1:0-8749 GCA_044463185.1 Nakamurella lactea | reverse complement strand
GCCCGGGCGGCCTTGGAGAACGAACTCGCGACGGCCGCCTCGACGGTCTCGGCCGTGGACGACTTCATCTCGACGCGCCGCGGCGCCGTGGCCAGTACGGCTCGTACCCGGCTCGCGGAGGCGCAGCGCCATCTGGCCACCGCCCGGTCGCTGGCCGCTTCCGACGCGAAGCAGGCCCTCGCCGAGGCGCAACGGGCCACCGAGCTCGCCCGGCAGGCCTACCAGGAGGCGCAGAACGACATGAACGACTGGACGGGCGGCGGCTACGGTCGCCGGTCGTCCATGGGCGGCGTCGCCGGCGGGCTGCTCGGCGGGATCGTCATCGGCTCGCTGCTCGGCGGCGGCCGCGGCTACGGCGGGGGCTGGGGCGGCGGCGGTTGGGGCGGCGGCTTCGGCGGCGGAGGCGGCGGTGGATTCGGAGGCGGCTTCGGCGGCGGAGGCGGTGGCGGCGGCTTCGGCGGCAGCTTCTAAAGTCCCGCGCCCTGGGGTCCCGCGCTCTGGGGTCCCGCGCCCTGAGGTCCCGCGCCCTTCTGGCGGCATCTCCGGGAGGTCCCGCGCCCTTCTGGCTTTGTCTCCGGGATCTAGCCCAGTTCCTGCGCCTCGCGGTTCCGGGAGGTGCGTACCTGCGCGTCGCGGGACCGGGCCGTGAACAGCGTCATTCCCGCCGACACCACGATGAGCGCCGCCGACACTCCCAGCGCGAGGTGGATGCCGCTGCGGAATGCCTCCGCGGTCGACTGCACGAACGGCGCCATCAGCGGATCCGGGTGCGCGAAATCCAGGCCCTTGGCCCGCTCACCCCCGGTCTTGAAGGCTCCCAGGATTACGTCCTTGACCTGCGACAGCAGCGGGTTCGCGCCCAGGTCGGCGGCCAGGCCCCGGGTCATCGCCGCGCTGACCAGCGCACCCAGCACCGTTACGCCGATCACGGCGCCGAGCTGCCGGGCCGTGTTGGTGGCGCCCGCGGCCATGCCGGAGTGCTCGCCGGGCACCCGAGTGAGCACCACCGAGGTGACCGGCACGATCGCCAGCCCGAAGCCCAGCCCCGCCAGGGCCAGCACGGCGGCGAGCTCGCCGAAGATCGGCGTCGCGTCCAGCACCAGGAGCGCGCCCAGGATCCCGGCGGCGGCGACCAACGCCCCGGTCACCATGGGAGCCGCCGCGGCGCCACGGCCGACCCACCGACCTGCGACGAGACCGCCGGTGACGATCGCGGCCGCCATCGCACCGAACAGCGCGGCGAAGTCCAGCCCGCCGTAGCCCTCCACCAGATCCAGGTAGAGCGCGGTGAAGAAGAAGATCGAGAAGATGCCGAAGTAGATCGCGAACGCGGCGAACAGCGCGTTGGCCACGGGTCGGTGGGCCAGCAGGGTCAGGTCGACGATGGGGCTGGTCACCCGCCGCTCGACGAGGATGACGCCGCCCACGGCCACGGCCCCGACGACGAAGAGCACCACGACCCACGGGGCGCCGTAGCCGTACTGCTCGCCGAGCATGCCCGCGAAGATCAGCCCGCCGAGCGCGACGGTGCCGAGCAGCGCCCCGCCGATGTCGAGCCGCCCGGGCTGCCGGTCGTAGCTGTCCGGCACCGTCACCGCCGCCAGCACGAACAGCACGGCCCCGGCTCCGACGTTGAACCAGAACACGGTGCGCCAGTCGCCCGCGGCCGCCAGCAGCCCGCCCACGACCGGCCCGAGCGCCAGCGATATGCCGGACACCGCGGCCCATCCGCCGACGGCGCGGGCACGCCGCCTCGCGTCCGGGTAGAGCTGCCGGATGATCGACAGCGTGCCCGGCTCGGAGGCGGCCGCGCCGACCCCCATCACGGCGCGCCCGGCGATCAGCATGCCGATCCCGGGAGCGAGCGCGCACATCAGCGACCCGGCGCAGAAGACGAGAATGCCGGCCACCATGAGTTTTTGGCGGCCGAGCCGGTCGCCCAGGCTGCCCGCGAACAGCATCAGCGCCGCGAACGGCAACGCGTAGGCGTTGACCACCCATTGCAGCGGGATGACGCCGGCGCCGAGGTCGAACTGGATATCGCCCAGCACCACGGTGACGATGGTCGTGTCCAAGAACGTGAGGAACAGGACGCCGAGCACGGTGGACAGCGCGAGGCCACGACGCGGAGCGACACGGGCGATGCTGCGGTTGGTCGACACGCCCCGAACCCTACTGCGCCACCCCGCCGCCGACTGTTACCGCCGCCGTGACGAAGCCGCAGCGCAGGTTGGCGCGAGCGCCAGCGAGCGCCGGCCGCAGCGGAGGCGAGGAACGGGGCAGTCGATTACCGCCGCCGGGCGACTGCGACGCCGGCCAGGCACAGCACGCCGCCGGCCAGTGCCCCCCAGGTCGGCACCTCGGCGAGCATCAGCCAGGACATCCCGATGACGATCACCGGCACCACATAGGTTGTCACGCCGAGGCGCCCTGCCGGGATGGACCGCAGCGCGTATGCCCAGGTGGTGAACGCGATCGCGGTGGGGAACACGCCGAGGTAGACGACTGCCCAGGGCACGCCGGCGGGTGCGTCGGCGAGCTCGCCGATGAGCTGCGGCCCGAACGGCAGCGTGCACACGAAGCCGACGGCGCATGCCAGGAACGTCACCTGGCTCGCGGGCACTCGTTGCAGCACGCCCTTTTGCAGGATGACGGAGTACGCGTAGACGATCGCGGCGACCAGGCACAGCAACACCCCGATGAGCGGCCGGGTGGATCCGCCATGGGACGAGGCGAAGCCGACGACCACCGAACCCGCGAAGGCGATCACGAGGCCGGCGGCGAGCCGCAGGGTGAAGCCCTCACGGAGCAGCCATGCGGCCCCGACGGCGATCAGGATCGGCGCGATGTTGACGACCATGGAGGCGGTGCCCGCGTCCAGCACCTGCTCGCCGGCGTTGAGCGCCACGTTGTAGACGCCGAACCACAGCACGCCGATCGCGACGATCGGCAGCCAGTCCCGGCCGCGGGGCATCGGAGCCCGCTTGATGAGCGCCAGCGCGCCGAGCGCGACTGTCCCCACTGCCAGCCGCAGCAGCGCGAGCGGGCCGGCGGACAGATACGGCGCGGCGTAACGGATCCCGATGAACGCCGACGCCCAGAGCACGACGGTGACGGCCACCGCGAGAAGGGGGCCGCCGCGCCACGTCACGGCCGGCGGATTGGACCGCGTGGTATCCGCGGAAGAAGCACTCACCGGGCCAGCCTACGAGCCGGCACCGACAACGTTGACCTGCACGACGCGACGCAGGTGGACACAATGGGCTGATGAGCACCGATCAGCAGACCAGGACCGCCGAGGACGCCGACGAGGCGGCCGCCGCTGATGCGTCGGATGCGGCCACGGCCACCAAATCGAGTTCGGCGGCGCGCGGCGATCACCCCGAGTTCCCGGCGATCGCGGACTACGCCTTCCTGTCCGACTGCGAGACCAACTGCCTCATCGCACCGTCCGGCGCCGTGGAGTGGATGTGCGCGCCCCGCCCGGATTCGCCGAGCTTCTTCACGTCACTGCTGGACCGCTCCGCAGGCTCGTTCCGTGTCGGGCCCTTCGGTGCCCAAGTGCCCGCGGCCCGCCGGTACCTGCCCGGCACGCTGGTGCTGGAAACCACCTGGCAGACGCCCACCGGATGGATGATCGTGCACGACGCGCTGGTGGTCGGGCCGTGGCACCACGTCGAGCAGCGCTCCGACACCCACCGTCGGGCACCGACCGATGCCGATGCTGCGCACGTGCTGGTCCGTTCCATCCAATGCGTGTACGGAACCGTGGATTTGACGCTGCTGTGCCGACCGGCATTCGACTACAACCGGGTGGCTCCAACACTCGAATACTCGGGCGACGGCTACACCACGGTCGTGGCCTCTGCCGAGGGCCACCCGAGGCTGACGCTCACCTCGTCGGTGCGGATGGGCTTGGAGGGGCGGATCGTCACCGGCCGTACCCGGATGAGTGAGGGAGACAGGCATTTCGTCGCCATGGCCTTCTCCGATCTGCCCGGCCCGGCGAGCACGGCCGAGGCCACGCAGATGATCGACAACACCTGCGAGTTCTGGCGACAGTGGTTGTCGCAGGGCTCGTTCCCCGATCACCAATGGCGCGCCTACCTGCAGTCGTCGGCGCTGGCGCTCAAGGGGCTCTCGTATTCGCCGACCGGCGCGCTGCTGGCCGCCGCCACCACCTCGCTGCCGGAGACTCCGCACGGCGAACGCAACTGGGACTACCGCTACTCGTGGATTCGGGACTCCACGTTCGCGCTGTGGGGGCTGTACACGCTCGGGTTCGACCGCGAGGCGGACGATTTCTTCTACTTCGTGCACGACGTCGCGGCCGGCGACCCCGATCGGCTGCAGATCATGTACGGGGTGGGCGGCGAAAAGGATCTGACGGAATCCACCCTGGATCACCTGGCCGGCTACGGGGATGCCCGCCCGGTTCGCATCGGCAACGCCGCCTTCAACCAGCGCCAGCACGACGTGTGGGGCGCGTTGCTGGACTCGGTCTACCTGCACTCGCGCTCCCGCGATCAGCTCGCCGACGAATTGTGGCCCATCGTGCTGGCCCAAGTGAAGGCCGCCGCCGCCAGCTGGCAGGAGCCGGATCAGGGCATCTGGGAGATGCGCGGCGACCCGCAGCACTTCACGATGAGCAAGATCATGTGCTGGGTGGCACTGGACCGCGGCGCCCGGCTGGCCGAGATGCACGATTCGCGTCAACTGGCGTCGAAGTGGCAATCGATCGCCGACGAGATACGGGAGGATGTGCTGGAACACGGCGTGGACGACCGCGGCGTGCTGGTGCAGCACTACGGCACGACGGAACTGGACGCGTCGTTGCTGCTTGCGCCGCTGGTGCGGTTCCTGCCGCCCGACGACCCGCGGATTCGCGCCACGGTGCTGGCGATCGCGGACGAACTCACCCAGGACGGCCTGGTGCTGCGGTACCGCACTGAGACCGTCGATGACGGAATGTCCGGGGCGGAGGGAACCTTCACAATCTGCTCGTTCTGGCTGGTGTCCGCGCTGATGGAGATCGGGGAGCACGATCGCGCCCGCGCCCTGTGCGAGAAGCTGCTGTCACACGCCTCGTCGCTGGGCCTGTACGCCGAGGAACTCGACCCTCTCTCCGGCCGGCACCTGGGCAATTTCCCGCAGGCGTTCACACACCTGGCGCTGATCAACGCCGTGACGCACGTGATCCGCGCCGAGTCCGTGGGCGCCGACTTCTCGTTCACCCCGGCGAACCGGCCCGGCTGAGGACTGGCATCGGCATTGCGCCGACCGGCGGATCCGGCCTGCCGCGACAGGATCTCGCCGCCGGATTGGAAAAGCGCGACGCACGACCGGTCTGATCCGATCGCGCGCCGCGCGTAGTGCCGTCGAAAGGAATCGAACCTTCCGCATCGCCCAAGCTCAACTGCCGCGCCTCGAAGAGGTCGCCGTCTGCTGGTAAAACCGTCGCATCCAGGGCCGGCTCATCTAGTGAACACCAGATCCGGAGGGATGGATACACTTTGCGGCCCAATTCACAATCCCCTTCCGCCGCGTGTTAGTCACGCCGGGATATCTGCCGGCGTGACTAACACGCGGCGGTGGCGGTGGGATGCGCGGCGAGCCAGCGGCGCGGCACTTGACGATGTGGCGTCATAGTGGTGTCATTACGGCGTCGTTCTGGTCCTAGCTGACGCCGCCGTCGTGCGCTGGCGCGGCGCGTTCACCGGTGACAGCGCTATGTGCGCGCCGTGTCAGCGGCTCCGGCCAGCATCGATATCGACATCGAGAAGCACCGACGGAAAGAAGTCATCATGAGCCCTGACACCACCCTGGCCATCCGCGCCGAGGGCCTGCGCAAGCGCTTCGGCGACACCCAGGCGCTGGACGGCGTCAACCTGTCCGCCAAGGCCGGCACCGTGCTGGGCGTTCTCGGCCCCAACGGCGCCGGGAAGACCACCGCCGTCCGCGTCCTGGCCACGCTGCTCAAGCCGGACTCCGGTCACGCGACGGTCGGCGGGTACGACGTCGTCCGCCAGCCGCACCAGGTCCGCCAGACGGTCGGCCTCACCGGTCAGTACGCGTCGGTCGACGAAGACCTCACCGGCACCCAGAACCTCGTCATGATCGGCCGGCTGCTCGGCCTGTCCGCACCCAACGCGCGCGCCCGCGCTGCCGAGCTGCTCGCCTGGTTCGACCTGAATGACGCCGCAGCCCGCGTGGCGAAGACCTACTCGGGCGGCATGCGCCGACGGCTCGACCTGGCCGCCAGCCTGGTCGGTCGCCCCGCCGTGATCTTCCTCGACGAGCCCACCACCGGCCTGGATCCGGCCAAACGCGAGGAGATGTGGGAGGTGGTGCGCTCCCTGGTCTCCGACGGATCGACGGTGCTGCTCACGACCCAGTACCTGGACGAGGCGGACGCGCTGGCCGACGAGATCAGCGTCATCGACCGCGGGCGAGTGATCGCCCACGACACCCCGGACGGCCTCAAGCGCGTGGTGGGCGGCCAGCGCATCGAAATTCGGCCCTCCGACGTCGGCCGGATCCCGGAAGTCCGCGCAATCCTCGGCGAGATCACCGGCGCCGCACCGGAAGTCGTCGGGCGCGAGCGGCTGTCCGTCGCGGTCGCCGACGAGCAGTACTTCGCGCCGGTGGTCGCCCGCCTGGCGGCGGACGGCATCGGCGTCCACGAGCTTTCCCTGCACCTGCCGAGCCTGGACGAGGTCTTTCTGACCTTGACCGGCCGCACCACCGATCAGACTTCCGAGGAGACCGCAGCATGACCATCGTGACGAAGACGCCGCCGCGCGCGGCGCACACTCCCCTGCCGGATGCAGCGCAGCCCGGGGCGGCGTCATCCGGTTCTTACGTCAGCCACGTCCTGACCCTCGCGAAACGCGGGCTGATCAAGACGTGGCGAACGCCCGAGGCACTGATCGACGTCACCCTGCAGCCGATCATCTTCCTGTTGATGTTCACCTACATCTTCGGCGGGGCGGTGTCCGGCGACTCGGGGCAGTACCTGCAGTTCGTGCTGCCGTCGATGATGGGCATCGGCATCGCCATGGCCGGCGTCGCCATCGGTCAGAACCTGAACGCCGACATCGAGAAGGGCATCTTCGACCGGTTCCGGGCGCTGCCCATCGGCCGGTCGGTGCCGCTGGTCGGGGCCGTCGCCGCGGACGTGGTGCGGTACCTGATCTCCACCGGGGTGACCCTGGGCATGGGCGTGCTGCTCGGCTTCCGCATCGAGACCAACGCCCTCGCCACCCTGGCCGCGATCGGCGTCGCCGTCGCGTTCGCACTGTGCTTCTGCTGGATCAGCGTGTGGGTCGGCATGATCGTGCGTACCTCGGGGGCGGTGCAGGGCATCATGTTCCTGCTGGTGCTGCCGCTGTCGTTCGTGTCGAACGCCTACGTGCCGACGTCCACCATGCCGTCCTGGATGCAGCCGGTGGCCGACGCGAACCCGATGAGCCACCTCGCGTCCGTGGTGCGCGGGCTGATGACGGGTGGGCCGGTGCAGAGCGATCTGCTCTGGACGGCCGGCTGGATGGCGGTGCTGCTGGTGGTGTTCGTACCGCTGGCCCTGCGCGCCTACCGCCGACGGGCCTAGCGTTCCGTTCCACCGGAGATGTCGTCGCAACGGAAGTGCTGCCAGGACCGTGACGGCGTGGGGCCGCGCTGCCCCTGGTAGTGCGAGCCGTAGCGGCTGGACCCGTACGGTTCGCGCGACGGCGAAGACAGTCGGAACACGCAGAGTTGGCCGATCTTCATGCCGGGCCACAGCGTGATCGGCAGGTTGGCGACGTTGGAGAGCTCCAGCGTGATGTGGCCGGAGAAACCGGGGTCGATGAAGCCGGCGGTCGAGTGGGTGAGTAGGCCCAGCCGCCCGAGCGAGGACTTCCCCTCGAGGCGGCCGGCGAGCGTGTCGGGCAGGGTGACGCATTCGTAGGTGGAGCCGAGCACGAATTCGCCGGGGTGCAGCACGAAGGGGTCGCCGGCCTCGATCTCGACCAGGCTGGTGAGCTCGTCCTGCTGCACCCTCGGGTCGATGTGCGTGTATTTGCCGTTGTTGAACACCCGGAACAGCTTGTCCAGGCGCACATCGATCGACGAGGGCTGCACCAGGGTTTCGTCATACGGGTCGACGCCGAGCCGACCGGCTTCGATCTCGGCGGTCAGGTCGCGATCCGACAGCAACATGCGGCTCAGCGTAGCTGGTGGCGCGCGGGTTGCCGGCCCGGCGGGGTGTGAGCGTGCAGGATGGTGGCATGACGAGCGCAGGCGGAGCGGGCGGTGCCCGTCGCGACGAAGTCGCAGGGCACCGAGGAGCGATGCCGGAGCGAGAAGACGACCCGAGCGCAGGCGGGGGCGGCGACGAATATGACGCAGCCCCGGGGTGGGGCGGCGACGTCGGCTACGCCCTGTTCGACACCGTTCTCGGTGTGTGCGCGATCGCGTGGGGCCCGGGCGGTATCACCGGGGTGCAGCTGCCGGAGGAGTCGGCGGAGGACGTGCGCGCTCGGTTGACGGCTGCCCAGCCGGGTCTGCCGGAGGCGGAGCCGCCCGAGGCGATCCGAGCCGCCATCGGCCGGATCCGGGCGCTGC
Organism: Nakamurella lactea; assembly: GCA_044463185.1. Taxonomy (GTDB): domain Bacteria; phylum Actinomycetota; class Actinomycetes; order Mycobacteriales; family Nakamurellaceae; genus Nakamurella; species Nakamurella lactea_A. The sequence goes on along the minus strand of JBIQMQ010000077.1, from coordinate 145 downwards.
TGGCCGGCGAGAACGAGGATGATCTCGCGGACATCACCCTGGATATGTCGCACCTGTCGGATTTCCTGCGGCGCACCTACACGCTGACGCGGACGATCACGCCCGGGCACACGCTCACCTACGGCCAGATCGCCGAGCGGCTCGG
>JBIQMQ010000076.1:0-11128 GCA_044463185.1 Nakamurella lactea | reverse complement strand
CGTTGCGGGGGCTCACGGCCCCGTCGTCGCCCAACAGGGTGCCGTCGAGATCGGTGACCACCAGGGCCGGGGCGCGAGCCGGCGTGGACTGCGTCATACCCGCGACCCTATCGATTCCAGCCCGCGTGTTACCCACGCAGGCGTATTCGTCGGCTCCAGTAACACAAGACCGAATCTCACCGGACCGGCTCGAGCACCTCTCGGCCGCCGAGCCCGGGCCGCAACGCCTCCGGAATCCGCACCGAGCCGTCCGGCTGCTGGTGGTTCTCCAGGATCGCCACGATCCAGCGCGTGGTGGCCAGCGTTCCGTTGAGCGTGGCGGCGGTCTGCGGTTTGCCGTCCTCGCCGCGGTAGCGCACGCCCAGCCGCCGGGCCTGGAACGTGGTGCAGTTCGACGTCGAGGTCAGTTCCCGGTAGGCGCCCTGGGACGGCAGCCAGGCCTCGCAGTCGTACTTGCGGGCGGCGGAGGATCCCAGGTCTCCGGCGGCGACATCGATGACGCGGTAAGGCACCTCGATCGCGGCGAGCATCTCTTCCTCGAACGCGAGCAGGCGCAGATGCTCGGCGGCGGCGGCGTCCGGGCGGCAGTAGGAGAACATCTCCACCTTGTCGAACTGGTGCACCCGGATGATGCCGCGGGTGTCCTTGCCGTAGGAGCCCGCCTCGCGGCGGAAGCACGACGACCAGCCCACGTAGCGCATCGGACCGCCGGCCAGGTCCAGGATCTCGCCGCCGTGGTAGGCGGCCAGCGGCACCTCGGCGGTGCCCACCAGGAACAGGTCGTCGGCCTCCAGCCGGTAGACCTCGTCGGAGTGCTCGCCCAAGAATCCGGTGCCCTCCATGGACTCCGGCTTCACCAGCACCGGCGGGATCATCGGGACGAAGCCCGCCGCGGCGGCCTTGGTCACCGCGAGATTCAGTAGGGCCCACTGCAATTGGGCGCCGACGCCCTTGAGGAAGTAGAACCGGGCTCCGGAGACCTTGGCGCCGCGCTCCATGTCGATCGCGCCCAGGCCCTCGCCCAGCTCCAGGTGGTCGCGCACCTGGAAGTCGAAGGCCGGCACCTCGCCGACGATCCGACGCACCACGAAGTCGTCCTCACCACCGGGCGGCGTCTCGTCCTCGATGATGTTGTCGATCGCCTTGTGCGCGGCCAGCAGCGCGGCATTCGCCTCGCCCTCGGCGGCCTCGGCCTGTTTGACCGCGGCGGCCAGCTCCTTGCCGCGCTCCAGCAACGCCGGCCGCTCCTCCGGCGACGCCTTGCCGATGGTGCGACCGAACGCCCGCTGCTCGGCGCGCAACTCGTCGCCGGCCGAGACCGCGGCGCGGCGGGCGGCGTCCGCATCCAGCAGTCGATCCACGGCGGCCGGATCGGCGCCGCGCGCACGCTGGGACGCGCGGACGCGATCGGGATCTTCTCGGGTCAGGCGCAGGTCGATCACCTGATCAGGGTAACGTCCGCGCGGCCCGGTCGCGGTCGCGGGGCACGGCCGCGCGACGGCCAGGCATGATGGTGCCGTGGCCATCGCACTGTCGGATTCCGAGTTCGAGGAACTGGTCGGCGAGGCGCTCGACACCATCCCGCCGGAGCTGCTGCGAGCTATGGACAACGTGGTGATCCTGGTCGAGGCGCGCCATCCCACCGAGAATCTCTACGGCTTGTACCAGGGCGTGGCGCTGACCGAACGCACCACCTACTACTCGGGACACGTCCCGGACACCATCACGATCTACCGCGACCCGATCCTGGCGCACGCCGCCACCATCGACGAGGCGCGGGAGCAGGTCGCCATCACCGTGGCGCACGAGATCGCCCACCACTTCGGCATCGACGACGACCATCTGGAGGAATGGGGCTGGGGATAGCACCCATGGCAGGATCGGGGCCATGAATGATCATGAGCTGACCGACGACCTCCGCGAGTTCCTGCGAAAGCCGCTGCCCTGCGTCGTGGCGACGCTCGGCAAGAACGGCCAGCCTGTCACGGCCGCGACCTGGTACATGCTGCAGGACGACGACACCATCCTGCTCAACGTCCAGGCCGGCCGGGCACGCATCCGACACGTCGAGGCCGACCCGCGGGTGGCCCTGACGATCCTGGGAGAGTCGTGGTACCAACACGTTTCGATCCAGGGGCGAGTGACGGAGCTTCGCACCGATCCGGATCTGTCGGTGATCGACCGCATCGCCCAGCACTACAACGGCAAGGACCACGCGACCCGCGACCAGGAGCGGGTGAGCATGGTGGTGACCATCGACCGGCTGTTCGTCTGGAACATGAACTAGCCCGTCGGCCCGGATCCGATCGGTGCGCCGCCGTGCATGACGCCGCAGCAGCGCGGTCCCGGTCGGGCAGCGCGGTCCCGGTCGGGCAGCGCGGTCCCGGTCAGGTGGTCGGGCCGGACGCCGCCGGCTGGTCGAGCGTCTCGCCGCCGATGACGACGCTGCCCAGCGCCTCGGTGCGCCAGTCCAGGACCCGCCACGACCCGCGGCCGTCGCGCTCCAGGGTCACTGCGCCGGTGTTGTCCAGGTGCCGGCGGCCCAGGCTCGATCCGGGCCCCGCCGACGTGATTTCCGCACGGATGGCCGCCCACGCGCGGATCGCGGCGCCGTGGCTGACGGCGACCGCCGCACCATCCGGCCCCGCCACGTCCAGGACGCTGTCCGCGATGGTCTCGACCGCCGCGTCGTACCGCTCCAGGAAGTCGACGCCGCTGGGCCCGCCGGGAATCCGCTGCGCGAGGTCGCCGTCCAGCCAGGACATGAGCGTGCGGATGTAGCGGTGCACCGAATCGGCGTCGCCGGCCATTTCCAGTTCACCGGCGGCGATCTCGCGCAGCCCGGCCGCCACCGACACCTCTAGGCCGCGCGCCGCGGCCAGCGGCGCCGCAGTCTGCTGGGCGCGGGTCTGGTTGGACGCGAAGATCGCGTCCAGAGGTTGCGCGGCCAGCGCCGGGGGAACGGCCCGGGCCTGCCGGTGGCCGGTCTCGGTGAGGCCGGGCCCGGGCGGGGCGGTGTCCAGCAGACCGGCGACGTTCGACGGGGTCTGGCCGTGACGCACCAGGATCAGCCTCATGCCGGTGCTGCCTCGCCACTCCGGGGCGGTGCGCCGGCGGCCTGGCCGGTCTCGGTGGCCGGCAGCAGCCCGCGTTGCAGGTCGCGCACCTCGGCCTCGGCGCGGAGATAGTTCTCGGTCGAGGCGAACTCCGCGGGTGGCACCGACCGGCCGTGCGCCCGCGGATACGAGCCGAGGAAGCGCAGCAGCGCCCCCCGGCGGGTCAGTGCCGCCAGCACATCGGCGATCGCCGGGTCGGTGACGTGCCCGTCCGCGTCCACCAGGAACACGTATTCGCCGAGCGACGTCCGGGTGGGGCGGGACTCCAGCCGGGTGAGATTGATGCCGCGGGAGGAGAACTCGGACAGCAATCCGAGTAGCGTCCCCGGCTCGTTGACCACCCACAGCACCATGGAGGTGCGGTCGTTGCCGGTCCGTTCCGGCGCGGGGGCCGGGCGGCGCATCAAAACGAATCGGGTGACCGCGTCGTGCACCAGGCCGATGTCGTCGGCCAGTGCCGTCAGCCCGTAGCGGCGTCCGGCCACGGGCGCGGCGGCGGCGGCGTCCAGGTCACCGGCGGCGACGGCCGCGGCGGCGGCGGCGGTGGAATCGGTGACGACGGTCGTCGCCTGCGGCAGTTCGCGGGCCACCCAGTCGCGCACCTGGGCCAGGCCGTGCGGGTGCGAGCCGACGGTGCGCACCGCCGCCAGCGTCGTCCCCGGGCGGCCCAGCAGCTGGAACGTGATGGGCACGTAGGCCTCGGCCGCGATCAGCAGCGGGTCGCCGTGCGTCAGTTCGTCCTGGGTGAGCGGGACGGCCCCCTCCACGGAGTTCTCCAGCGGCACCACTGCGGCATCGGCACGGCCGGCGCGAACCTCCGCCAGCGCCAGCGACACCGATTGCGCAGCAACGAGTCCCGGCACGTCGATCGCGGCCCGCCCGGCGAGGTCCAGCGCGGCCTGCTCGGTGAAGGTGCCGGCGGGCCCCAGGAACGTCCAGCGCTGCGGTGCGTGCGTCACGCCCTGTACCCTACCGTCGCCTCGGACGCCTGGTGTGGTGCCAGAGCGCCACGCCCGGCAGCCGGGCCGGACGGGTGGGAGACAATGACGCCATGCTGATCGTCACCCCGAATCCGGCCGTCGACCACACCGTGCACGTCGACGTCCTGCGGCCCGGCGAGGTGATCCGCACCGGGCCCGGGGTCAGCGTCGCCGGCGGCAAGGGCGGCAACGTGGCCCGCGCCGCCCGGCTGCTCGGCACGACGTCCTCCGTCCTGGCCTTCCTGCCGCAGGTCGGTGGGGAGCATCTCCAGAACCTGTATGCGGCAGAGGGTTTCGATCTCGTGGCGGTGCCGGTCGAAGGCAGGGTGCGCACCTGCACCGCGTTGATCGAGGCCGGCGGCCGGGTGACGCTGCTCAACGAACCGGGCGCGCCGGTCACCGACGCCGACTGGCATCGGCTGATGGAGTCGTTGCGAGCCCGCCTCGACGGCGAGAGCCTCGTCGTCTGCTCGGGTTCGCTGCCGCCCGGCGCCCCCGCGGACGGCTACGCGCAGATCGTTCGCGACGGCCATGCACACGGCTGCGAGGTGATCGTGGACGCCTCCCGGACTGTGCTGGCGCATGCGCTGCGGGCCGGCGCGGACCTGGTGTGCCCCAACGTGTCCGAGGCGGAGGCCGCGCTCGCGGGACTGGCCCGGCCCGGCGGGGATGCCCACCCCGCGGCCGAGCCGGTGCACGACGACGGCGACGACGTCCGGGAGCGCGCCGCGGCCGCGGCCGCGGCGCTGAAGGGCGCGGGCGCCACCTGGGCGGCCGTCACCGCAGGGTCGGCCGGGGCGGCGGTCGCCGGTCCCGACCACCGCGGGTGGCTGCCGGCGCCGACGGTGACGGTTCGCAACCCGATCGGCGCCGGGGACTCGTTCCTGGCCGGGGTGGCCTCGGCGCGACTGGCCGGACGGGCGTGGCCGGACGCGATCCGCCGCGGACTGGCCTCCGGCAGCGCCTCGGTGGAGCAGGACCGCGCCGGCATCGTCGACCCGCGACGGGTCGACGAGCTGGAACAGGCGATCGCCGGGTGAGGACGGCGCCACTCCGGTGACCGGCACCGGCCTTCCATCCGGTTCCCATGCCCAGGCCCTACGCTGAGCCGCATCATGACGAGACTTTTCACGCTGCGCTGGCACGAAACGGCCCTGCCCCCGTTGGGCGGCGACGGCGCCCGGCCGCGGGAGACCCGCCGATCGGTCGTCGTGGAGCTCGTCATCGTCTTCGCGATCACGCTCGGCATGAGCGGGCTCAGATCGCTGGTCTCCATCATCGAGACCCAGATCAAGGCGAACCAGCAGCAGGTCTCGCTCGGCCAGTTCCAGGTGTCGGTGGCCGCGCCGCAGTCGCAGGTCGGCACGATCGACCTGATCCGGCAGCTGCTGTCCGTCGCGCAGGGCGTGGCCTGGGGCGCGCTCGGCCTGTACCTGCTGTGGCGGGCGGGGGCCAGCCTGAAGCGGCACCTCGGGCTCGACTTCTCCCGCGCGGGACGGGATCTCGCGTCGGCGGTGGGACTCGCCGCCCTCATCGGCATTCCCGGCCTGGGCCTCTACCTGGCCGCGCACGCGCTGGGCATGTCGCTCACGGTCGCCGCCTCCACCATGACGGACGTCTGGTGGCGCGCCCCCGTGTCGGTACTCATCTCGTTCGAGAACGGTTTCTTGGAAGAGGTTCTCGTCGTCGGCTACCTGCTGGTGCGGCTGCGTCAGCTCGAGCTGCACCCGGCGCTGGCCATCGCGATATCGGCGGTGCTTCGCGGCACCTATCACCTCTACCAGGGGTACGGCGGCTTCGCCGGGAACGTCGTCATGGGGGTGGTGTTCGCGTTCGTGTTCCTGCGCTGGCGCCGGCTGTGGCCGCTGGTGCTGGCCCACGGCCTGATCGACACGGTGGCCATCGTCGGCTACCCGTTGCTGCACGGGCACGTGTCCTGGCTGCCGTGACGCCGACTCAGACGCGACGCCGACTCAAACGTGACGCCGACTCAGACGTGACGCCGACTCAGACGCGACCCCTGTTTACACCCGGGTCGCGAACGCCCGCTCGAACTCGGCGGCCGGCTGCGGCCTGGCCATCAGGTAGCCCTGCACGTAGTCGGCGCCGTGCTGCATCAGCGAGTCCCGCTGCTCCGGGGTCTCGACACCCTCGGCGACCACGTCGAACCCCAGCTCATGCGCCAACGCGATGATGGAGATGACGATCGCCCGATCCGGTCTGCTGTGCGGCAGCCCGTCCACGAACGACTTGTCCACCTTGAGCACGTCCAACGGAAGCTGCTTGAGGTAGCTGAGCGAGCAGAACCCCGTGCCGAAATCGTCGATGGCGATGTGCATGCCGAGGTCGCGCAGTCCGGCGAGCTCCTCGGCGACGGAGTCGGGCCGCCCGATCAGCACGCTCTCGGTGACCTCCACGGTCAGCCGCTCCCCGCCGCGCGCCACGCCGGCCTGCGTGATTGCGTCGGTCACGTCGGCCACCGGGTCGGATTCCGCGAACTGGTGCGCGGAGAAGTTGACCGCGACCCGAAGATCGGAAAGGCCCGGCACGTGCTGCCAGGCGGCGAGCTGTCGGCAGACGTCGTGCAGCACCCAGCGGCCGAGCGGAACGATAAGCCCGGTCTCCTCGGCGATGCCGATGAACGAGCCGGGGGTCAGCAGGCCGCGCCGCGGGTGGCGCCAGCGCACCAGCGCCTCCGCCCCGGATAGTCGGCCGCTGCCCAGCTCGAAGATCGGCTGGTAGAACACCTCGAGCTGGCCCTTGTCCAGGGCGGCGGCGAGTTGGTGCTCCCGCGTCTTGCGCAGCGCGTCGCGCTGCTGCAGGCGCTCGTCGAAGACGGCGACGCTATTGCCCACCGCCCGCTGCGCCTGACGCAGCGCCGCCTGCGCCCCGCGCATGATCAACTCGACGTCCCAGTTCCGCGCGTGGGTGGCGCTGGCGATCCCGGCGCTGCAGGTGGCCGACACGGCGCGGGTGGCCGACGAGATCACCTGGCACACGGCCTCCATCAACTCATTGGCGAGCACCACGGCGGTATCCGCGTCGGCGGCGTCGCCCAGCAGCACGCCGAACTGGTCCCCGGACAGCCGCGCCACCTCTTGCCCGGGCGCGGAGTCCGCCGCGACCTCGGTCAGCCGTCGCGCGATCTGCCGCAGCACCTCGTCACCGGCCGCGCGGCCGATCTCGTTGTTCACCCGTTTGAACCGGTCGATGTCCAGCAGGATCAGCGTGGGCCGAACGCCCCGGTCCGGGCGCCCGGCGAGCAGCCGTTCCATCTGCTGGACGAGACGGGAGGTGTTGGCGAGCCCGGTCAGCACGTCGTGGGTGGCCGCGTACTCGGCGTCCAGCCGCGCGGTGACGTCGCGGATGAAGGCGTAGAACTCGGGCTCCGCCGAGCCCTCCAGCGCCCACCGGGTCAGCTCGATCTGCACCTCGGTGCCGTCCTTGCGCACGCCCTGGGTCTGCACCGGCACGCCGAGCACCCGCCCCTGCCCGGTGGACAGGTAGCGCGCCACTCCCTGGTTATGCGCCTCCCGGAACCGCTCGGGCACGATCAACTCGGCGACGCTGCGGCCGACGGCTTCGTCGCGGGTCCAGCCGAACAGGGTCTCTGCGGCGCGGTTCCACTCGGTGATGACGCCGTCGCCGTCCATGCCCACAAAAGCGTCGCCCGCCAACCGCAGGATGGTGCGCAGCCGGCGCGCGTCGCCGACAGCCTGGGCGGTCTCCGCGTCGGACCCTTCCGGCCGATCCGCGAACAGCGTCATGCGCGTCAGCTCCCCTGCTCTCCGGGCCTCGCACTCCTTCGCGCCCGCTTCGCATCGTGACACTGCGCAGCGGCCCGTACGTGGGAAACCACGACTCGGCGACGCGCTTCGACGGCACGTCTGGCCGCGAACGGCACCCCGGGTCAGTTATAACAGGAGTCCAACGGCGCAGGTAGTGCCATGATCAAATTCGCTCGGCACGTCGAGGATCGGCTCGGGTGCCGGCGGCACGGATTGACGTCATATATTACCGACAGTCACGAGATCGGCGCGCCGAGTATGACGCCGCAGCACCGAGTATGACGCCGCAGCAAGGGGCGCCCCGCCGGGCAGGCGAGCGCCGACCCGGCCGGGGTGGCTCCGGCTACCGCAGCGTGAACTGCCGCCCGAGGATTCCGTCACGGGCGCGACGCTCGGCCGAGGTGAGCGGCTCGGTGACGGCCAGCGCCGCGTCCAGGCGGGTGGCGAACTCGGTCGCCGGACCCGCCCATTCCGAATGGTGCGCTTCCCGGTCGAGGTCCCACACCGGCACGACGCAGCCGTGCGCGCGGAACGACCCGACGTAGCGGGTGCCCTCGCCCAGGTCGAGCCCGGAATCCGCGGCCAGCCGCGCCAGCGCGGACATCAGCACCTGCTCGTCCTCGCCGCGCACCCAGCGCAGATGCGCCTTGTCGCCGGTGTCCACCCAGTAGGCGCCGGGCAGGTCGGCCAGTCTGGCGGTGGGCATGATCGCGGCGTTGGCGCGTTCCAGGGTCGCGGCGAGCTGGCTGCCGGGCTCCGGCTCCTCCTCCAGCCACCAGGCGAAATCGTCGTGCACCGTCACGTCGAACGGCTCGTCGACCAAGAGATCCTGCAGCCGCGGCCCGACGGACGCGCGCGGGTAGGCGGACAGCACCGAGGAGGGCTCGGCCGCCAGCGCCCATTCGATCGCCGAGGCAATATCGCGGGAGAGGTCCCCGGAGTGGGTCTGCACCTGGGTGCCGACCAGCACCGAGCCGTCGGCGCGGGTGAGCGCCGCCGCGGCCCCGGGCAGCACGCTGCCCATGGTGATCGACGGTGTGTCGTCGGTGGCGTCCTTCAGGTGCAGCGCCGCGGTCGCGGACGGCACGAACTCGCGGAGCGCGATCAGCTCCGTCTCGCCGGGCAGGCCCGCGAACGGGCGGGCGACGATCATGTCCGCCGCGTCGGCCGCTCCGTGGCAGGCCTTGTAGCGCCGGCCAGAGCCGCACGGACAGGGCTGCCGGGGGTTGATGCCGCCGTCCACCGCCGGGGCGCCTGCTGAGGTGGTCGCGCCGCGGCGCGCAGTCTTCTTTGCCACGCTGCCACGGTAGCGGACATCCGGGCGCCGAAACGCCAGCCGGTCGATCCGGTCGATCCCGGCTCGACCCGAGTCGCCGCCCGGGTCCGCGAGCCGCCCGTGCCTACGGGCCGCTGAGCCTGCGAGCCGCCCGTGCCTGCGAGCCGCCCGTGCCTGCGAGCCGCCCGTGCCTGCGGGCGGCCCACTCGCGGGCCGGGCCGTCCGTGTCTGCGGGCCGCCGCGCGCCGCAACCCCTACCATGGAGACCACCACAGCCGCAGGTGCACCGACGCGTAGTGCGACGTGTAACAATCGGCGTGACGACGCAGCAGTGATTCCCGACATTCGTCAGCGATCGAGCACGGGGAAGATGTGACCTTTTCAGATCCCGTAGGTTGGCCGCGCAGTACCGCGCGCTCCGCGTCCGCATCGGAGCACGCGGCCAGCCCGGACGAGGACATCTCGCTGCCTCCCCTGCCCACCTTGGAGCCGCTGCCGCGGCTGAAGCCGCTCGCCCCGATGCCCGGCCTGCCCTGGGACGACGACCCGCCGCACCTGTCCTGGCCGGTCGCCCCACCGCCGCCCGCGAATCACCCCGCCGCCAGCTCGACGTCCCACACCGATCCGCCGTCTCCGCCAGCTGCCGATGCCGCAGCCTCGACGTCCGGTGCCGCGCCCTACGGTGCCGCGCAGGAGCTCGCTCCGCCGAGGATGACGCAGCCCGCTGCCGAGCCGCCCCTGGTGAACCGGGCCACGGAGCCGATCGCCCCGCCGACCCCCCGGCGCGTTGCCGAGCCGCCCGTCGCGGGGGCGTGGCCGTTCGTCGCGGCGGAGCCCGTCACCGAGAGCCCGTTGACGGCGACCGAACAGTTCTTCGCCGCGGAATCCGCCGGCACCGTCGCCACGGCGCCGGCGGATACCCGCTCCGTCGCGACCGGTCGGCACGCCAGCGTCCCCTCGACCCGCCCGGACGATGCCCTGCCCTTCGCGCCGCGGCTGCGCGTGCTCGTGGTCGGCGGCGCCGAGCCGCTGGGCGGCATGGTGACCGAGCGGCTCATCGACGCGGGACACCGGCTCGCCGTGCACGGGGTGACGGTCCCGTCGGAGTTGCCACCGTCGATCGAGGTGGACGGCGAGCGCTACCGGGTGTTCCAGCCCATCGCGCTGGCCGCCGACCGATCGGACGCCGAGGACATGGTGCACACCGTGGCGCGCGCCGAGGTCGCGCTGGGCGGATTGGACGCCCTGGTGATGCTGCCGGCGCAGCACGGGTCCGGGGTGGGACTCGACGCGGACGCGGGCACCTGGGCGGACGAGTGGTCCATGGCGCTGACCACGGAAGTGCTGGCGGCGGCGTGCGCCACCCATATCGCGGCCCGCTCGTTCCTGGCGCGTCGCCGGGCCGGCCGGATCGTGCTGGTGACCAACGGGCTGGACGGCGCCCAGTCCGGGGCGATGCCGGCCGCGGCGACCCGGGCCGCGCTGACCCGCCTCGGCGTCGACCTGACCCGCGAATTGAGCCCCCACGGCATCGGGGTGAGCGTGGTCGCCACCGGCACCGGCGGCACCCGGGATTTCGCCGTCGCCCAGGTCGCCGACGTCGTGGAGGCGCTGCTGGCCACGCCCGTGCTGTCCGGGGTCAGCTCACAAGTCGGCTGACCGCGCCGGCCACTGCCACGTGTGGTGTCACGCAGCGGGCAGCGCGTCCTGCCGATTTCGGGCCGAGGTCGGTGGCTGCGCGACCTGCCAGTTCCGCCGTCGGCCGGGCCGGCCGCCGAACCACTCGTTGCGCAACGCGGCCAGCAGGATGGCGCCCAGCAGGGCGGCCGCACCGGCCACCACATCGAGCAGCACATGCGCCTCGACCAGGTTCGCGGCCAGCTGATTGCTGTACCGGATGTCCCAGGGCAGGGCCGGCAGCAGCGCCAGCATCAGCAGCGCGATCGCGAGCGCGCCGCTCACCGCCCA
>JBIQMQ010000075.1:0-11195 GCA_044463185.1 Nakamurella lactea | reverse complement strand
TCGGACCATCTGCGCTTGCGTCTCGGCATCACTCCAGTGTGCCGTGCGCGTCGTCCATGGAGCACGCGATCGTCATCCGCCTCACCGTCGGTCGAACCGTGCCCCCCGCACCGACGACCCCGGTGTCGACCCCCGCAACGGAGGGCACCCCGTCGACGCCGGCTCGGTACCGCTCCGAGGTGCCGCGCCGCCGGAGCGGGCGAGACGCTACAGCGCCGGTGGTTCAGGCCACCGGTTCCGAGTCGGATGCGAAGTCGATCTGCTCGACGAGGGCCGATCGATAGGGTTCGACCCGGCGGGCGAGCCGTTTGGGAAGCGTATCGCCGGCCCGATCCCGTCTGGCCCAGGCGGTCAACTGCTTCGCCAGAGATACCGGTACCCCGTCGGTGAGCCAACGGTGCAACGCGTCGAGGCGCGCGCGTTCGAGCACCGAACCCTCCGGATCGCAATCGTCGTCGACGAGGACCTCGAGATCTTCGGCTTCCGAGCCGAGATCGCTCATCTGGTCGAGGCCGTGCAGCACGTCGAACAGCGACGGGTCGTTCGGCAGCTGTGAGGCCACGATGTGTCTGCGCTCTGCCGAAGTGAGTGAGCGTCCCGTCGTTTGCTCCGCCGTGGCGAGGTCCCTCTGCACCCGCCGGTACGCGGCGCGGTCGCGCCGGGACAGCACGTCGTCGGACCGTGCCGCGTCCATCCGGGCGCCGCGGATGCGCTGCTTGAGCAGCGACGGCCAGGCGGTCACCCGGTCCCAGTCGATGCGACTCGTCGCCTCCCAGACGGCCAACAGGACGCGGCTGTGCACCTCGTTCCGGTCGGCATGCGGCGGCAGACGGCGCACCGTGCGCTCGACGAGTTGCGTCGCCCAGGGCACGAGTTCCTCGAACAGGGCGGATCGTTCGGCGTCGGCATCGCCACCCGCCATGACCCGGTCCGCCCGAGCCGTCAGCGAAACGCGCACCCACGTCGGGTCGAACGGATCGACACGTGGCGCCATGTGGAGACGATCCGCTGCGCCATGTGCGCCTACGTCACCATCGGGCTCACCGTCGGTGAGTGCGCCGGTGAGTGTGCCGGTGAGTCGCGATGGTCGGCCGTCGGCCGACGTGACCGGGGGCCGACGGCCGGTCCCCCCGTCGCCGGCGGCTCAGGAGACGATCTCGTCGGCGAGAGCCCGAAGGTGAACGGTCGCATCGGTCGGTCCGGCGTCGACCACGACGACGAGAACCGGCGCCGCCGTGGCGAGCACCTCGTGCACCACGTCCATCACCCCGGCGTGTGGCGCGGTGACCGCGCGCAGATCGACCAGCACCACGGTCGGGCGATGCGCCGCTGCCTGCGCGATCCGCGTGGCGTCGCGGCGGGCCTGTGGGCGGGTGCCCGACCGGTCGGGCGTACCGGCCGAGGGTCGCGGGGTCGCCGAGCGCTCCTCGCGGCCCGATCCGGAGGCGACACGCCGGGGTACCCCGTCAGCGGCGGTCACCCACAGGCTCCAGTCCTGAGCCGCGGTGTGCTCGGACCATGCCGCAGCCGGGTCACCCACGTCGCCGGACCCGACCGGTCCCACCACCACGAGACGTGCGCGGGACGGGTCCGACCAACGCCCGGCCACGGCCGACGGCCAGTCCACCGCGGGCCGGCCGGGGGATGCTTCGGCGCTTGCGGCGGCCCCATCGAACGCCGCCGGTCCGGTGGGACGTCCGGACGGCCGCCAGCCGGTGTGGTCACCGGCCGTGACACGGCGCTTGCGCGGTGCGGGGAGCAGCAACTCGCCCGCAGGGCGTCGCCCCTCCAGCACGGCCGCCTCGACCTGTCTGATCGCGGCGGAGGGGATGAGGCCGTCGGCCGCGAGCGCGGATCGGCAGGCCTGGAACGCGCGGAGCGCCTCGACGTTCCGGCCGTCCGCCTGGAGCGCGGCGACGAGTTGGCGCCACGACAGCTCTCGTGCCGGGTGCTCGACGGTCAGCGCGGTGATCTGGGCCACCAGCCCCGGACGTGGACCCTCGAGCAGCAGGGTGCCGTGCAGCATCTCCACCGCGTCGAGTCGGATCTCTTGGAGTCGGACCTGTTCCGCGATGCCGTCCGGGTCATGGGACAGCTCCGGGTACGGGGTTCCCCGCCAGGTTGCCAGGGCCGCGCGCAAGCCCGGGATCACGTGCACCGGCATCCCCGTGTGCAGTCGCTCGCGCGCCGTGTCGACCGCCCGCTCGAACCGGTACGCGTCGACGGTCGCGGGCGGCAGACCGACGATCACCCGTCCGGAACGACGGTGCACCTCGAGCGGAAACGGCCGACAGGCGCGGCGCAGTGCCGACAGCGCCCCGGAGAGCCGGGAGCGACCCACGTCGACCGGCAGGTGGGGCCAGAGCACCGAAGCGGTCCGATCGACACCGACCGAATCGCCCGCGTGCAGGGCGAGCCACGCGAGCAGCGTGGCGCATCGGCCGCGACCGATCGCCAGGGTGACGCCGTCGACGTGCACTTCGCTGGGCCCCAGCACCCACAGATCGAGTTCGTCGTCCACATGATCCCAGTCGGCCACCTGGCCGGCCATCGTGACCGTTCGGGTGGTTCCCGTGACCGAAAGGCCCAGGCAGCGTGGCGCTCGGGCCTCGGGCGTGGGATTGCTACATTCGCAACCAGGGGATTCAGGAGAGGGGATTCAGGAGCGGGCGAGATTCGATGACAGCGACGGGTGGGAAGGCACAGATCCGGGTTCTCGGCGTCCCCGATGTGGTCGTCGACGGCACGCCTCGTCCGGTGCCGCCGAACGTGCGGCGGCTGCTCGTCGAACTCGCATTCGCCGGCCCGACCGGTTTGTCGATCGACGAACTCTGCGAAATCGGGCCGGGCCGGAGCCGGGCAGCGGTGCAAACCGTGATCTGGCGGGTGCGGAAGATCATCGGATCCGACGGCGTGGTGACCGAGCGGGATCGCTACCGGTTGGGCGATCAGATCGAGGTGGACGTCGACCGATTCGAGCGCGAGGTGCGTGACGGCTGGGACGCGGCCGTCCGGGATGATGCCGCCGAAGCGGCCGATCTGCTCGGTGCCGCACTCGCTCGGTGGCGGGGGATGCCCGACGAGGTCGAGGCGACCGACGAAGGCGTGCAGCGTCGTCGCGTCGTGATCTCCGAGCGCGCGGCCGCGATCGAGCGGTGGGCCCAGGTCGTGCTCCGCCACGGCGATGCCGACGGCACCGGTGAGATCGTCGAGACCCTGCGGGCCCTCGTCTCCGAACAACCCCTGCGGGAGGGGGCGTGGGCGACCCTCATCGAGGCGCATCACGCGGCGGGGGAGCCGGCGCGCGCCGCGGCGGTGACGGCCGAGGCGATCGCGGTGCTCGCCGCGGCCGGCATGGACCCGAGCCACGAACGCCTCACCGCCGCCGTGCAACGATCGACCGGACAGCCGAAGAGGCCACGCCGGTCGAGGAACGCGGCGGTTCCCGCCTGGCTGGAGGCGGTCCGCGACGGTCGCTCGTTCGTCGGCCGCGAGGCCGAACTGGACGCGCTGGTCGGGGGAATCGAGCGGGGTCTGGGCGGGCGGACCGCGATGATCGTGGTGGCCGGCGAGGCGGGTGCCGGCAAGTCGCGCCTGCTCGCCGAGGCGGCGCGCCTGGCTGCACCCCGGGGCCTCGTGGTCTGGGGAGGCCGTTGGGACCGGCACCAGAGCACGCCCTTCCAGGGCATCGTCGAAGCCATCGACCAGGTGCTCGATTCGGTCGCCGTCGGCGCGATCGACCGATCCCTGAGCGATCGGTTGCGGCCGTTCCAGGACTCGCTCGACCCGGCCGACCCGGAAGCGACCCCGGCGCGCGACGACCTGCCCACGCTGTGCGAAGCGGTCGTCGATCTGTTCACCGCCGCGACCCGCGATCGTCCCGCGCTGCTGGTGCTCGACGACCTGCACTGGGCGAGTTGGTCGTCGCTGCTCATCCTCCGCCACCTCGTCCGGTCGTGTCCGACGTTGCCCCTGTGCGTGCTCGTGGGCCTCCGCACGAGTGACCCGATCGCCCCGAGCATGCGCGATCTGCTCGACGAACTGATCCGGGAACATGCCGTCGACTGGGTCGAACTGGCCGGGCTCACCCCCGTCGGGCTCGCCGCCATGCCCGAAGTCGCCGAACTCGCCGAGCAGCGCGCCGAGGACCTGCGCGAGTTCGCGACGTGGACGGCGGGCGTCACCGGTGGCAATGCACTGCTCGTCGACCGGCTGTTGGACGCGCCGGACTTCATCGACCATTTCCGCGCCGGCGGTCCCGACCGCTCGCTCGCGCCGCCGGCTCGGATCGCCGCCGTGGTCGCCTCGCACGTCGCCGAACTCCCCGATGCGACCAAGAAGGTCCTCGGTGTCGCGGCCCTGTTCGGACCCGAGATCGACACCGACTTGTTGCAGCGCGTCTCAGACGGTCCGGTCGTCTCGGCCCTCGCCGCCGGCCGAGCTGCACGGCTGTTGACGGGGACGGGCCGGCGAGTGCGGTTCGTCCACGACCTCGTTGCCGTCAGCCTTGCAGCGGCACTCCCCGCGAAAGACCGGCTCGCGGCGCACCTCCGCATCGCCGACGAGATCGAGCAGCACCTCGACGGGCGCGGCCGGGTCCGCCGCTACGAACTGGCCTACCACCTCGCGCAGGCCAGCCCGCTCGCACCACCGGCACGGGTGCGTGCGGTCGCCACGGCCGCGGCGGAGCTCGCCGCCGGCCAGCTGGAATTCGGTCTCGCGGCCCGTTGCTTCGAGACCGCTGCGGCCCACGCCGAACCGTCGGAGGTCGCCGACATCCTGCTGCGCGCCGCGCACGCCGCGGTCCACGACGGTGACGTGGACCGGGCGCGGTCCCTGCTGGCCAGGGCTGAGGACGCCGCCCGACGATCAGGGGATCCTGCGTCGTCGGCCCGCGTCGCGATCGACGCCTGCGAGCTCGTCCTCCGTGTCGACGGGTACGTGACGGCGCCCGCGAGGGCGTTGGCTGCCGCGGCCAGGGCCGGCCTCGACCCCCGCGCGCACCCGGCGCTCGACACGGCCCTCGCCTTCGAACTCGCCCTCGCCGAGCAGCGACCGGATGCGCTCGTCGGTACCGTCGAGCGGCAGCGGTCGCCTGCGGACCGGGTCGTCTTCGCCGAACGGGCCCTGGAGCTCGGCCACCTCGAGGCCCAGGCCCGTCTGTGCGAGATCCTCGTCGACGCCGGCACGGCGGACGGCGACGTGTTGGGGGTGATCTGGTCGTGGGTGCACGCGGTCCAGGAAGGCACCGCACACCTGGACGACGCGGCCCGGGCCAAGGAGTTGGCCCGGGCGCGGCAGGATTCGTCGGTCAGCGCACATGCCCACTGGTCGGCCGAGGTCTGGCACGCGACGCGGCTCATCGCGATGGGCCGCTTCGCCGAAGGAACGGCGGCCGCCGAGCACGCGGTCACCACGGGCCGATCGGAACCGGAAGCCGCGTGGCGGCTCCGCGCGGTCATGTCCCTGTGGTTGCACGAGGGATGTATCGATTTCCTCACCGGACGCGCCCGCACGACGAATGTTCCCATCGACGGTACCGGTCGCCTCTGGGGCCAGGGCCCCCACTTCAGTCGCACCTGGGACGCGCACCGCCTCGCCTGGGGTGGCGAACTCGAGCGGGCCCGTGCGGAACTCGACCGCTCCTGTGAAGCGTTGCGCGACCGCGCCGGCCAGGGCGGCGGGTGGCTGATGCATCTCACCCTGCTTGGCAGCGCCGCGTACGCCACCTCCGATCAGGCCCGGGCGGGTGACCTGCTCGCTCAGCTCGAACCGCACCGGGGTCGTCGCTCGCTCTGCCCCGACGGCTACATCGGGGCGATCGACCACAGCATGGCCCTGCTCCACGGCGTCCGGGGCGACCTCGACCGTGCAGTCGAGGGACTGCGGGCCGCCGCGGTCGCCCACGACATCGTGGGCGCCGAGCCCTTCGCCGTGCTGAGTCGCACCCAACTGGTCCTGCACCTGCGTCGCCGCGGGCAGACCGCGGACCTCGACGAAGCAGCCGCGCTCGTTCCGGAGATCCTGAGCGACGCGGACCGGCTCGACATGCCCCGGGTGCGCCGCATGCTCGCCACCTGAGCGAAGACTCCGTCGAACGATGTCGCGGAACCGGCCGGGGTGGCCGACCGGAACCGGTGGAGCGCGACGCGCGGACAGCGGTGAAGGGGCAGCGAGCACCTCAGCTCGACGGGCGACGACCGTCGCCTGCGCATCGACTCCACCCACCAATCCAGCAACCGACCATCCGGTCGATCGGCCACCGGGCCGGTGAGGAGCGTTGACACATGATCTCCACTGCACACGACGCGCGTCGTCGGCGCTCGAGGCGGGTGGCGGCCGCGGTCGCCACCACCGCGGCGCTGCTCTGCGGGAGCGCCGCCATCGCCTCGACGGCGGGTGCCGCGGACGGCGAGCACGAGCCGCTGAGCTGTAGCCCGGGCAAGGCCGTCCTCGTCCTGGGTTCGGCAGGCGCCAGCCAGGTCAACTTCGGGACGTTCGGCGCAGGCAGCCTCGTCTTCGACCCGGTCGGTACGCCGACCCACAACTTCAATTCGACCGGCTACAACCCGCTCGACGGCTACCTCTACGCCGTCGAGGTCATCGACGGCGAGCGCCTCTACCAGATCGGTGACGACGGCTCGGTGGTCGACCTGGGGGCATTGTCGACGCCGATCGGGAACACCGTCTCCGGCGCATTCGACGACGCGGGCAACTTCTGGGTGTTCCCAGCGGTGAACGGCACCGTCGGGTACGAGATCGATGTCACGACGCGCCAGGTCACGACCGTCGAAACCGACGCTCACCCCATGTTCTCGGACATCACGTTCGCCGACGGATACATCTGGGCGCTGTCGAACACCACCGACGCGTCGCAGACCGTCCAACTGGTGCGCATCGACCCGGCCACCGGAGCGGTCGTGCTCGTGCCCCTGTCGGGGATGCCCGACTGGGGAGACCGCCTCACGGCGGGCGGTGCGTTCACCTTCGGCAACGGCGACCTCGGTTTCTACTCGCAGACGCTGCAGATGCTGCTGCGGGTGCAGGTGGCCGACCCCACATCGGCGACGCCGACGGCCTCGGTGCTCTCGACCCAGGCCGCAGGCAGCGGCCAGGGCGGTGACGCCACGGCCTGCAGCACCAGCCACACCGACCTGTCGGTCACGGTCGACGCGCCCGCGGGTGTCGCCCCGAACACCCCGATCGACTACACGCTGACGGTCACGAACAACGGCCCCGATCCCTCGAGTGGCTGGAGCCTGACCAGCGATCTGCCCGCCGGCACCACCGGGGCGCACACCGACACCCCGGGGTGCTCGATCGCGGCCGGCACGTTGACCTGCACAGGCGGGGGGCTCGTCAGCGGCGGCACCGCCATCGTCGTCCTCACCGTGACCGCACCCGCATCGGGCACCGTGGTCGGCGCCGCGACGGTCACCGCCAACGACCTCGATGCGAACGCCGCCAACGACAGCGATGACGCCACCACCGAGGTGGCGCCCGACGACGGCATTCCGATGATCGATGCCGGGGTGGGCGCGATCATCGGTGGTGGGGCCCTCGGCCTCGCAGCGGTCGTGGGTGGAGCCGGTCTCGTCATCTCCCGGCGGCGTACCGCCACCCGATGACATCGGCCACCACCGATGTCGGGCCGCCGCAGCGGTTTCCCGCTGCGGCGGCCCGCGTCGCCGCCACGGGAGTGCTCGTCGGGCTGATCGTGTTCATCACGACACGCCAGGTGCTCTACCGCGGCTGGGAGGCGCGCATCGCCGGCCTGATCGCTGGACCGGTCACCGGAACCCCGACCAGTGCGGTGCCGGAAACGGCCACGTTCTACCTGCACTCCGGTCAGGCCGACATGTTCGGGCTGCGCATCACGCCCGAATGCAGCTCGGCCATCGTGACCAGCGTCCTCGTGGGGATCACCGCGCTGCTGACCGCCACCACCCGGCTGCGGCTCTCGCGTCTGGCACGGGCCGCCGTCGCCGCGATCGGGGCGTTCTGGGTGCTGAACCTGGGACGCATGACGATCATCGCCTACAGCACCAACGAATGGGGCCGCGGCGCGGGCTTCCACTGGTCGCACGTGTGGGCCGGGACCGCGGTCACCGTGGTCGGTGGCTGCGCAGCATTCATGACCTATCTCGCGGTACTCGGAAGAGGCCGCGACACCGTCGAGGAGCAACGTCGATGAACGGATACGGAGCGGCAGGCTGCGGCGTCGCGGCAGGGTGCGGTGCGCTGGCCGCGACCGGGTTCAGCGCCCTGACCATGGGCATGATCGGCGCCGTACTCATGGTGCTGGGCCTGCTCCTGGTGCGGATGGTCGCCACTCGGCAGGCCGACCCCACGGCGTCCTAGGCGACAGCGGTGGACGCGTTCTTCGAGGTCGTCGACACCCTCGCGTTGCTGTTGATGTCGCTGGCCGCGGCCTACTTCTTCCTGGCCGCCGGTCTGGGGATCCGCGAGTTGCGACGTCAACGCACCCGACTGTCGTTCCAGGACTCGGTGGGTTTCGGTCATCCCTTCCGCGTCCTCGACGACGCCCCGGCGGCGCCCCGGAGCTATCACCTGTACTTCCTGGTGCCGTGCCTCGACGAGGAGGCCGTGATCGCCCGGACGGTCTCGGCGTTGCTGGATCCTGACTTCGGCGACGACCTGCTCGGCGGGCCCTGGGAAGACAGCCGGATCATCGTGATCGACGACGGCTCCACCGATGCAACCGCCATGGCGGCCCGCGAAGCCGGCGGCGAGCAGTTGCTGCTCGTGCAACGTCGCGCACCCGACGCCCGACGGGGCAAGGGAGCGGCACTCAACGCCGGCTTCCGCCATCTGCTCGACGACGTGGCCGAACGCCACCTCGACCCCGACCGGGTCATCGTGGTGGTGATGGACGCCGACGGCCGCCTGTCCGACGGCGCGATCCACGAGGTGCTGCCCCTCTTCGACGATCCGGAGGTCGGCGGTGTGCAGCTCGCGGTGCGGATCCGCAACCGGGAAGACAACTTCCTGCTCCAGTTCCAGGACCACCAGTTCTGGACCTTGTCGTCGCTCACCCAGTTCGGTCGCATCTCGACCGGCACGGTGAGCCTGGGAGGCAACGGGCAGTTCACCCGTCTGCGGGCGCTGCTCGACGTGGGCGAAACCCCGTGGTCGTCGTCGCTGACCGAAGATCTGGATCTGGCGATCTCGCTCGCGGTGGCGGGTTGGCGCCTCACGTCCACCCCGCGGGCGGCGGTCGATCAGCAGGGTGTCGCTCGCCTGGGTCCGCTCGTGCGTCAGCGCACCCGCTGGTATCAGGGGCACATGTCGGGATACCGCCGGCTCCCCGAGGTGTTGTCGTCACGGCGCATGAACCATGCGTCGTCGGTCGAGATGAGCCTGTATCTGCTGGTGCCGTGGCTGTTCGACCTGCCGTGGTCGGTGCTGTACCACCTGATCCTGCTGCAGATCGCACTCGACGTCTCCGACAGCTTCGTCTTCGCGTCGACGGCCTGGCTCTGGCTCGTGCAGCTGACGATCCTGTACGTGCTCGGCTTCTGGCCGGCGCTCGTCACCTCGGTTCTGGCCCGGCGGCGCCAACCGACCATGACGCTGCGCCGCGCCGCGAAGCTCGGGCACTGCTTCGTGGCCACGAACTATCTGTCGTATCTGTGCGCGTGGCGCGCGCTCTGGCGGATGGCGCGCCGCCAGCACGGCTGGACCAAGACCGTCCGCTCCGCAGAGGCCGACGAGCAGCCCATCGCCGCCGGCACCGCGCCGCCGCGGGTGCTCGGCGCCATCAGCCGATCGTCGTGACCGCAGCGGCTCCGTAGCGGAACGGCGCGGGCCGGGGTGCTCCGTCGAGCAACCAGGAGATCGCCCGGACGGTACGCTCGGCGGCTCGACCGTCGCCGTAGGGGCAGTCGGGCCACCCGTCGGGTGTCGGCGCGGATTCCGCGAGGATGCGCCGCACCCCGGCGAGGATGGCGATCGGGTCGGTGCCCACGAGGCCGGCCATACCGGCATCGATCCCTTCGCTCCGTTCGGTCACGTCGCGCAGCACGAGAGCGGGAACGCCGAGCGCGGCCGCCTCCTCCTGCACGCCACCCGAGTCGGTCAGCACCAGGCGGGCGCGTCGCAGCAGCGAGACGAAGGTGTCATAGGGCAGCGCGTCGCGCACCGACACGGCGTCGACGCCCGCGAGTGCCTCGTCGAGCACCGCGCGCACCGCGGGGTTCGGGTGCGCGGCGACGACCACGTCGACGCCGGGGTGTTCACGCACCAGGTCGTGCAACGCCGTGGCGATCCGTCGGGTGCCGTCCCCCCAGTTCTCCCGGCGGTGACAGGTCACGAGCACGAGCGTCCGGTCGTGGGCGGCGTGGGGGGTGTCGGGAGCGGGCGTGAGCGAAGGCCCGTTCGTCGCCAGCCAGCGGACCGCGTCGACCACGGTGTTGCCGACGACCAGTACCCGGTCGGGGTCGCAGCCTTCGGCGAGCAGGGCCGCCCCGGCGCCGTCGGTCGGTGGCAGGTGCAGGGCCGCGACCTGGGCCACCATGCGGCGATTCGCCTCCTCGGGGAAGGGCGCGAAGAGGTCGCCGCTGCGGAGTCCGGCCTCGACGTGGACGACCGGTATCTGCGCCCAGAACGCCGCCATCGCACCGGTGAGGGTCGTGGCGGTGTCGCCCTGGACCACCACGGTGTCCGGGGCGGTGTCGGCGACGGTGGCCGCGAGGCGGGTCACCAGCTCGGCGTGGAGCCCGGCGAGATCACCGGACCGCTCCCACTCCTCGAGTGCGACATCGGCCGGCGTGCCGAAGGTGTGCAGCACCTCGTCCACGACCGGACCGTGCTGCCCCGTGGTCACGACGATCGGCTGCCAGCCCGGGGCGTCGCGCAGGGCCAGCACGACGGGGGCGAGCTTGATCGCTTCGGGGCGGGTTCCGATGACGACGAGGGCGCGACGGTCCGATTCTTGTCCCGGGCGGGCCGCCCCCGAGCCGCCCGCCGCATTGCGATTGGTCACCGATCCCATCCGTCCCCACGATCGTGTGCGGGCCACCCGGTCCGCCGCTGCTGCTTGCGATCAGGATCCTAGGTGGCGTCCGGATTCGGACACGACATCGGCTGTCGCGGAACGGGGCGCGGGCCGGCGCTTCACTCGAAGAGCGCCGCGGCGCCGATCACGCCGGCGTCGTCACCGAGGGCCGAGGTGA
>JBIQMQ010000074.1:0-11246 GCA_044463185.1 Nakamurella lactea | reverse complement strand
CGGCGCTGCGCTTCTGCGACTGCGCTACCAGCGCCTCGATGTCGGCCTGGCTGGCATCCGCGTCGATCTCGTAGTTGACGCGGATCTCGTTGTAGCCGTTGCGCACTTCCGGGTCGATGCCGAGGATGCCGAAGATGTCCATGTCGCCTTCGATGGTGGCCTTCACGGAGCGCAGCTGGATGCCTCGGTGCTGCGCGACGGCGGCGATACCGCCGGTGAGGCAGCCGCCCAGCGCCGTGAGGACGACCTCGACCGGCGTGACAGCCTGGTCCTCCTCGCCGAACGTCTCGGGGTGATCGAACTCGACGGTCTGCGGCTGCTTGTGCGGCTGCTCCGCGCCGAGGCCGAAGTAGCTCTTCACGATGCCCTTGCTGTGCGTCGCGTGGATCCACTCGCTGGTGGCGCGCCACACGAACTGGGCGGCCTCCGGCTGGTCGGCGAGCGCCTTGCGGGCGCCGAGCAGCGCTGCCGTGTTGACGCCGTTGTTGACCGGTGCTGTTGCTGTGGTCATGGTGTACGTTTCTCCCTTGGTAGTGATGCGGTGTGACGGGTGGCCGTCCATCGGTTCGGCGGCGCCTCGTGCAGGAGGCGCCCCGGATGGTTCCCTGTTTCGTTGCCGGCCCTCCGCCGTGCGGCGGGCGGCGTCATGCACGGTGTTTCTGGATCTAGATACGACGGCGCCTCCTCGAGGTGACGACGCCGGTGACGAACCCGCCGTAGTGCAGGCCGCCGGCGAATCGGGCGTGTTCGATCTTGAGGCAGCGGTCCTGGACGACCTTCAGGCCGGCGTCGAGGGCCGTCCGTGCGGCGCCGTCGTGCCGCAGCCCCAGCTGGAACCAGACGACCTTCGCGCCGACGGCGATGGCCTCGTCGACCACGCCGGGGATGGCGTCCGGCGCCCGGAAGATGTCGACGATGTCCGGGACCTCGGGCAGGTCGTGCAGCGACGGGTAGCAAGTGAGGCCCAGCACCGACTCGGCGCGCGGGTTCACCGGGTAGACCTTCAGCCCGGTGCGCACCAGGTAGGTCGCGACGAAGTTCGACGCACGCAATGGATTTGGCGAGACGCCCACCAGCGCAACGGATTTCGATTCGGCGAGGATCTGCAGGCGCTCCCGGGCAGATGCTTCTGGGACGTCACCCGTGGCGCGGTGGGTGGCCTCGTTGGCGGGGATGATGGTGATGGCAGACATCGAACGGGTCTCCTTTGTCACGCCGACGTGGTAGCGGTCAGGGCCTGGTCCAGGTCCCAGAGGATGTCGTCCAGCGTCTCGATGCCGACCGAAATCCGGATCAGGTCGTTGCCGACGCCGGCCGCCTCGCGCGCCTCGTTCGGCACCTGCTGGTGCGTGGTGGAGGCCGGGTGGATGATGAGCGTCTTGGCGTCGCCGATGTTCGCGAGGTGCGAGGCCAGTTCCACCGACGCGATGAACGTCTTGCAGGCCTCGTAGCCGCCCTTGAGGCCGAAGGAGAACACGGCGCCCGGCCCGTCGGGCAGGTATTTCTGGGCCAGGGTGGTCCACTTGTTGTCCTCGAACACCGGGAAGCTCACCCAGGCGACCTCGTCGCGCTGGGCCAGGAATTCGGCCACCGCGCGGGCGTTGGCGGCGTGTTGCCGCATCCGCAGCGGCAGCGTCTCCAGGCCGAGCAGCAGTAGGAACGCGTCGAACGGCGAGAGCGCGGCGCCGACGTCGCGCAGCACCTCGGTGCGGGCGCGCGTGAGAAACGCGTACTCGCGGAAGTTGTCCCAGAACGTGAGCCCGTGATACGCCGGGGACGGCTCGGTGATCAGCGGGAAGTTGCCGTTGTTGAAGGGGAACGTGCCGGCCTCGACGATGACGCCGCCGATCACGGTGCCGTGTCCGGAGATGAACTTCGTCGCCGAGTGCACCACGATGTCCGCGCCGTGCTCGATCGGCCGGCACAGGTACGGCGTGGCGAAGGTGGAGTCGACCACCAACGGGATTCCGTGGCTGTGCGCGAGGTCGGCGAAGCGGGAAATGTCCAGGATGTCGGCGCGCGGGTTGCCGATAACCTCGCCGTACAGGATCTTGGTGCGGTCCGTGATGGCGGCTTCCACGGCGGCTTCGTCGTCGAAGTCGACGAACGTGACGTTGATACCGAGGCGGCGCAGCGTGACGTCGAACTGGGTGTGCGTGCCGCCATAGAGCGAGCGCGACGCGACGATCTCGTCGCCCTGCTGACACAGCGTGAGCACTGTGACGAGCTGCGCGGCGAGGCCGGAGCCGGTGGCGACGGCGCCGAGGCCGCCCTCCAAGGTCGCCACCCGCTCCTCGAAGACGGCCACCGTGGGGTTGCCGATCCGCGAGTACAGGTTGCCGTAGGTCTGCAGCGCGAAGAGGTCCGCAGCCTGCTGGGCGTCCTCGAACACGAACGAGCTTGTCGCGTAGATGGGCACGGCGCGGGCGCCGGTCTCCGGGTCTGGTCGCCCGCCGGCGTGGATGGCCAGCGTGTCGAAGCCGAATTGATGTCTCTCACTCATGGTGGGATGTCCTGTCGCTGAGGTGTCGATGGCTGCTGGTGGCCCGCACGATCGGGGTACCGAGCTCCATCGGCGTATGCCGAATGCCCGGTCGCCGCGATAGGGGCCGGTGCGCCGGATTGGGATTGTCGCTAGCCTGCGACACCCCTGCTATGGCAAGGGATGTCGCGGCCGAGAAACGAGAATCAGGCGCGGGAGGCGGGAATGCGGCCGGACATTCGATCCGTACACATTCCCTGGCACATCATGGACATCACCATGGCGCGGCCGCACTGCACAGTGGGATCTGTGTGTCGGGCGAGAGTAGCCACGGTATTTCACTCCTGATTCGGTTCGAGCGCTTGCGAGATCCGCCCTGTGGCGTTCCGCCCGGTCGTCACCCGGAGCACCCCACCGCACGCGAGGGTTGCCGACCAGCTAGCCGGGGCTTGTTGCTGGTACTCGTGACCGTGCGGCCCAACCTACCGGTCCGGCGCCGCGGAGTCAATTCGGTTCCAATCCGGCCGCGTATTCGTCGGTCCCCATCTCCCCGCGTGTTACTGACGCCGGCGCATGTGCCGGCGTCAGTAACACGCGGGCAGGTTGGCCCCCGGATCGGTAGGCTGGCGGCGACGGGATGGGGGCATCGCCATGCAACGTATCGTTCCGAACGTCTGGAGTCAGGGCACCGCAGCCGAGGCCGGCGCCTTCTATGCGACGGTCTTCCCGGACACTGAGTGGACCGTGGTGGCGCGCTACCCGGAGACCGGCCTGCCCGATTTCCAGCGCGACTTCGCCGGCAAGGAGCTCGTGGTCGACGTCACGATCCGTGGCTACCGGATACGACTGATCAACGCGGGCAACGAGTTTCGGCCGAATCCGTCGATCTCGTTCATCGTGTCCGTCGACCCTCGACACACCGGCGGTGACGACGCCGCCGCGCGCGCCGAGATCGACCGGATGTGGCAGACGCTGTCCGCAGGCGGCGAAGTCCGCATGCCGCTGCAGGCCTACCCGCACAGCCCGCACTACGGCTGGGTGGAGGACTCCTACGGCGTCAACTGGCAGCTCATCCTGTCCGACCCGGCCGGGCCGGAGCAGCCGGCCGTGCTGCCGAATTTGATGTTCACCGGGTCCGAGCCGCGCGCGCAGGAGGCGATCGGGTTCTACGCCGAGGTGTTCCCGGAGGCGGAGCCCGGGGTCATGCTCGAATACCCGCCGGGCGGCGCGCCCTGGGCGGGCAGCCGCCCAGCGCTCATGTTCGGCGACTTCACCGTGGCCGGCCAACGGCTCTCGGCGATGGACGGCGGGCCCGACCACCAGTTCACGTTCACCCCCGGCGTTTCCCTGGAGGTCGATTGCGCGGACCAGGCAGAGATCGACCGACTGTGGGAGGCGCTGTCCGCGGTACCCGAGGCCGAGCAGTGCGGTTGGCTGGTCGACCGGTTCGGGGTGAGCTGGCAGATCGTGCCGGAGATGTTGGACCAACTGATGCAACGGCCCGGCGCCTACCAGAACATGCTGGAGATGAAAAAGCTCGTCATCGCGGACTTCTGACCTTGCGCTTGCCGGCCAGTGCTCAGGGCGCGACGCATCCACGTACTCCGGCGGCACCGGACCGGCCGAACGCCCCGAAGAACGCGTCCCGGAACTCGTCCATGCGCCAGGTGGGCCCGCCCGGCGACGGCACCAGCCCGGGCTGCCATTCCCAGCAGTCGATGTCGCGGAACACGGCCGGATCCGCGGCGATCAGCGATGCCGGCACCAGATGGGTGGCGCCGTACCCGGACACGATCGGTGCCGGTTGGTGGTCGCCGAGCAACAGGACCACGAGATCGTCGCTGTGCAGCTGCTCGATCCAGGACACCACGGTGCCGAGCGAGTATTGGATCGATTCACCGTAGAGGCGACGCACCAGGTCGGGGTCGCGCCACGCCACGTCCGGTGGCAAGCCTTCGGCGGGCATCGGGTCGAAGACTTGGCCGTCGCCGACCTGCTGCCAGGGCACCAGCCGGGGTAGCGGCGTCCACGGTGTGTGCGACGAGGCCAGGTCGATTTCGGCCATGACGGGGGCATGATCCGGCTGCATCTCCAGCCGCTGGAACGCCGCGAGGGTGAACTGGTCGGGCATCGCGGCATAGCTGAACGTGGGGCCTGCGTATCCGACGTTCCGCCTGTCGTACAGCTTGTCGTAGTGGTAGAAGTCGGTGCCGGCGGGCCAGGTCCGGTCGTCCGAGGGGATGTCGGAGACGGTGCGCCAGCCCGCGGCGCCGAAGACGCTGGCCAGCGTCGCCCTCGAACTGGCGGTGAGTTGTTCGTACCGCTGCGTGCTGTCGACCCACAACCCCGATTGCAGCGTCGAGTGCGCCAGCCAGCTCACGCCGCCGAACGTCGGCGAGTCGAGAAGCGCGCTGCGCGACGAGAATCCAGCCGCCCGAAGATCCGCGGCGCCGCGCCGCAGCGTCTCGGTGATGGGCGGTGCGAGCGAGGGATCCTCCAACGCCACCTGGCCGTAGCTCTCCACGAAGATGATCAGAACGTCCTTGCCCGCGAGGCGTGCCACGAGGTCGCCGGGTGCCGCAGCGGCGACGGGGTCGGCCGCCGCGAGATCGGCGGCGAACCGGGTGCGGTCACGGGCGGTATCCCACACCAGCACCGATTGCTGCGCTGCGAACTCGGAGGTGCTGCCGGCCGCGATCGGCACCGCAGCACCCATGCGCGCTCCGGTCACGAACATCAGGGCCCAGGCGACGGCCAGCGCCGTCACGGCCCGGCTCGCGGTCGGGCGATGCCGCGCGGTGTGCACCAGCACGCGGCGGACCGCCGCGGCGATGAGGTACGCCAGTGCCGCCGCGGCGAGGACCACGAACCCCAGCACCGAATCGGCGGAACCGCCGAGCGAGGCCCGGAGCACGCCAACGGCCGAGCCGACCGCGGCCCAGTCGCGGACCGGATTGAACGGCCGGCCGATCTCGCTCAGGAACGCGAGGGAGAGCAGCTTCTCCAGCGTCAACGCGGCCAGCAGGATGCCGGCGATCACGCCGGTAATCCGACGTGCAGCCACCGGCAGCAGAATCGCCAGCAGTCCGATCGCGATCCCCTCGGCCGGGATGGCGAGCCACGCCGCCGTGCCGAGCAGCTCGGGCCGGGCGGGCAGGCACAGGACGAACCAGATGAGCACCCACGCGGCGATCGTCGTTACGGCCGCAAGCGCCCGACGGGTGCCCTCGCGAGCCCCCCGGTGGTAGAGCCACGCGATGTCCCGACCGAACGATTCCGCCAGCAGGGCAAGGACTATCAGCACGCCGATCACGTTGACCGGCCCCGGCAGCAGGCCGGAGATCGCGACGAGCAGCACTAGCCCGGCCGCGGCGGTGACGACCTTGCGCCAGTAGCGGTACGGCAGCGGCCGGGCGAACATCGGCAGCACCCAGCCTGCGACGAGGAACGCGTATCGCGTCACCCCGGCAGCGGCCACCCACCAGCCGAGGTCCGCGCTGAGCCCGAGGGATAGCACCAGGATCAGGTACGCATCGACCTCGCCGTCGAACCGGGCACCCAGCTCGGACACGGTCCCGGTGCGCCGCGCTATCCGGCCGTCCACGCCGTCCAGTGCCAGCGCCACAGCGCCCAGGATCACCAGCGGCACCGTCGAGCGGACCCCGGCCCAGTCCTGCGCGACCAGGGCGGCGATGCCGCTGGTCAGGTAGGCCCGCGCCAGTGTGACCCAATCGGCCGGGCCGAGGGATGCCTGCCGGCGGCGCGCGCGGGCGGCGGTGAGCAGTGCGGTCACCACCCCGCCGCTCAGCAGCCCGGCGGCCCAGCCGATGGCCGTCAGTCGTGTCGTCAGTGCGAGGGCGGCGAGCAGCAGCGGCATCGCGGCGAGGCCGAATCGAACCTCCGCCGGGATGGCGCGCAGTCGCCGCGCGATCACGTCGGGGCCCGGCCGGCGACGTCGAGATTGTGGGCCAGGTAGACGAGTTCGCCGCGGGCGAGCTGCTCGCGGCGAACCGACAGGTAGCGCGCGAGGACGTCACGGTCGACGCCCACCGCGCTGCCGCCCGGCATCAGCGCGGATTCCATGGTGTCGAGAATGGCGGCGACGAACTCCGCCTCGCCCTCGGGATAGCGCCCGTCCGGCCCGGGAAGGACGATCCAGTCGGCGGATCCCGCCGCGCACACCGGGGCGCCGACGGACCGCAGGTGCTCGAGCAGGTGCCGACCGGCGAAGCGTTCACCGGCCGGCCGGCCGTGGCGCACCCGCCGGTCCATGTCTGCGTGATAGGCCGCGATCAACGCCAGGTCCGCGGGATGGTCCGGCAGGAAGGCCATCTCGCCGTCGTAGGTGATCGGGAACCAGTACAGGCCCCCGGGTTTCAGCATGCGGAGCATCCCGGGCAATAGCCGCGGCGCATCGATCACGTCGAGAACGGCGCAGCCGATCAGCACGTCGGCGTGCCGGCCCGCGACGCGCTCGCTGTACTCGCCGATCTCCGCCTCGACGAGCGTCACCGAGAGCTCCCCCAGCACAACACCGTCGGTCGTTTCGCGCGCGGTCACGCCGTGGGCGGCGGCCCATCCGGCCAGGTGGCGACGCGCCTCTGCGAGCATCCGGGCGTCGGCGTCGATCAACAGGTATTCGCCGCGCACCGCGATGCCCAGCCCGTACAGCCGGGCGACCATGGTTCCCACGCCGCCGCCGATCTCGACGAAGTGCCGCGCCCCGGTGCCGATCTGGTTCCGCAGCCAGGTCAGCACGCCGGCATTGAGCGACCTGTCGTCGACGGTCCGCTTCGCGAGGAGGTACTGGGCGTACGGCGCGACCGCCGTGGAACTCGTCATCGCCGCTCGGCGATCAGTTCCATGGCACGCACCCGCCCCGAGCCGAGCCAGTCGACCCAGAGGTCGTGTGCCGCCACCAGTTCCGCATGCGCGCGGACGCCGACCCGGCGCGCGATGCGATCCGAGTCGGCCTGGTAGGCCGCCAACAGCGCCTCGGCCGTGCGCGCGTGGTCGACGCTGGTGTCCCGTTGCCAGGTGACGTCGAACCCACCGACGTCGAGGATCGCCCGCAGCTCCGGGAGCGGCACCGGGAATACCGTGTCCGCATCGGGCATCGCCTGCTGTTCGTCATGGGTGAGCGGTTCGCCGATGAGCACGGTGCACGCGAACCGCCCGCCGACCGGCAGCACGGCGGCTACCTCGTCGATCACCGCGCGTTTGTCGTCGAACGCCAGGAACGTGGCGAGAAGCAGGACCACGTCGCACGTCTCGCGTGGCACCGGCGGAATCCGCGCTTCGACGAACCGGCAGTCCAGCCGGCCGGCCTCGTTCGCGGCGATGCGCAGCGCGCTGGCCGAATAGTCGACTCCCAGGTAGCGGCATCCGGTTTCCGCGGCGATGAGCCGTCCCGGCCCGCCCACGCCGCAACACAGGTCCATGACGCGCGCCTTCGCGTCGATCGCGGCGCGGCGCGCCAGGGCGCGGATGTCGCAGGCCCGCATGAAGCTTTCCTGCCCCACGAACTCGCCCGGCGCGAACGCGGAGAGGCGCGCGGGACGCAGCGCATCGTGGAATACGGTGCGCTCGTCCTGTTTCACGCCATCTAGTACGCACCCGGGCCCGGGGCAGTTCAATGGCCGGCAACCGGATCCGGTCGTGGTGCCAGGCGCACGAGCCGGGGCACACTGTCAGGAACCGCAGGAAGGGAGTCCCCCGATGCCGCAGGCCCGTGCGTGGTGGATCGAGCGACCGGGAATCGGGGAGATCCGCGCGGCGGAGGTGGCGCCACCGGGGCCCGGCGAGGTCGCCGTGCGCACCCTGTTCTCGGGCATCAGCCGGGGAACGGAGTCCCTGGTGTTCGGCGGACGCGTGCCGCCGGATCAGTTCGAGCGGATGCGGGCGCCCTTCCAGGAGGGCGAGTTCCCCGGGCCGGTGAAGTACGGCTACCTCAACGTCGGCACCGTCACGTCCGGCCCGCCGGAACTGGCTGGGCGCACCGTGTTCTGCCTCTACCCGCACCAGACCGAGTACGTCGTACCGGCGTCCTCGGTGGTGCCGGTCCCCGCTTCGGTGCCGGCGCGCCGCGCCGTGCTGGCGGGATTGGCCGAGACGGCGGTGAACGCGCTGTGGGACGCCGCCCCGCGAGTCGGGGATCGGGCGTGTGTCGTCGGCGGCGGGGTGCTGGGCTGCCTCACCGCGTGGCTGCTGGCGCGGATTCCGGGCGTGACGGTGACGGTGGTCGATACCGACCCGTCACGGGCGGAGGTGGCGCGGGCCCTGGGCGCGGATTTCGCGATGCCCGCCGAAGCCCAGGGAGAGCACGAGATCGTGGTCCACACCAGCGCCACCGCCGCGGGGCTCGCCACGTGCCTGTCCCTGCTGCCGGTGGACGGCGTGGTGACCGAGCTCAGTTGGTACGGCACCGGGGACGTGGCGCTGCCCCTCGGCGGGGCGTTCCACTCGCGTCGGCTCGGCATCCGGGCGAGCCAGGTTGGCCTGGTGGCGCCGGCCCGTCAGGCGACCCGGTCGCACCACGATCGGCTGGGGCTGGCGGTCCGACTGCTGGACGACGACGCGCTGGACGCCCTGCTGGGCGCCGACACCGACTTCCGCGACCTGCCGGCCGCCATGCCGGAGCTGCTGCGTCAACCAGGGGTGTGTCACGTGGTGCGCTACGACGCCGACCCGACGGCACAGGGCCTTTCGGACCGCGCTGCCGCGACAGGCACATCCGGGACCACAGCCCCCGCGACAGACGAGGAGTAATGCGGATGTTCACCGTGACGGTTCGCGATCACATGATGGTGGCGCACAGCCTCAAGGGCGCCTCGTTCGGCCCGGCCCAGGCGCTGCACGGCGCCACCTACGTGGTGGACGCGACGTTCGAGTCGGAGCGGCTCACGGACGACGGCATCGTCATCGACATCGACCGCGCCACAAGGGATCTGCATGCGGTGCTCGCCGATTTCACGCTGCACAACCTGGACGAGGATCCGAGCCTCGCCGGCGTGAACACGACCACGGAGGTGCTCGCGAAGGTGGTCGCCGACCGCTTGGTGAGGCGGCTGGAGGACGGCGGCGCCGCGGACGGCGTCACCGCGATCACGGTGACCCTGCACGAGTCGCACGTCGCGTGGGCGAGCTACCGCCGTGCCCGGTAGCGCGGGAACCACCAGGAGCGTCACGGCGCTCTTGCCGTCGGGTTTCCGAGACCCGTCCCGACCCAGCGGCGGCAACATGTATGACGTCCGTCTGCTGGCGGGCCTGCGGCGCGACGGTTGGCACGTGTCGGAGGTGACCGCTCCCGATCCGGGTCCCGCGCCGTCCCCCGCGGCGCTGAAGCAGCTCGACGCGACGCTGGAACGCATCCCCGACGGCGCGGTGGTGCTCGCGGACGGATTGATCGCGACATCGGCGGCGTCGGCGGTGGTTCCGCACAGCGAACGACTCGCCGTGGTGATCCTGCTGCACCTGCCGAGAGCCGTCGCGCTACCCGGCGAAAGCCCAGCGGGGGCCGCACCGATCGGCCACGCCGTCCCGGTCGCCGACTCGGAAGAACGAGTCCTCGCGGCCGCCGCGGGCATCATCACGACGAGCCGGTGGACGGCCTCCTGGCTGGGACGGCAACCCCGGCTGGCAAACCTGACCGTGACCGTGGCTCCGCCCGGCGTGGACCCGGCGCCGATCGCGGCAGGTGCGCCGGCAGGATCCGGTGCCGGCCCGAACCTGCTGTTCCTGGGCCGGATCGCGGCGCACAAGGGCATCGATGTGCTCGTGCGCGCGCTCGGTCTGCTGGGCGATATGCCATGGCAGTGCTGGTGTGTCGGCCCGTCCGACGACGCCACCGACCACGGGATTCGCGGCGCCTTGGCCCAGGCGAACCTGTCCGCGCGTGTGCAGCTGACCGGGGCACTGACCGGATCGGCGCTCGCGGACCGGATGCACGCCACGGATCTGCTCGTCGTGCCGTCCCGGTTCGAGACCTACGGCATGGTGATCCCCGAGGCACTAGCCCGGGGCATCCCCGCCGTGGCGACGGACGTCGGCGGGGTCCGCGAGGCGCTGGGTGCCGATCAGGACGGGCGCACCCCGGGCCGGCTGATCCCGCCGGACGACCCGGAAGCGTTGGCGGCAGCGATCCGGGAATGGCTCACCCACCCGCGCCTCCGCAGCCTGTGGCGCGATGCCGCCCGGCGGCGACGGGAGGCGCTGACCGGGTGGGATGTGACCGCGCGCATCGTGGCCCACGCGCTGGCGGACGTGGCGGCCGCGGCGCGACGAGACGGCGCCGAGCGTCTGCGCCGAGCCGCGGCGCGCACGGCGCCACGCCTACGCTGAGCACACATCGGAGCCGCCAGGTGGGTACATACAGGGCGACCGACAGGACGCGACCGGACATCGGACGGACATCGAACGGGCATCGAACGGCAGGAGGCGAACGGTGGAGGAGCGCCCCTACACACTGCTGAGCTGCAGTGTGTCGCTCGACGGCTATCTGGACAGCCCGGCCGTCCCGCGGCTGCAGCTGTCGAACGCCGCCGACTTCGAGCGCATCGACGCGGTCCGAGCGAGCTGCGACGCGATCCTGGTGGGCGCCAACACCATTCGGCGCGACAATCCGCGGCTGCTGATCCGGTCCGCCGACCGGCGCCGATGGCGGGAGGAGCGCGGATTGCCCGCATCCCCGGCGAAGGTCACCGTGACGCAGAGCGGGGATCTGGACCCCGGCAGCCACTTCTTCACCCTGGGCACCGTCGACAAG